>NZ_CP011503.1:1629137-1954965 GCF_001028665.1 Burkholderia pyrrocinia
TGCGGATGCACTACATCCGCATTCTGCCCGGCGACAAGGTGACGGTTGAATTGACGCCTTACGATCTGTCTCGTGCGCGGATCGTGTTCCGGGCGAAGTGATTTGAAAAAAGGGTATTATCATGAAAGTGATGGCATCGGTTAAGCGCATTTGCCGCAATTGCAAGATCATCAAGCGCAAGGGCGTCGTTCGCGTGATCTGCAGCTCGGATCCGCGCCACAAGCAGCGCCAAGGCTGACCGCGCGTTTGTTTGCGCTTTTTGTTTGAGGAAAAACAATGGCTCGTATCGCAGGGGTTAACATCCCGAATCACCAGCATACCGAGATTGGCCTGACGGCAATCTTCGGTGTCGGCCGCACGCGCTCGCGCAGCATCTGCGCGGCAGCTGGCGTGGAATTCTCGAAGAAGGTCAAGGACCTGACCGACGCAGATCTCGAAAAGCTGCGTGAAGAAGTGGGCAAGTTTGTCGTCGAAGGCGATCTGCGCCGTGAAGTGACGATGAACATCAAGCGCCTGATGGACCTCGGTTGCTACCGTGGCGTCCGTCATCGCAAGGGCCTGCCGATGCGCGGTCAGCGTACGCGTACGAACGCACGTACCCGCAAGGGTCCGCGTCGTGCAGCGCAAGCGCTGAAGAAGTAAGCGGAACTGACAGTTACAGGAAAACGTAATGGCTAAGGCTTCGAACACCGCGGCGCAACGCGTTCGCAAGAAGGTTAAGAAGAACGTCGCTGAAGGTGTGGTTCACGTCCACGCGTCGTTCAACAACACGATCATCACGATCACCGATCGCCAAGGCAACGCACTGGCATGGGCGACGTCGGGCGGCCAGGGCTTCAAGGGCTCGCGCAAATCGACGCCGTTCGCTGCCCAGGTCGCAGCCGAGTCGGCTGGCCGCGTCGCGATGGAATACGGCGTGAAGAATCTGGAAGTGCGGATCAAGGGCCCGGGCCCGGGTCGTGAGTCGGCAGTGCGCGCACTGCACGGCCTCGGCATCAAGATCACCGCGATTTCGGACGTCACCCCGATTCCGCACAACGGCTGCCGCCCGCCGAAGCGTCGTCGTATCTAAGAATGTGCTGGCACGTTCGTGCTGGCGCATTGCCTGTCGCCGCGTAGCGTCGACGGGCGTTGCTTTTTTGATTGACTAAGCCCACCGTTCGCCCCAAAGGGAGCGGACTAGCGCGGATTTCGATCCGCGTGACTGATTGATAAAGGAATGCAAAGTGGCACGTTATATCGGCCCCAAAGCCAAGCTGTCCCGCCGTGAAGGCACCGACCTGTTCCTGAAGAGCGCGCGCCGCTCGCTTGCTGACAAGTGCAAGCTCGACAGCAAGCCGGGTCAGCACGGTCGTACCTCGGGCGCACGTACGTCCGACTACGGTACGCAGCTGCGCGAAAAGCAGAAGGTCAAGCGTATCTACGGCGTGCTGGAGCGTCAGTTCCGCCGCTACTTCGCCGAAGCCGATCGCCGCAAGGGCAACACCGGTGAAAACCTGCTGCAACTGCTCGAGTCGCGCCTCGACAACGTCGTGTATCGCATGGGCTTCGGCTCGACCCGCGCTGAAGCGCGTCAGCTCGTGAGCCACAAGTCGATCACGGTGAACGGCGTCGTCGCGAACGTCCCGTCGCAGCAAGTGAAGGCGGGTGACGTCGTTGCGATCCGCGAAAAGGCGAAGAAGCAGGCGCGTATCGTCGAAGCGCTGTCGCTGGCCGAGCAAGGCGGCATGCCGAGCTGGGTTGCAGTCGATGCGAAGAAGTTCGAAGGCACGTTCAAGCAAATGCCGGAACGCGTTGAGATCGCAGGCGACATCAACGAAAGCCTGATCGTCGAATTGTATTCGCGTTAATCCGATTGACGGCCGAGGTACCCCGATTGCGTTACGCAAGGAGGGGCCTCGGCTGTTTATTTTCTGGTTGTTACCGGTCAGCCTTATCGGTGTAACGAGCCGAGGGTATTGAAAAGGAAAACCCATGCAAACCAGTTTGCTGAAACCCAAGATCATCGCCGTGGAATCGCTGGGCGAGAACCACGCGCGGGTGGTCATGGAACCGTTCGAGCGCGGTTACGGCCATACCTTGGGCAATGCGCTTCGCCGCGTGCTGCTGTCGTCGATGGTTGGCTACGCGCCGACCGAAGTCACGATCGCGGGCGTGGTGCACGAGTACTCGACGCTTGATGGCGTGCAGGAAGACGTCGTCAACCTGCTGCTGAACCTGAAGGGTGTGGTGTTCAAGCTGCATAACCGTGACGAAGTGACGGTTACGCTGCGTAAGGAAGGCGAAGGCGTCGTCACGGCCGGTGATATCGAGCTGGCTCACGATTGCGAAGTCATCAACCCGAATCACGTGATCGCGCACCTGTCGAAGGGCGGCAAGCTCGACGTTCAGATCAAGATCGAGAAGGGTCGCGGCTACGTGCCCGGTAACGTCCGTCGCTACGGCGAAGACACGGCCAAGATCATCGGCCGCATCGTCCTCGACGCATCGTTCTCGCCGGTTCGCCGCGTGAGCTACGCGGTCGAAAGCGCACGTGTCGAGCAGCGTACCGACCTCGACAAGCTCGTGATGAACATCGAGACGAGCGGTGTGATCACGCCGGAAGAAGCGATCCGTCAATCGGCCCGCATCCTGGTCGACCAGTTGTCCGTGTTCGCGGCGCTGGAAGGCACGGAAACGGCTGCCGAGGCACCGTCGCGTGCGCCGCAGATCGATCCGATCCTGCTGCGTCCGGTGGACGATCTCGAGCTGACGGTTCGTTCGGCGAACTGCCTGAAGGCCGAGAACATCTACTACATCGGCGACCTGATTCAGCGCACGGAAAACGAGCTGCTGAAGACGCCGAACCTCGGTCGCAAGTCGCTCAACGAGATCAAGGAAGTGCTCGCTTCGCGCGGTCTCACGCTGGGCATGAAGCTCGAGAACTGGCCGCCGGCTGGTCTCGACAAGTAAGCCCGGTTGTTGCTGCAGTTGGCAAAGATGCGGATTTTCCTTTAAAATCCGCATCTTGCTTTTTTCGCTACCGGCCCGTGCACCCTTCGAGGTGCGATAGAAGAGCTGGATCAAAACTTTGAATCAAGGAAACTGAAATGCGCCATCGTCATGGTCTGCGGAAACTGAACCGCACGAGCAGCCACCGTCTGGCTATGCTCCGTAACATGTCCAACTCGCTGATCGAGCACGAAGTCATCAAGACGACGCTGCCGAAGGCGAAGGAACTCCGTAAAGTCGTCGAGCCGCTGATCACGCTCGGCAAGAAGCCGTCGCTGGCAAACCGTCGCCTGGCGTTCAACCGCCTGCGCGATCGTGACTCGGTGGCGAAGCTGTTCGACGTGCTCGGTCCGCGTTTCGCGAACCGTCCGGGCGGCTACCTGCGCGTGCTGAAGTTCGGCTTCCGCGTTGGCGACAACGCGCCGATGGCACTGGTCGAGCTGCTCGACCGTCCGGAAGTCGACGAAACGGAAAACGTGCAAGAAGCTGAATAAGCTTCCGGTACGCAGCAGTATCTGAAAGGGGCCGAGCGATAGCTTGGCCCTTTTTGTTTTTGAGATGCCGGCTGCGATCGATTGTCGCAGGCGGGCGCGGGCAGCGTTGCGCGGGCTGCGTTACGATATTAGCAATCCGGCGCGGGCCCTGGGGGGCAAAATGCACGTCGGCAGGAGCCGGTAGACCAGCCAGGAGGCGCAGATGATCGTGGTGCTGATGCTGACGACGGTGCCCGATGCGGCGACGGCCACCGCGCTCGCCGACGGCGTGCTCGACGCGCGGCTTGCCGCGTGCGTGTCGGAGCTCGGTACGATCAGGTCGCGCTATCACTGGCAGGGCAAGGTCGAAACGGCCGACGAGATCCAGTTGCTGTTCAAGACGAGCCCCATGCGGGCGCTCGAACTGGAGCGATTTATTCTCGCGCATCATCCTTACGAGACGCCCGAAATCGTCTCGTGGCAGGCGACGGCGTCGGCCGCGTACGGTCAGTGGGTGACCAGCGAAACTCAACGTCTATTTCATGTTTAACGGTATGGCGCTTCCCGTGCGCGTGCGCGCGCTGCGGTTTCTTGCAGTCTTGTTGTCGTTCGTGCTCGTGCTGGGCGGCCTGTCCGTCGCGCGCGCGGCCGACGATTTCCTCGATCCGTCGGTTGCGTTCAAGTTCAGCGCGAGCGAATCGCCGGGGCAGGTGGACGTCCGCTTCAAGGTCGCCAATGGCTATTACCTGTATCGCGAGCGGTTCGCGTTCGCGGTGAAGAGCGGGCAGGCGACGCTCGGCGAGCCGCAATTGCCGGCCGGCCACGTGAAGTTCGACCAGACGTTCCAGAAGAACGTCGAGACCTATCGTGATGAAGTCGTGGTGCACGTGCCGGTCAAGCAGGCGTCGGGGCCGTTCGAGCTCGCAGTGACGTCGCAGGGGTGCGCGGACGAAGGGATCTGCTATCCGCCGGCGGAGCACGTCGTGAAAGTCGGCGGCGCCGCGCTCGGCGCTGCCGGATCGTCGTCCGGCCAAGCGGCTGCCGAGGGCAGTTGGTTCGACAAGGTCACGAGCGCCGATTTCGCGCAGTCGCTGCTCGAAGGGCACGGGTTCTTCACGATCGTCGCGTTGTACTTCGTCGCGGGCGTCGTGCTGAGCCTCCTGCCCTGTTCGTATCCGATGATTCCGATCGTGTCCGCGATCATCATTGGCCAGGGCACGCGCGCGACGCATGCACGCGGCTTCGCGCTGTCGCTGACCTACGTGGTCGGCATGGCGCTGGTCTATACGGTGCTCGGCATCGTCGCGGCGCTGGTCGGCCAGAGTCTCGGCGCGTGGCTGCAGAACCCATGGGTGCTCGGTGCGTTCGGCGTGCTGCTTACCGCATTCGCCGTATCGCTGATTTCGGGCAAGGACATTGCGCTTCCCGAGCGCTGGCAGAACGGCGCGGCCGAGCAATCGAGCGCGCGCCAGGGCGGCCACTTCATCGCGGTCGCGGCGATGGGCGCATTGTCGGCGCTGGTCGTCGGCGCATGCATGACGGCGCCGCTGTTCGCGGTGCTCGCCTTCATCGCACATACCGGCAATGCGCTGCTCGGCGGTGCGGCGCTGTTCGCGATGGGGCTGGGGCTCGGCGTGCCGCTGCTCGTCGTCGGCGTCGGCGCCGGAACGGTGCTGCCGCGTGCGGGCGCATGGATGGATGGCGTGAAGGTGTTCTTCGGCATCGTGCTGCTCGCGGCCGCGCTATGGATCGTGTGGCCGGTGCTCGCGGGCGGTCTGAAGATGGTGCTCGCCGCGTTGTGGCTGCTCATCGCGGCCGCGGCGCTCGGGTTGTTCACGCCGAACGCTGGCGCCGCGTCGATCTGGCGCCGCCTGGGCCGCGGTGTGGGCGCCGCGCTCGCAATCTGGGCGGCAACGCTGCTCGTCGGCCTGGCTGCGGGATCGAACGATCCCGTCAAGCCGCTGGCCGTGCTAGCGGCGCGCACGGTTGCGTCGGGCGGTGCCGCGGCGGCGGCCGGCACGGCTGCCGCGCAGGACGGGCCCGCGTTCGCATCGGTGCGCTCCAGTGCGGAACTCGACACGCTGCTGAAGACGTCGGGCCAGCCCGTGATGCTCGACTTCTATGCGGACTGGTGCGTGAGCTGCAAGGAGATGGAGCATCTGACGTTTACCGACCCGCGCGTGCAGGCGCGGCTCGCGCAGCTTCACCTCGTGCGCGCGGACGTCACCGCGAACAACCCGGACGACCAGGCGCTGCTCAAGCGCTTCAACCTGTTCGGGCCGCCGGGCATCATCTTCTTCGATCGAAGCGGCAACGAAATCGGGCGCGTGGTCGGTTATCAGTCGGCCGAGACGTTCCTGCGCAGCCTCGATCGGGCCGCTGTCCCGACGGTATGACGGTGTCTGCCGCGTGCGTGCCGGTGGCGTACCGGAGCGCTCGCGCGGCATGAACTGACGACTCGACGTCGATACGCGGCCTCGATCGGCGGCAAACAAAAAACGGCGGAACACCGAGGTGTCCCGCCGTTTTTCTTTTCGCCCGCCGGCGCGCGATCAGCGTTGCGCTTTCAGCAGACGCGCGGCATCGAGTGCGAAGTACGTGAGCACGCCGTCGGCGCCCGCACGTTTGAACGCGAGCAGCGATTCGAGCACGACCTTGTCGTGGTCGAGCCAGCCGTTCATCGCGGCGGCCTTCAGCATCGCGTATTCGCCGCTCACCTGGTACACGTAGGTCGGGAAGCGGAACTCGTCTTTCACGCGGCGCACGATGTCGAGGTACGGCATGCCGGGCTTGACCATCACCATGTCGGCGCCTTCGTCGATGTCGAGGCGCACTTCGCGCAGCGCTTCATCGCTGTTCGCCGGATCCATCTGGTAGGTCATCTTGTTGCCCTTGCCCAGATTGGACGCCGAGCCGACCGCGTCGCGGAACGGGCCGTAGAACGCCGACGCGAACTTCGCTGAGTAGGCCATGATGCGCGTATGGATGTGGCCGTCGCTTTCCAGCATCTCGCGGACTGCGCCGATGCGCCCGTCCATCATGTCCGACGGCGCGACGATGTCGACACCGGCTTCGGCTTGGGCGCGTGCCTGATCGACCAGGATCTCGATCGTGTCGTCGTTGATCACGTAGCCGTTCTCGTCGAGCACGCCGTCCTGGCCATGGCTCGTGTACGGATCGAGTGCGACGTCGGTCAGCACGCCGAGTTCGGGGAAGCGCTTCTTCAGCTCGCGCACCGCCCGCGGGATCAGGCCTTCCGGATTGGCTGCCTCGCGGCCGTCAGGCGTTTTCAGCGACGGTTCGATGGCCGGGAACAGCGACAGCACGGGCACGCCGAGTTCGACGCATTGCTCGGCGACATGCATCAGCAGATCGACGGACACGCGCTCGACGCCGGGCATCGACGGCACCGGCTGCCGTTCGTTGGTGCCTTCGACGACGAACACCGGATAGATCAGATCGTCGGTGGTCAGGCGGTTTTCGCGCATCAGGCGCCGGGAGAAGTCGTCGCGGCGCATCCGGCGCGGACGATGAAGCGGATGGAAGCTCATGGCGATTGGGCAGAAATCAGGGTAGTAAGGACCTTACGGAACCCTTAGGTCATTTTCGGGAGCGTTGGTATATGATAGCGATCGAGCGGCACGCGTCGCGTGCAGCTCCCCGCTTCTCCTCCCTGAGCGGGTGCCTGTCGTTTTTCGATTAGGCTGTTTGACCCGCCGTTAAACGGCGGGTTTTTTTATGAGCCGGCCGAATCCGCAGGCGCCGTCAGGTGCGCGCCGCCGATCCCGGCCGCGCGTTGCCCGATCATTGTGCTACAGGCTCGCTTTTTTCGTCGGCGACGGACGGTCGCAACCAGCTCTCGATCAGCTCATGCGCGTCGTCGAGCCCCGTGCGCTTCAGCGCGGAGAACAACTGGACCGTCAGCTTGCCCTGGACGCCCTGGTCGCGATACGCATCCAGCCCCTTTTGCGTGGTCCGCAGCGCGTTGATGCTTTCCTGCCGCGTCAATTTGTCGCACTTCGTCAGCAGCGTGTGGATCGGCTTGCCGGTCGGCGTGAACCACTCGATCATGCGGCGATCGAGGTCGGTCAGCGGGCGGCGCGAATCCATCATCAGGATCAGGCCGCAGAGCTGCGAGCGGGTCGCGAGGTAGGACGACAGCAGCATTTCCCAGTGCGCCTTCGCGGCGCCCGGCACTTCCGCGTAGCCGTAGCCGGGCAGGTCGACGAGGTTCGCGACGGGCTCGGCGGCCGGGCCGACGGAGAAGTAGTTGATATGCTGCGTGCGGCCGGGCGTCTTCGATGCGAAGGCCAGCCGCTTCTGGTTGCACAGCACGTTGATCGCCGTCGACTTGCCGGCATTCGAGCGGCCCGCGAACGCGATTTCCGGCTGTACCGTCGGCGGCAGGTCGCGCAGATGGTTGACGGTCGTGTAGAAGCGGGCTTGATGGAGCAGAAAGGCCATGGGAACCGGAAGGACGGGCGGCGCGAGCCGCTTGGTGGAGGCGGGGTAGCCCCGATAGGCGCGGGAGCTTTCAACACGATATTGTACAATACGACGGTTTTACCGAAGGCCACCGGGCGCCTGCCTCGCGCTTTTATGTGGCTTCTGCGGTAGACTGGTCGCCGTCGTTTTTTGCAGAACCTCAAATTCCCACAAGACGAAACAGGGTGTGCGAATGAATCGACTGTGCAAGTCTCTGATGGTGCTTCAGGTTGCAGCAGGGTTCGTAGGTTTCGTAGCGGAGGCAAACGCGGCGGATGCGGCAAAGCCGGATCTCGACCGCGGCAAGGCGATTGCCGGGCAAGTCTGCGCGTCGTGTCACGGTGCCGACGGCAATAGCGCGTCGGGCAGTTTCCCGAAGCTTGCCGGCCAGCATCCCGAATATCTGGTCAAGCAGTTGAACGACTTCAAGACGCAGCCGGGCGCGAAGGGGCCGGTGCGTACCAACGCGGTGATGGTCGGATTCGCGAGCGCGCTGAGCGCGGACGACATGCGCAACGTCGCCGCGTACTACGGGTCGCAGACGACGAAGCTCGGTACCGCACGCGATGCGGCGACCGTGCCGATCGGCCAGAAGATCTATCGCGGCGGCATCGCGGAGAAGGGCGTGCCCGCCTGCGCGAGCTGCCACGGGCCGACAGGCCAGGGGATCCCGGTCCAGTACCCGCGTCTGTCGGGGCAGTGGGCCGATTACACGGTCGCGCAGTTGACCGCGTTCCAGCAGGGTGCCGGCGCGCGCAGCAACAACGAGGCGATGCAGCAGATCGCGACGCGCCTGTCGGACAACGAGATCAAGGCCGTCGCGGATTACATCGCGGGCCTGCGTTGAGCGGCCAGTCGCGAATGGAATGACCGGGCGCCCGAAGGGCGGCCGGAGTCAGAACAAGAAAAGGGTGGGGCGCCGCGCCATTGCGGTTGCCTCGCCCTTTTTTGTCAGCACTCGCCGGGCCGCCCCAAGAGTGCTGACCGCCCCCTTGGGGGGCAGCGAACATAGTGAGCGTGGGGGCTGTTTCCCCTTAGTCGGAGTTTGAATGAGCGTTACCACGTCGGGGTTGCAGTCGAAGTCGGGTCAGGGTGCGCCGAAGCGCGCGGTCGAGCTGCTGAGCTCGATGCGCTTCGCGATTGCGCTGCTGGTGGTGCTGTCGATCGCGAGCATCATCGGCACGGTCCTGACCCAGGACGATCCGTATCCGAACTACGTGAACCAGTTCGGGCCGTTCTGGGCGGACATCTTCCGCTCGCTCGGCCTGTACAACGTGTACAGCGCGTGGTGGTTCATGCTGATCCTGATCTTCCTCGTCGTGTCGGTCTCGCTGTGCGTGATCCGCAACGCGCCGAAGATGCTCGCCGATGCGAAGAGCTGGAAGGACAAGGTCCGCGAAGGCAGCCTGCGCGCGTTCCACCACAAGGCCGAATACTCGGCTTCCGGCACGCGCGCGACCGTTGCGGCGACGCTCGCCACGTTCGTCACCAAGGCCGGCTACAAGCACGTCGTGCGTGAAACCGACGGCGCGACGCTGATCTCCGCGAAGCGCGGTGCGATGACCAAGTGGGGTTACATCTCCGCCCACCTCGCGATCGTCGTGATCTGTATCGGCGGCCTGCTCGACAGCAACCTGCCGATCAAATTCCAGATGTGGATGTTCGGCAAGAGCCCGGTCAACACGAGCGCGACGATCAGCGAGATCTCGCCCGACCATCGCCTGTCCGCGTCGAACCCGACCTTCCGCGGCTATGCGTGGGTGCCCGAGGGCCAGTTCGTGTCGACCGCGATCCTGAACCAGCCGAGCGGCTCGCTGATCCAGGACCTGCCGTTCTCGATCCAGCTCAACAAGTTCATCGTCGACTACTACACGACGGGCATGCCGAAGCTGTTCGCGAGCGATATCGTCGTGATCGATCGCGAGACCGGCCAGAAGATCCCGGCGCGCGTCGAGGTCAACAAGCCGTTCACGTACAAGGGCGTGTCGATCTACCAGTCGAGCTTCCAGGACGGCGGCTCGCAGATGCAGATGACGGCTTACCCGATGACGGGCGGCAACGCGAAGGCCTTCGCCGTGCAGGGCACGATCGGCAGTTCGGCGCCGCTGCAGATGCCGGGCGCCGACGGCGACACGATCGAGTTCGCCGATTTCCGCGCGATCAACGTCGAGAACATGGCCGACGCGAACGGCAAGCTGGACGTGCGCGGCGTCGCGAAGACGGCGTCGCTCAAAGAAGCGTTCGACGAACGGCTCGGCTCCGGCGCGAAGACGTCGAAGCCGATGCAGCTCCACAACATCGGCCCGTCCGTGCAGTACAAGATCCGCGGCAAGGACGGCCAGGCGCGCGAATTCAACAACTACATGCTGCCCGTCGACATGAACGGCGAGCGCGTGTTCCTCGCCGGCGTGCGCGCGAGCCCGAACGATCCGTTCCGCTACATGCGGATTCCGGCCGACAGCCAGGATTCGATCGGCGAATGGATGCACCTGCGCGCCGCGCTCGAGGATCCGGCCGTGCGCACCGAAGCCGCTGCGCGCTTCGCGCAGCGTTCGCTGCCGGGCGCCGACGCATCGCTGCGCGCCCGCCTGCAGGACAGCGCATCCAAGGTGCTGACCCTGTTTGCTGCGAGCGACGACAGTGGCGGCCGCGGCGCGGACGGCCAACCGATCGGCGGCTTCCAGGCCGTGGCGACGTTCATCGACCGCTCGGTGCCGAAGGCCGAGCAGGAGAAGGCTGCGAGCCTGCTGCTGCGGATGCTCGAGGGCTCGATGTGGGAGGTCTGGCAGATCTCGCGCGAGCGCGCCGGCCAGCCGGCCGCCCAGCAGGGCACCGACACGATCCGCTTCGTGCAGAACGCGATCAATGCGCTATCCGACAGCTTTCTGTATGGATCGCCCGTCTATCTGCAGCTTGACTCATTCAAGCAGGTGCAAGCTTCGGTATTTCAGTTGACGCGCGCACCTGGCAAGAATCTGGTGTATCTTGGCAGCCTGCTGCTGGTCGCCGGCATCTTCTCGATGTTCTACGTGCGCGAACGGCGCCTCTGGTTCTGGCTCAAGGATGCCGGTTCGGGTGTCGACGTGGTGATGGCGATGTCCACGGCCCGCAAGACCTTCGATTTCGAGAAAGAATTCGTGCAGACGCGCGACGCGGCCGGCGCCGCCTTGCGCGCCGCACCTCGCGACGCCGCGCCCGCCGGTGCGGCATCGACGGTCCGCCCGCCTGCCGGCGGCGGTTCCGATTCCGAGAATTCCACCCGGTAACATCATGGATCTCACGCAAGTTTCCTCTTCCCCCCGGGCGTCGGCCCAGGCCCCGGTTTCGGCGCCGCTGTTCGACGATCGTCCGTTCCTCGCGCGCCTGTCGCTGATCGACTGGCTGTTCGCACTGGCGCTCGTGGTGGGCGCGGGCTACGCGCTCGTGCACTACAACGCGCACATGGATTACTACGACAAGGCGGTGATGATCGGCACCGTGCCGGCGCTCATCGCGCTCGGCTGGCGCTGGAAGCCGGCGCGGCTGATGATGGCGTCGATCGCCGTGCTGTCGCTGCTGTCGATCCAGATCTACCAGGGCGATCTCGCGCGCGCCGATGCGGCGTTCTTCCTCAAGTACTTCCTGTCGAGCCAGTCGGCGATCCTGTGGATGAGCGCGCTGTTCGTGCTCGCGACGGTCTTCTACTGGATCGGCTTGCTCGCGCGCTCGGAAACCGGCGCCGCGATCGGCCAGAAGCTCACGTGGGTCGCCGTGCTGATGGGCTTCACGGGGCTGATGGTGCGCTGGTACGAGTCCTACCTGATCGGCGCCGACGTCGGGCATATCCCCGTATCGAACCTCTACGAGGTGTTCGTCCTGTTCAGCCTGATCACCGCGCTGCTCTATCTGTATTACGAGGGCCATTACGGCACGCGCTCGCTCGGCGCGTTCGTTCTGCTGGTCATCAGCGCGGCGGTCGGCTTCCTGATGTGGTACTCGGTCGCGCGCGATGCGCAGCAGATCCAGCCGCTCGTGCCTGCGCTGCAGAGCTGGTGGATGAAGATCCACGTGCCGGCGAACTTCATCGGCTACGGCAGCTTCGCGCTGTCGGCGATGGTGTCGCTCGCGTACCTGATGAAGGAGCGCGGCGTGCTCGCCGATCGCCTGCCGACGCTGGAGGTGCTCGACGACGTGATGTACAAGTCGATCGCGGTCGGTTTCGCGTTCTTCACGATCGCGACGATCCTCGGCGCGCTGTGGGCGGCCGAGGCATGGGGCGGCTACTGGAGCTGGGATCCGAAGGAAACCTGGGCGCTGATCGTGTGGCTGAACTACGCGGCGTGGCTGCACATGCGGCTGATGAAGGGCCTGCGCGGCGCGGTTGCGGCCTGGTGGGCACTCACGGGCCTGCTCGTGACGACGTTCGCGTTCCTCGGCGTCAACATGTTCCTGTCCGGGCTGCACAGCTACGGCAAGCTGTAAGATTTCGGCCGCTCGTCCGACTATAAGACCGCCGGCGCACTGCGTGCCCGGCGGTTTTCTTTTGTAACGGGCGGGCGATCCGGGCGTCGAACGGCGCATGGCGGGTCGGGTCGAACGCTCATGAAGCGTGCGCGCGGCGCATGCAGGAGGACCAGCACGATGTGGATCAAACGCCCTTTGCGGAACGTACTGACCGGCGGTGATATCGCGCACAGCGAGATCACGCCGCGCGCGGTGTTCGAGAACCGGCGGCGCGTCTTGCAGGCGGCCGGCCTCGCGGCGGCGGGCGGGCTGCTCGGCGGCAGCGGCGCGGCATTTGCCGCATATGCGTCGCCCGATGCGCGGGCGGCGAAGCTCGCGGCGAGAACGAACCCGAAGTTCGTCGCGGCCGACAAGGTGACGCCGTTCAAGGACATCACGTCCTACAACAACTTCTACGAATTCGGCACCGACAAGAGCGACCCGGCGCAGAACGCCGGCACGCTGCGGCCGCGCCCGTGGCGCGTGAGCGTCGAGGGTGAGGTGCAGCACCCGAAGGTGTTCGATCTCGACGAACTGCTGAAGCTCGCACCGCTCGAGGAGCGCGTGTACCGGCTGCGCTGCGTCGAAGGGTGGTCGATGGTGATCCCGTGGATCGGCGTGCCGCTGTCCGAGCTGATCAAGCGCGTGCAGCCGACTGGCAACGCAAAATACGTGCAGTTCATCACGCTGGCCGATCCGTCGCAGATGCCGGGCCTCTCGACGCCCGTGCTCGACTGGCCATACTCGGAAGGGTTGCGGATGGACGAGGCGATGAATCCGCTGACGCTGCTGGCGATGGGCGTCTACGGGCAGGTGCTGCCGAACCAGAACGGCGCGCCGGTGCGCATCGTCGTGCCGTGGAAGTACGGCTTCAAGAGCGCGAAGTCGCTCGTGAAGATCCGCTTCGTCGACAAGCAGCCGAAGACGAGCTGGAACACGTACGCATCGAACGAATACGGCTTTTATTCGAACGTGAACCCGAACGTCGATCATCCGCGCTGGAGCCAGGCGACCGAGCGGCGCATCGGCGAGGACGGCTTCTTCACGCCGAAGCGCAAGACGCTGATGTTCAACGGCTACGGCGATCTGGTCGCGTCGATGTACCAGGGCATGGACCTGAAAAAGAACTTCTGAGCGCGACGGTGAGAAACGATATGCCTCCTTCGACGCTCACGCCCGCGCGCGCAGACGGCGCCGGGTCGACCGCACGCGCGACCCGCACCGGTGCTGTCCGTACCGGCGCGCCGCGCTGGCTCGTGCCGGCCAAGGTGCTGGTTTTTGCGGCCGGCCTCTATCCGCTTGCGCGTCTCGTGCTGTTCGGGCTGACCGATCGGCTCGGCGCGAACCCGATCGAATTCATCACGCGTTCGACCGGCCTGTGGACGCTCGTGCTGCTATGCATCACGCTTGCCGTCACGCCGCTCCGGCGCATGACGGGCTTCGCGCAGCTGCTGCGCTTTCGCCGGATGATCGGGCTGTTCGCGTTCTTTTACGCGACGCTGCACTTCACGACCTACCTGTGGTTCGACAAGTGGTTCGACGTCGTCGCGATCCTGAAGGACGTCGGCAAGCGCCCGTTCATCACGGTCGGCTTTGCCGCGTTCGTGCTGCTGATCCCGCTCGCCGCGACGTCGCCGCGCGCGATGGTGCGCCGGCTCGGCCGCCACTGGGCGACGCTGCACAGCACGATCTACGCGATCGCGCTGTTCGGCGTGCTGCACTTCTGGTGGATGAGGGCCGGCAAGCACAATCTCGCGCAGCCGAAGCTTTACGCGGCGATCGTCGCCGCGCTGCTCGGCTGGCGGCTGGTCGCATGGGGATGGCGGCGCGTGCGCGCGTAATGGCCGGGCCTGAAAAGACAAAAGGCGATGACCGGGAAGTCATCGCCTCGTTTCGCGAGCCGCGCGGGTGGCGGCGCGTCGTTACTGCGCGACGGCCGGGCCCGACGCCGGTGCGGGCATTTTCGATGCGTCGCTCGACAGCTCGGGCGACAGCGTGAGCGGCGTGCCGGACGAATCGGGCACACTGTCGGATGACGCGTTTTCATCGGTCGGCTTCACGTCCGACGGCGGCGTGTCCTGTTGCTGGATCGGCTTGGGCAGCGGAGGCACGGTGGGCAGATAGAGCGCGCCGCTTTGACCGCAGCCGGCAAGAATCGCCAAAGCCGCTACAATCGCGCTCATCCGGAAAACGACTCGCATGATCGTCCCTGAACAATTGAACCGATAGAGTTTAGCATGTCCGATACCGAATACCTGACCCGTGCCGAGGCCGTGCTGACGGCCGTCGAGCGTACCGTCGACACCGCCAACGACGGTGACCACGACATCGATCTGGAGCGCAACGGCAGCGTCCTGACGCTGACGTTCGAGAACGGCTCGAAGATCATCGTCAACCTGCAGCCGCCGATGAAGGAAGTGTGGATCGCCGCGAAGGCGGGCGGATTCCACTACCGTTTCGTCGACGGCGAATGGCGCGATACGCGCACCGGCACCGAGTTCTACGCGGCACTCACCGAATACGCGACGCAGCAGGCCGGCCTGCCGATCACGTTCAGCGCGTGACGGCCGGGGCGCCGGGCCCCGAACGTCGAACCAAAAGAAAAGCGCCCCGCGGGGCGCTTTTTTCATGTCCGGGGCCGCGTGTCAGTGGCCGCGGAACAGGTTCATGATGTCCTGCTTTTCCTGCTCGTCGACATGGGGCACCGCCTCGTCGACGTTCTGCGCGGCCGGTGCCTGCGGCACGCCGACCGTCGACACGAAGCCGTGACCCGGCGTGAACTCGGTGAAGTACAGTTCGCTGCCGAGAGACTCGACGCCGTCCGGCACCGTCGGCTTGAACTCCGGCACGCCCTTCAGCGCGGCGCCCATGTAGTCGATCCAGACGGGCAGCGACAGGCCGCCACCGGTTTCGCGATCGCCGAGGCTGCGCGGATTGTCGTAGCCGATCCACGCGATCGCGGCGAGCGTGTGCTGGTAGCCGGCGAACCACGCGTCGTGCGAATCGTTCGTCGTGCCGGTCTTGCCCGCGAGGTCGGTGCGCTTCAGGATGTTGGTCCGGGCGCCCGTGCCGCGCTGCGCGACGCTCTGCAGCAGGCTGTTCATCACGTATGCGTTGCGCGCGTCGATCGCACGCGGCGCGTTCTGCTCGGCGACGAGCGGCTGCGCGCGCGCGACGATCGCGCCGTTCGGATCGGTGACTTCAGCGATCAGGTACGGATTGACGCGGTAGCCGCCGTTCGCGAAGACCGAGTACGCGCCGGCCATCTGCAGCGGCGTGACCTGGCCCGCACCGAGCGCCATCGGCAGGTAGGCCGGATGGCGCTCGGCGTCGAAGCCGAAGCGCGTGATGTACTGCTGCGCGTACTTCGTGCCGATGTTGTTCAGGATCCGGATCGACACGAGGTTGCGCGAGCGCTGCAGCGCGGTGCGCATCGACATCGGGCCTTCGAAGCCGCCGCCGTAGTTCTTCGGCTCCCACGGCTGGCCGCCCGTTTCGGCGGCGCTGAAATACAGCGGGCCGTCGTTGATCACGGTTGCCGGCCCGAGGCCCTTGTCGAGCGACGCCGAGTAGATGAACGGCTTGAACGACGAACCCGGCTGCCGCCACGCCTGCGTGACGTGGTTGAACTTGTTCTTGTTGTAGTCGAAGCCGCCGACGAGCGAGCGGATCGCGCCGTCCTGCGGGATGATCGACAGGAACGCGCCTTCGACCTGCGGTAACTGCGTGATCGACCATTTGCCGGTGTCGTTCTTCACGACGCGGACGATCGCACCGGGGCGGATGCGGCGGTTCGGCTGTGCGTTGGTCGACAGCGCGCCCGACGCAAACCGCAGGTTGTCGCCTTCGACCGTCGCAGTGCCGCCGTCGATGAATGCAATCGTGATCTGGCGCGGGCTCGCGGCCGTGACGACCGCGGCAATCAGCTCGCCGTTGTCGGGGTGCTCGAGCAGCGCGTCGTCGATCGCCTGTTCGCGGTCATCCGCACCGGCCGGCAGCTCGATGAAGCCTTCCGGCCCTCGATACCCGTGCCGGCGCTCGTAATCCATGATGCCCTTGCGCAGCGCGGTGTACGCGACCTGCTGGTCCGCGGAATCGATCGTCGTGACGACGTTGAAGCCGCGCGTGTAGGTTTCCTCGCGGTACTGCGCGTACATCATCTGTCTGACCATTTCCGCGACGTACTCGGCGTGCACGCTGAAATCGCGGCCCGGGCCCTTGACGACGAGCGGTTGCGCGACGGCCTCGTCGTACTGCCCGCGCGTGATGAAGTTCAGCTCGAGCATCCGCTGCAGGATGTATTCCTGGCGCACCTTCGCGCGCTTCGGATTCACGACCGGGTTATACGCGGACGGCGCCTTCGGCAGCCCCGCAAGCATCGCCGCTTCCGCGAGCGTGATGTCCTTCAGGTCCTTGCCGAAATAGACCCGCGCGGCGCTCGCGAAGCCGTATGCACGCTGGCCGAGATAGATCTGATTCATGTAGACCTCGAGAATCTGATCCTTCGTCAGCGCGCGCTCGATCCGGTACGCGAGCAGCATCTCGTAGATCTTGCGCGTGTAGGTCTTCTCGCTCGACAGGAAGAAGTTGCGCGCGACCTGCATCGTGATCGTGCTCGCGCCCTGCGATGCATGGCCGTTCGTCAGCGCGACGAAGCCGGCGCGGACGATGCCGGTGAGGTCGACGCCGCCGTGATCGTAGAAGCGTGCGTCCTCGATCGCGAGAATCGCCTTCTTCAGCGAGTCGGGCACGTCCTTGAAATGGACGACGTCGCGGCGCTCCTCGCCGAATTCGCCGATCAGCACGTGATCGGACGTATAGATGCGCAGCGGCACCTTCGGGCGATAGTCGGTCAGCGCGTCGAGCGACGGCATGTTCGGCCAGGCGACGACGAGCGCGTAGCCGAGCACGAGGCCGCCGGCCACGACGAGGGCCACGCACATCGCGGCGAAGCCGAGCAGGACTTTTTGCCACCAGGGCCGCTTTTTCGGCTCCGGGGCGGGAGGCGGGGACGTAGGAGTCGTGGATTGCATAGGCATACCGGAAAACAGTCTCGCGATTATAGCTGCCCGGTAAGACCGGTCCTGACGCGGGGGCTGCCCGCCGGAAAGCCGCGGGTTGCCGTGTCTTCAGCATAGCCCGCGCGCGGCCGTTCCGAGCCGATGCTGGCCGTTCGGCCGACTGTCGGCCGAACGCGCCGCTTTGCAGAATCGGGTCTCGGAAACGCGGCGTGGGCCGCGACGATCGCGGGAGGCCGGGATGGCGGGACGATGGATGGCGCGGTTTGCGCAGGGCAGGCACGGGGCGACGGGAATCGACGTCGGGGCGGACGAGGTGAGGGTGGTCGTGCTGAGCCGGCGCGCCCGTGCTGCCGATGTGCGCGTCGAGGGGCTCGAGCGGGAGCCGGTCGGGTTGGCGGGCGGGCCGGAAGACGCGCGCTGGGCGGCGGTCGCGCGCTCGCTGTCGGCGGCCGTGTCGCGGCTGTCGGCGGCCGGTGTGCGGTGCGAGGCGTGCGGCGTGATGGCGCTGAGCGACGACGAGATACGCACCGCGACGCTCGACCTCGCCGGGCGTGACGACGTCGAGGATGCGGCGCGGCAGGCGGCCGAGCGTATTTCGGGGCTGGCGCCGGACAGCCTCGCGTTCGACTGGCGGCAGGAGGGCGGCGCGCAGTCTGGCGAGATCGAGGTCGCGGTGACCCCGCTGGCGCTGCTCGAACGGCGGATCGACGTAGCCGCCCAGGCCGGTGTCGACCTGACGGTGGTCGACGGCGAGTCGGCGGCCGCGCTGCGCGCGTTGCGTTATGCGGCGCAGTTCGAGCTCGACGCGCACGGTCCCTATGCCGCGCTCTGGTTCAGCGAGTCGGGCGTGCGAGCGTGGCGTGTCGACGGTGCATTGGCCGCGCAGGTACTCGCGCTGTCAGGCGCGGTGCCGGAGGCGTTCTCCGATGCATTGCGCCAGCGCGCGCTCGGGGCCGTGCGTTGCGTACTCGTGGCCGGGGACGAGCGGTGCATCGCCCGCTTCGGAACGTCCGTCGCCGATATCGGCGACGTGCTCGGCGCGGTTGCGGTGCCGTTCGACTGCACGGGTTGGGACGGGCAGCCGTCCCCGCCCGCCGGCATGCCGGGCGGCCCGGCATTCGCCGTCGCGCTCGGGCTGGCGTTGCGCGGGGTGTGGGAATGATGGGCGGTCGCATGCCGGCAAGCGTGTCCGGGCCTGCTCCGGTCGATCGTGCGTGGCTCGACGGCTTCAACCTGCTGCCGTACCGCGAGCGGCTGGCGCAGGCGTTGCGACGCCGCCGGGCCGCGCAGTGCGGGGCGGCAATCCTGCTCGGCGTCCTCGGCGTCGGCCTGTGGACGGGCGCTGCCACGTGGTTGCGGTGGCGTGCGGACGCCGAGCGCACAAGCGTGGAGGCGCGGCTGCGACAGTTGCAGCCGCAGGTGAGCGCCGCGACGCGCGCTGCCGGTGCAGCCGCCGCCGCCACTCAGCGCGGCGCGCGGGTAGCCGAGCTTGCCGCGCCTTACCGGCGTGTCGCCGCGCTGCTGGCGACACTGGCGCTGGTGCGCGGCGACACGGTCCGGCTCGACATGCTGCGCACGACGCCGACCGGCGCCGTGCTCGACGCGCACGCCGCGAGCTACCGGGCGGCCGCGCGATGGCTCGCCGGGATGGCACGCGAGCAGCGCGACTGGCGAATCGATATCGACGCGTTGAAGCCTGCTTCGGAGGCACCGGTCGCCTCGGCGGGGACGCCGTTTCGGTTCTCGGTCCAACTGCGCTGGCACGATGCGATGCCATCGCGGAAAGCGTCGGGAGGTGACGCGTGACGGCGATCGTGCATCGACCTGCGCCGCGTGGCGAAGCGTGGCTGGGCGGCATGCGGCGCGTGTCGCCCGAGGCCGTACATGCCGCCGGCTGCGTGCTGGCGTTCGCGGCCGTGCTGGCGGGCGGCATTCATCTGGCGAATGCCGCCGACTGGAGCGGGCTTGCGCACAGTCGCACGTTGCTGGCAGCGGCACAGGTGCGTGAGGCCGACGCGCAGCGCGTGCTTGCAGCCGCGGGGCAACGGCGCGACGCACGTCCGGCACCCGCGCACGATGGCCGCGTGTTGCCTGCGCCCGAATGGGCCGCACTGAAGCTGGAACTGGCCGATCTCGCGGCGTCGAGCGGGCTGCGTGGCGTATCGATCGAACCGCAGCACGCTGACGGTGCGGCGCCGAACGGCCGGCGCACGGTGCGGATCGTCGCTGACGGCGACTTTCGCGCGTTGTTGCACATGGTCGGCGGACTGGCGGGCTACCCGGTACTGGCGGTGCCGTCGGCGCTGCGCGTCGAGCGGGGATCGCAGGCAGCGCGCGTGGAACTGTCCGTTGACGTGTTTCCGGGGTTGCCGGCTGCACCGGTCGCTGGCGGCACGGTGCCGGTTCCGGCAGCGGCGCTCGCCGATGATCTGTTCCGCGCGGCTGGCCCGTCTGTAGCGGAAGGACAGGCGGCGCGCCTGGCCGGCACGATTCGCGACGCGCGTGCTGGTCTCGCGCTGTTCGACGGCGGCGATGGCACGTTCATCGCCATGGCGCCCGGCGAGGCGCTCGGCGCCGCACGCGTGGTGCGTGTCGAGCCCGCGGCCGTGACGCTCGCGACGGCGGACGGGGCGCACCGGCTTGTCCTTGACGACGGAGGTCGGCCATGACCAAGTACGGGCGTTGGGCACTCGTCATCGTCTGGGCTGGATTGACGGCGGCCAGCGCGAGTGCGTCGTTGCCGCCGCTGCCGGCCGTCTGGCCGGCAACGTCGATGGATGCGCAGGTGCCGGGTCTGCCGTTGCCCGGAGGCCGGGCCGATGGTGTGGATGACGCCGTGTCGGCGGAGGTCGGCCCGCAGCCGTTCGATCCGGCGGTTCACGCGGCGCGTCAGGCGGAAACCGCCGCTCCGGCTCCCCGGCTGGAGGGGCCGCCGATCCCGTTGGCGCCGCCGGCCCGGATGAGCGACGGCGCGTCCCGGCAACCGGGCGGTGCCGACGACGCACGGCGGATCTCGCTGAATCTGCAGGGCGTCGGTCTCGCGGCCGCGTTCGACGCGTTCGCGCGGTTCACGGGACTCAATATCGTCGTCGGCGAGCAGGTGCGCGGCACCGTCACGTTACGTCTGAACAATGTCCGCTGGCGCGATGCATTCGACACGTTGCTCGATACGCACGGGCTCGTGATGTCGCGGCGCGGCAACGTGATATGGGTCACGCCGGCGGCAGAGCAGGCCGCGCGCGAACGCGAGCGCTTCGAGATGCACGCGCGGGCCGCGGATCTGGAGCCGCTCGCGAGCCGTACGTTCGCGCTGCACTACCCGCGCGCGCAGGACGTGCAACGGCTGCTGGCCGGCGCGACCGGCCAGCGCCTGCTGTCGAAGCGCGGCGCCGCGGCGGCCGATCCGCGCACGAACCTGCTGTTCGTCACCGATCTCGAACCGCGCATCGCGCAGATCGCGGGCCTGATCGACGCGATCGACCGGCCGTCACGGCAGGTCCGGATCGAGGCGCGCATCGTCGAGGGCGAACAGGGTTTCTCGCGCAATCTCGGCGCACGCGTCGCGCTGCGTGCACAGGGGCGCCCGCCGTCGGGCGACGGCACCACGTTCACGACGGACGCGCGCAACGCGCTCGACCTTGCCGCGCGGCCGCTCGGCGGCTTCGAGGCAGCAACCGCCGGCTTCACGCTGTTCGCCGCGCCGCTCAGCCGCGTACTCGACGTCGAACTGAGCGCGCTCGAGGCGCAGGGGCGGGGTCAGATCGTTTCGCGTCCGCGCGTGGTGACCGCCGATCGCGTCAAGGCCATCGTCGAACAGGGTTCGGAGCTGCCGTACCAGGCGAAGGTCGGCAACGGCGTGAGCGGCGTGCAGTTCCGCCGCGCGACGCTCAAGCTCGAGGTCGAGCCGCAGATCACGCCCGACGGGCGCGTGGTGCTCGACCTGGACGTGACGAAGGACAGCGTCGGCGAGCCGACGGCGGCCGGGCCGGCGATCCATACGAAGCACGTGCAGACGCGCGTCGAGGTCGAGGATGGCGGGACGGTCGCGATCGGCGGGATCTACGAGCAACTGCGCCGGAACGATGTGACGCGCGTGCCGCTCTTGGGCAAAATACCGTTTCTGGGCGCGCTTTTCCGGCACCGCGCGCAGCGCGACCAGCGTAACGAACTGGTCGTCTTCATCACGCCGACCGTCGTCGATGCGCGTTGCGATGCGCGAGGCGCGGGCGACGCGGATCCCGTGAAAACGGGGCCGGAAGCCGCCGGCGCAGGCTCGACAAGGCAGCCGCTTTGCCAGTAAGCTGCGCCACACACCAGCAAGATTGAAGCAGAGGAAGCCGTTGCAAGCGCGGGACCCACATGCAAACGTATTTTTCGTCGGCCTTATGGGAGCGGGTAAGACCACCGTGGGCCGTGCGGTCGCGCGTCGTCTCGACAGGACGTTCTTCGACTCCGACCACGAAATCGAGGCCCGCACGGGCGCGCGCATTCCGGTGATCTTCGAGCTGGAGGGCGAGGCCGGGTTTCGCGATCGCGAAACGCAGGTGATCGCCGATCTGACGCAGCGCGAGAACATCGTGCTCGCGACGGGCGGCGGCGCGGTGCTGCGCCCGGAAAATCGCGATTGCCTGAAAAGCAATGGCATCGTCGTTTATCTGCGTGCCAATCCGCACGATCTGTGGCTGCGCACGCGCAAGGACAAGAACCGCCCGCTGCTGCAGACCGAAGATCCGAAGGGGCGCCTCGAAGCGCTCTACGAAGTGCGCGACCCGCTGTACCGCGAATGCGCGGATTTCGTCATCGAGACCGGCCGCCCGTCGGTCAACGGCCTCGTCAACATGGTGCTGATGCAACTCGAACTGGCGGGCGTCATCGCCAAGCCGCTACAAGCATGATTACTGTCAACGTCGATCTGGGCGACCGCGCCTATCCGATTCACATTGGCGCCGGCCTGATCGGCCGCGCCGAGCTGTTCGCGCCTCACATCAAGGGTTCGTCCGTCACGATCGTCACGAACACGACGGTCGATCCGCTTTACGGCGACACGCTGCGCGCGGCGCTCGCGCCGCTCGGCAAGCATGTGTCGACGGTCGTGCTGCCGGACGGCGAGGCGTACAAGAACTGGGAAACGCTGAACCTGATCTTCGACGGCCTGCTGACCGAGCGCGCGGACCGCAAGACGACGCTCGTCGCGCTCGGCGGCGGCGTGGTCGGCGACATGACGGGCTTTGCCGCCGCGTGCTACATGCGCGGCGTGCCGTTCATCCAGGTGCCGACGACGCTGCTGTCGCAGGTCGATTCGTCGGTCGGCGGCAAGACGGGCATCAACCACCCGCTCGGCAAGAACATGATCGGCGCGTTCTACCAGCCGCAGGCCGTGATTGCAGACATCGGCGCGCTGACGACGCTGCCCGAGCGCGAACTGGCGGCCGGCGTCGCCGAGGTCATCAAGACCGGCGCGATCGCCGATGCGGAATTCTTCGACTGGATCGAGGCGAACGTCGACGCACTGAACCGTCGCGAGCCGGCAGCGCTCGCGCACGCCGTGAAGCGCTCGTGCGAGATCAAGGCGAGCGTGGTCGCGGCCGACGAACGCGAAGGCGGCCTGCGCGCGATCCTGAACTTCGGTCACACGTTCGGTCATGCAATCGAGGCCGGGCTCGGCTACGGCGAGTGGCTGCACGGCGAGGCGGTCGGCTGCGGGATGGTGATGGCGGGCGACCTGTCGGTGCGGCTCGGCCTGCTCGACGAAGCGTCGCGGCAGCGCCTCGACGCGGTGATCGCGGCCGCGCATCTGCCGACCCGCGGGCCCGCGCTCGGCGACGCGCGCTACATGGATTTGATGCGCGTCGACAAGAAGGCTGAAGCCGGCGCGATCAAGTTCATCCTGCTGAAGCGATTCGGCGATACGCTGATCACGCAGGCGCCGGACGAAGCCGTGTTCGCTACACTGGCGCAGACGACCCGGTAACGGCGGTCCGGATGCCCCGGCGCCCCTGACATGGAGGAGACGTGAGCGAGACATCCAGCAGCACACTGCCCGAAGCCGGCCGCGCATCCGTTGCGCCGTTGGCCGAGCCGCCGACGCTGGCGGCGCTGGAAGCCCATCTTGCTCCGTATGCCGCGCACGCGTTGCAGTCGCGCGGCCGCCGCCATCCGGAAACGCCGCCGGCGGCGCGCACCGAATTCCAGCGCGACCGCGATCGCATCGTCCATTCGACCGCGTTTCGCCGGCTCGAATACAAGACGCAGGTCTTCGTCAATCACGAAGGCGACCTGTTCCGCACGCGCCTCACGCACAGCCTCGAAGTCGCGCAGATCGCGCGCTCGGTCGCGCGCAACCTGCGCCTGAACGAGGATCTCGTCGAGGCGATCTCGCTCGCGCACGATCTCGGCCATACGCCGTTCGGCCATGCCGGCCAGGACGCGCTGAATGCGTGCATGCGTGACCACGGCGGCTTCGAGCACAACCTGCAGAGCCTCGCGGTCGTTGACGAGCTGGAGGAGCACTACGGCGCGTTCAACGGGCTGAACCTGTGCTTCGAGACGCGCGAAGGCATTCTGAAGCATTGCTCGCGCGAGAATGCGCGCAAGCTCGGCGCGCTCGGCGAGCGCTTCCTGCAGGGCCGCCAGCCGTCGCTCGAAGCGCAGCTCGCGAACATCGCGGACGAAATTGCCTACAACAACCACGACGTCGACGACGGCCTGCGTTCCGGTCTGATCACGATCGAGCAGCTCGCGGAAGTCGAGCTGTGGCAGCGCCACTACGAGGCGGCGCTCGCCGAATTCCCGCACCTCGAAGGCCGCCGCCTCGTGCACGAGACGGTGCGCCGCATCATCAACACGCTGATCGTCGACCTGATCGACGAGACGACGCGCAATCTCGCGCGCGTCGCGCCCGCGTCGCTCGACGACGTGCGTGCCGCGCCGCCGCTCGTGTCGCACAGCGCGACGGTCGCCGCGCAGGCGGCCGCCCTCAAGCGTTTCCTCTTCAAGAACCTGTATCGCCACTACAAGGTGATGCGCATGGCGAGCAAGGCGCAGCGCGTCGTCACGGGGCTGTTCGACGCGTTCATCGACGATCCGCGCCTGCTGCCGCCGCCGTACCAGTCGGACGACGCAGCGCAGCAGCCGCGTCTCGTCGCGCACTACATCGCCGGAATGACCGACCGCTTCGCGCTGAAGGAATATCAGCGCCTGTTCGTCATCAACGACAACTGACTGTCACAAACGATCACTAGACTTCGCCGGTTCAATGGCGACGGGAATGTTGCATACGCTGTTGGTAACGTTTTCATAGGAGAGAGGTCGATGAAGAAGAAGCCTGCGGGGACCATGGTTCGTTCGATCGCGCTGGGCGGCGCGCTGATGTTCGGTGTGCAGCACGCGGCGTTGGCTGCGACGGAGATCCAGTTCTGGCATGCGATGGAGGCCGCGCTCGGCGAGCGGGTCAACGCGATTGCCGAGCAGTTCAACGCGTCGCAGAGCGACTACAAGATCGTGCCGGTCTTCAAGGGCACTTACGACCAGGCGCTCGCGGCCGGCATCGCCGCCTATCGTAGCGGCAACGCGCCGGCGATCCTCCAGGTCTATGAAGTCGGCACGGCCACGATGATGCAGGCGAAGAAGGCCGTCGTGCCGGTCTACGACGTGTTCAAGCAGGCCGGCGTGCCGCTCGACGAAAAGGCGTTCGTGCCGACCATCTCGAGCTACTACAGCGACGCGAAGACGGGCCATCTCGTGTCGATGCCGTTCAACAGCTCGACGCCGGTGCTGTACTACAACAAGGACGCGTTCAAGAAGGCCGGGCTCGACCCGAACCAGCCGCCGAAGACGTGGGCCGACGTGAAGGCCGATGCCGAGAAGCTGCGCAAGTCGGGGATGGCGTGCGGCTTCACGACCGGCTGGCAGGGCTGGATCCAGCTCGAAAACTACAGCGCATGGCACGGGCTGCCGTTCGCGAGTCGCAATAACGGCTTCGACGGCGCCGACGCCGTGCTCGATTTCAACAAGCCGCAGCAGATCGCGCACGTCTCGTTCCTGCAGCAGATGGCGAAGGACGGCACGTTCACGTACGCGGGCCGCAAGGATGAAGCGTCGGCGAAGTTCTACAGCGGCGACTGCGGGATCATGACGACGTCGTCGGGCGCGCTCGCGAACGTGCAGAAGTTCGCGAAGTTCAGCTACGGCACGGGCATGATGCCGTACGACGCGAACGTGAAGGGCGCGCCGCAGAACGCGATCATCGGCGGCGCGAGCCTGTGGGTGCTGGCCGGCAAGGATCCGGCGACCTACAAGGGCGTCGCGAAATTCCTCGCGTACCTGGCATCGCCGCCCGTCGCCGCGAAGTGGCACCAGGACACGGGCTACCTGCCGGTGACGACCGCCGCGTACGACCTCACGCGCGAGCAGGGCTTCTACGCGAAGAACCCGAGCGCCGAAACCGCGATCAAGCAGATGCTGAACAAGCCGCCGCTGCCTTACACGAAGGGGCTGCGCCTCGGCAACATGCCGCAGATCCGCACGATCGTCGACGAAGAGTTCGAACAGGTGTGGGCGCAGAAGAAGTCGCCGAAGGACGCGCTCGACTCGGCGGCCTCGCGCGGCGACGAGTTGCTGCGCCGCTTCGAGAAGTCGGGCGGCTGAGCACGCATCGCTTCGTGCCGCCGGCCGCGCCGCGCATGCGCGCGCGGTCCGGCGGCGCGGTTTCCTTTCCGTTTCGCCTGACCGGATATCCGCGATGCAATCCCGTTCCCGCTTCGGTACGAGCCTGGTGCCGTACCTGCTGATCGCGCCGCAGCTCGCGATCACCGCCGTGTTCTTCCTGTGGCCGGCCGGCGTCGCGCTGTGGCAGTCGACGCAGATGCAGGACGCGTTCGGCACGTCGAGCGAATTCGTCGGCTTCGCGAACTTCACGCACCTGTTCGCCGATCCGCTGTATCTCGATTCGTTCCGCACGACGCTCGTGTTCAGCTCGCTCGTCACGGTGAGCGGGCTCGTCGTGTCGCTGCTGCTCGCCGCGTGCGCCGACCGCGTGACCCGCGGCGCGCGCGCGTACCGCACGCTGCTGATCTGGCCGTACGCGGTCGCACCGACGATCGCGGCCGTGCTGTGGGCGTTCCTGTTCAACCCGAGCATCGGCCTGATCACGTATGCGCTCGCGAAGGGCGGCATCGTGTGGAACCACGCGCTGAATGGCGGGCAGGCGATGTTTCTCGTCGTGCTCGCGTCGGTGTGGAAGCAGGTGAGCTACAACTTCCTGTTCTTCTACGCGGGCCTGCAGGCGATCCCGCGCTCGCTGATCGAGGCGGCGGCGATCGACGGCGCAGGGCCGGTACGGCGCTTCTTCAACATCGTGCTGCCGCTGCTGTCGCCGACGAGCTTCTTCCTGCTGGTCGTGAACCTCGTCTACGCGTTCTTCGACACGTTCCCGGTGATCGATGCGGCCACCGGGGGCGGCCCGGCGCAGAGCACGAAGACGCTGATCTACAAGATCTTCGCGGAGGGCTTCCAGGGGCTCGATATCGGCAGCTCGGGCGCGCAGTCGGTCGTGCTGATGATCATTGTCGTCGGGCTCACGGTGATCCAGTTCCGCTTCGTCGAACGCAGGGTGCAATACGCATGATCGAAAATCGCAAGGGCTTCGACCTGTTCTGCCACGCGGTGCTGATCGCGGGCGTCGTGCTGATCGTGTTCCCCGTCTACGTCGCGTTCTGCGCGGCGACGATGAACGCGCAGGAAGTGTTCACGGTGCCGCTGTCGCTCGTGCCGAGCACGCACCTGTTCGAGAACATCGCGTACATCTGGGGGCACGGCAGCGGCGGCACGACGGCGCCGTTCGGCCGCCTGCTCGTGAACAGCTTCGTGATGGCGCTCGGCATCGCGGTCGGCAAGATCGCGATGTCGATCCTGTCCGCGTACGCGATCGTCTACTTCCGCTTCCCGTTCCGCAACACGGCGTTCTGGCTGATCTTCGTCACGCTGATGCTGCCGGTCGAGGTGCGGATCTTCCCGACCGTGCAGGTCGTGTCGACGCTGCACCTGACGAACACGTATGCGGGGCTCACGCTGCCGCTGATCGCGTCGGCGACCGCGACGTTCCTGTTCCGCCAGTTCTTCATGACGCTGCCCGACGAGCTGATGGACGCCGCGCGCATCGACGGTGCGGGGGCGCTGCGCTTCTTCTGGGACGTCGTGCTGCCGCTGTCGAAGACGAGCATCGCGTCGCTGTTCGTGATCACGTTCATCTACGGCTGGAACCAGTATCTGTGGCCGATCCTGATCACGACGGAGGCGTCGTTGTCGACGGCGGTGGTGGGCATCAAGACGATGATCGCGAGCGGCGACGCCGCGACCGAATGGCAATACGTGATGGCGGCGACGTTGATGGCGATGATTCCGCCGCTCGTCGTCGTGCTGGCGATGCAGCGCTGGTTCGTGCGCGGCCTCGTCGATTCCGAGAAATAAATGACTGACGGCAACCGGGAGAAAGACCAAGTATGGCTGCGCTGAGCTTGAAGGGCGTCAGGAAATCCTATGACGGCAAGCAGCACGTGCTGCATGGTATCGACGTGGAGATCGCGGACGGCGAATTCATCGTGCTGGTCGGCCCGTCGGGCTGCGGCAAGTCGACGTTGCTGCGGATGATCGCGGGGCTCGAGAGCGTGACGGACGGCGAGATCGCGATCGGCGAGCGCGTCGTCAACACGCTGGAGCCGAAGGATCGCGACATCGCGATGGTGTTCCAGAACTATGCGCTGTACCCGCACATGACGGTCGCGCAGAACATGGGCTACGGGTTGAAGATCCGCGGGATCGAGCGTGCGACGATCGACTCGCGAGTGGCTGCGGCCGCGAAAATCCTCGAGCTCGAGCTGCTGCTCGCGCGGCGGCCGCGCGAACTGTCGGGCGGCCAGCGGCAGCGCGTCGCGATGGGGCGCGCGATCGTGCGCGAGCCGTCGGTGTTCCTGTTCGACGAACCGTTGTCGAACCTCGACGCGAAGCTGCGCGTGCAGATGCGGCTCGAGATCCAGCGGCTGCATGCGCGGCTCGCGACGACGAGCGTCTACGTGACGCACGACCAGATCGAGGCGATGACGCTCGCGCAGCGCGTGATCGTGATGAATCGCGGCTACGCGGAGCAGATCGGCGCGCCGGTCGACGTGTACGAGAAGCCGGCGACGGTGTTCGTCGCGGGCTTCATCGGCTCGCCCGCGATGAACCTGATGCACGGCCGGCTGTCGGACGACGGCGCGACTTTCACCGTCGCGGGCGGCGGCCCCGCGCTGCCGGTCGCCGGCGCGCCCGGTATCGGCGCAGAGATCGCCACCGGGCGCGACTGGGTGCTCGGCGTGCGTCCCGAGCACATGACGCCGCAGCCGGGCGTCGCGCAGGCGACGCTGCCCGTCGACTCGTGCGAGCTGCTCGGCGCAGACAATCTCGCGCACGGCCGCTGGGGCAATCACGATGTCGCAGTGCGCCTGCCGCACGCGGACCGTCCCGCGCGCGGCACGGCGCTGGCGGCCGCGCTGCCCGCGCACCGGCTGCATTTCTTCGACCCCGAGACCGGCAAGCGTGCCGGCTGAACCGGCCGACCTTGCAGAGAGACCGACGATGATTTCCCGTACCGACTGGCCCTACCCGCGCGTCGTCGCCCATCGCGGCGGCGGCACGCTCGCGCCGGAGAACACGCTCGCCGCGCTCGACGAGGGCGCACGACGCGGTCACCGGATGGTCGAGTTCGACGCGAAGCTGTCGGCCGACGACGTGACGTTCCTGCTGCACGACGACACGGTCGACCGGACGTCGAACGGCCAGGGGGCGGCGGCGGACATGCGTTATGCGGCGCTGGCCGCGCTCGACGCGGGTGCCTGGCTCGACGCGCGCTTCGCGGGCGAGCGGATGCCGACGCTCGAGGCGGCGGCGGCGCGCTGCATCGCCCACGGCCTGGCCGCGAATGTCGAGATCAAGCCGTGCCCGGGGCGCGAGCGCGAGACGGGGCAGCGCGTGGCGGCCGACGCGGCCGCGTACTGGCGCGATGCCGCGGTCCCGCCGCTGCTGTCGTCGTTCTCGTTCGATGCGCTGCAACAGGCGCGCGAGACCGTGCTGGCGCTGCCGCGCGGGATGCTCTACGAGGCCGTGCCGGACGACTGGCATGCGCAGGTCGTCGGCGCGCTCGGCTGCGTATCGTTGCATGCAGACCACAAACGGCTCGACGAGCCGCTCGTGCGGGCGATCAAGGCGGCCGGGCTGCGCATTCTGGCGTACACGGTGAACGACCTCGAACGGGCGCGCGAACTCGCGCGCTGGGGTGTCGACGCGGTCTGCACGGACCGCATCGACCTCATTGGCCCCGATGCGCTGGACGACATCGCGTAGCGCCCGGTCCCGCGCGATGGCGGGCAAGGGAAGACCCTGAGACAAAAAAACGACGCCCCGGCGGGATTTCGCCGGGGCGTTTTGCATCGTGGAGACGTTACGTCACGAAAATTCCGCTACAAATTGCAGCAGGATTAACCATTCCCCAAATATTCGACTACGCTTAGAAGCGGTAACCGACGTTCAGGTACGTGACGATCGGATTGAGCGAGATCTTCGCTTTCGACGTTTCGGTCAGGGTGCCGACCGGCGTCCGGCGGGCCGTCGTGAAGGTCGCGGTCACGCTGACCGGGATGTACGAGAGCGACAGGCCTGCGAACCAGTGTTTCGTGAAGTTGTACGTGAAGCCGGCGTTGAACACGGGCGCCCACTGGTTGCTGGTCGTCGCGCTGGTCGGACCGCCGAGCACGCCGTTCTCGAACGTGCCGTTCGTGATCTTTGCGCCGGTGAACCAGACATACGTCGCGCCGACGCCGACATACGGACGGAACTTCGCGTTGGCGTCGTTGAAGTGGTAGCGAAGCAATACGGCGGGGCTCCACTGGTACGCACGGCCGAGTACGCCGAACTTTTCGAACTGACCCTTGCCGGTAATGTCGAACTTCGGCGGTATCCCCATCACGAGCTCGGTGGAGATGTGGTCGGTGACGAAGTAGCCAGCGGCGAGCCCGAGCGTATCGGCGTCGTTGATGCCGGCGCCCGTGTTGGGAATCGATTGGTTGATGGGCGTGCCGCCGACGCGATACAGGAACAGCGGATCGCTGCTGTCTTGCGGCGACAGGTGCAGCCAGCCGGTGCTGACGTAGAAATCACCTGCGGATTGTGCATGTGCCGTACCGCCCGCGAACGTGAATGCGAGCGCTGCGGCCCCCGTAATGGCCAGTTTTCGTTTCATTGTGTCTCCTCCGATCAAAGGCGTGCTCATTATGACGACTGCGTTTAAAACCAAACAAGCTCGTAAGTTAGAGTTTTCACCCTAGGATTAGTACGACCGTACGTATCCGCGCACCGACAGGACGGGCATTCTACGCAGGTGCGCACTTTCGGACCTCCGGGTATTTCCTAACGCGTTCAAACGGACATTCAGCATGGCACGGTTAGCACGACTCTACGTTCCCGACCAGCCGCAGCACGTGATACTGCGCGGCCTGGATCAGCAACCCGCGTTCGTCGACGACCAGGACTACGAACTCTTCATCGACTGCCTGAAGGCCGCCGCGCGCGATCACCACCTGTCGGTGCATGCCTATGTGCTGCTGCCGCGCCAGGTGCAACTCCTCGTGACCCCGAGCGACGAGGCGAGCCTGCCGAAGGCGATGCAGGCAGTCGGCCGTCGCTACGTCGCGCATTTCAACCGGCGCTATTCGCGGCGCGGCACCCTGTGGGAAGGCCGCTACCGCGCGACCGTGATCGAAGGCGAGCGCTATTTCCTGCTCGCGAGCCGCGTGGTCGAGATGAGCCCGGTGCGCGCGCAGCTCGTCGCGACGCCCGAAGCCTATCGCTGGTCGAGCTACCGGCATCACGTCGGGCTCACCGTCGACAGCCTGATCACCGACCATCCGCTCTACTGGGCGCTCGGCAACACGCCGTTCGACCGCCAGCGTGCGTACAAGGAGCTGTGCGAGCAGCCGCTCGACGAGCGGCAGGCCGACCAGTTGCAGCAGGCGACGCTCAAGGGCTGGGTGCTCGGCGGCGAGAACTACCGCGAGTGGGCGGCGCGTACCGCGAACCGGCGCGTATCGCCGCTGCCGCGCGGACGCCCCAGAAAGGTGCGCGAGAACACGCCGCCGATCCAGCAATAACGCGGGAACGGCAGCCGAGAGGCGGCGCTGCGGGCGCCGCTTCTTTTTGCACCAAAACGATGCGGCCCCAATAAAACGGCACCAGATCGAAGCATTCATTTAATTGGGGTTCTATCAAGCGGTTTTTGTTGCTATTCCTTTGATTCGTCGCGTATATTCCGAATTCCGGTGGCCCGGGCGAAGCATGCCCGCCCACTGTCGGCCGTGCCGTCTCCCGTCGGGAGCGGGATCGACGGCAACAAAAAACGGTTCAACGGCCCTCCAGGCCCCCTTTACGACGGTGTCCCCATGAACGACCACCAGCAGCCGCTCACCGCGGTGCCCGCCGCACAAGGTCTGTACGACCCGCAAAACGAACACGACGCCTGCGGCGTCGGCTTCGTCGCTCACATCAAGGGCAAGAAGAGCCACGAGATCATCCAGCAGGGTCTGAAGATCCTCGAGAACCTCGATCACCGCGGCGCAGTCGGTGCCGATCCGCTGATGGGCGACGGCGCGGGCATCCTGATCCAGATTCCGGACGCGTTCTATCGCGAGGAAATGTCGAAGCAGGGCGTGATGCTGCCGCCCGCCGGCGAATACGGGGTCGGGATGATCTTTCTGCCGAAGGAAAACGCATCGCGTCTCGCGTGCGAGCAGGAGCTCGAACGCACGGTGAAGGCCGAAGGCCAGGTCGTGCTCGGCTGGCGCGACGTGCCGGTCGATCATGCGATGCCGATTTCGCCGACCGTGAAGGCGAGCGAGCCGCTGATCCGCCAGATCTTCATCGGCCGCGGCAAGGACATCATGGTGACGGACGCGCTCGAGCGGAAGCTGTACGTGATCCGCAAGACGGCGAGCCACCGCATCCAGGCGCTGAAGCTCAAGCACGGCAAGGAATACTTCGTGCCGTCGATGTCGGCGCGCACGGTCGTCTACAAGGGGCTGCTGCTCGCGGGCCAGGTCGGCGTGTATTACCGCGACCTGCAGGACGCGCGCGTCGTGTCGGCGCTCGCGCTCGTGCACCAGCGCTTCTCGACCAACACGTTCCCGGCGTGGGAACTGGCTCACCCGTACCGGATGATCGCGCACAACGGCGAGATCAACACCGTGAAGGGCAACGTGAACTGGCTGAACGCGCGTACCGGCGCGATCGCGTCGCACGTGCTCGCCGACGACCTGCCGAAGCTGTGGCCGCTGATCTACCCGGGCCAGTCGGACACCGCATCGTTCGACAACTGTCTCGAGCTGCTGGTGATGGCCGGCTACCCGCTCGTGCACGCGGTGATGATGATGATCCCGGAAGCGTGGGAGCAGCACACGCTGATGGACGAGAACCGCCGCGCGTTCTACGAATACCACGCCGCGATGATGGAGCCGTGGGACGGCCCCGCGGCAATCGCGTTCACCGACGGCCGCCAGATCGGCGCGACGCTCGACCGTAACGGCCTGCGCCCGGCGCGCTACATCGTCACGGACGACGACCTCGTCATCATGGCGTCGGAAGCCGGCACGCTGCCGATTCCCGAATCGAAGATCGTCAAGAAGTGGCGCCTGCAGCCGGGCAAGATGTTCCTGATCGACATGGAACACGGCCGCATCATCGACGACAAGGAACTGAAGGACAACCTCGCGAACGCGAAGCCGTACAAGAGCTGGATCGACGCGGTGCGCATCAAGCTCGACGAGATCGAGCCGAAGGCCGAGGACGTCGCGGCCGGCCGCACGCAGGGCGCCGCGCTGCTCGACCGCCAGCAGGCGTTCGGCTATACGCAGGAAGACCTGAAGTTCCTGATGGCGCCGATGGCGCAGCAGGGCGAAGAGGCCGTCGGTTCGATGGGCAACGACTCGCCGCTCGCGGTGATGTCGAACAAGAACAAGACGCTCTATCACTACTTCAAGCAGCTGTTCGCGCAGGTCACGAACCCGCCGATCGACCCGATCCGCGAGAACATGGTCATGTCGCTCGTGTCGTTCATCGGCCCGAAGCCGAACCTGCTCGACACGAACAACATCAACCCGCCGATGCGTCTCGAAGTGTCGCAGCCGGTGCTCGACTTCAAGGACATCGCGAAGATCCGCGCGATCGACCAGTACACGGGCGGCAAGTTCAGCGCGTACGAACTGAACATCTGCTACCCGGTCGCGTGGGGCAAGGAAGGCATCGAGGCGCGCCTCGCGTCGCTGTGCGCGGAAGCCGTCGACGCGGTGAAGTCGGGCTACAACATGCTGATCGTGTCGGACCGCAAGACGGATGCCGAGCACGTCGCGATTCCGGCGCTGCTCGCCACGTCGGCGATCCACACGCACCTCGTCCAGCAAGGGCTGCGCACGAGCACAGGCCTCGTCGTCGAGACGGGCTCCGCGCGTGAAACGCACCACTTCGCGCTGCTCGCGGGCTACGGCGCGGAAGCCGTGCACCCGTACCTCGCGATGGAAACGCTCGCGAAGATGGCCGAAGGCCTGCCGGGCGACCTGTCGCCGGAGAAGGCCGTCTACAACTTCACGAAGGCGGTCGGCAAGGGCCTGCAGAAGGTGATGTCGAAGATGGGCATCTCGACGTACATGTCGTACACGGGTGCGCAGATCTTCGAAGCGCTCGGCCTGTCGAGCGACCTCGTCGAGAAGTACTTCAAGGGCACGGCGTCGAAGGTCGGCGGCATCGGCCTGTTCGAAGTCGCGGAAGAGGCGATCCGCCTGCACCGCGACGCGTTCGGCGACAGCCCGGTCCTGCGCGACATGCTCGACGCGGGCGGCGAGTACGCGTACCGCGTGCGCGGCGAAGACCACATGTGGACGCCGGATTCGATCGCGAAGCTGCAGCACGCGACGCGCAGCAACTCGTACCAGACGTACAAGGAATACGCGCACCTGATCAACGACCAGACCAAGCGTCACATGACGTTCCGCGGCCTGTTCGAGTTCAAGGTCGAGCCGACCAAGGCGATCCCGATCGACGACGTCGAATCGGCGAAGGACATCGTCAAGCGCTTCGCGACGGGCGCGATGTCGCTCGGTTCGATCAGCACCGAAGCGCACGCGACGCTCGCGATCGCGATGAACCGGATCGGCGGCAAGTCGAACACCGGCGAAGGCGGCGAGGACGAAAAGCGCTATCGCAACGAGCTGCGCGGCATTCCGATCAAGGCCGGCGAGACGCTGAAGTCGGTGATCGGCGACGAAATCGTCAGCGACATTGCGCTGAAGGACGGCGATTCGCTGCGCTCGAAGATCAAGCAGGTCGCGTCGGGCCGCTTCGGCGTCACCGCCGAGTACCTCGCTTCGGCCGACCAGATCCAGATCAAGATGGCGCAGGGTGCGAAGCCGGGCGAAGGCGGCCAGTTGCCGGGCCACAAGGTGTCCGAGTACATCGGCAAGCTGCGTTATTCGGTGCCGGGCGTCGGCCTGATCTCGCCGCCGCCGCACCACGACATCTACTCGATCGAGGATCTGGCGCAGCTGATCCACGACCTGAAGAACGTGAACCCGAGCTCGAGCATCTCGGTGAAGCTGGTGTCGGAAGTGGGCGTCGGCACGGTCGCGGCCGGTGTCGCGAAGGCGAAGGCCGATCACGTCGTGATCGCCGGCCATGACGGCGGCACGGGCGCATCGCCGCTGTCGTCGGTCAAGCACGCAGGCACGCCGTGGGAACTCGGCCTTGCCGAAACGCAGCAGACGCTGGTGCTGAACCGCCTGCGCGGCCGTATCCGCGTGCAGGCCGACGGCCAGATGAAGACGGGCCGCGACGTCGTGATCGGCGCGCTGCTCGGCGCGGACGAATTCGGCTTCGCAACGGCGCCGCTCGTCGTCGAAGGCTGCATCATGATGCGCAAGTGCCACCTGAACACGTGCCCGGTCGGCGTCGCGACGCAGGATCCGGTGCTGCGTGCGAAGTTCCAGGGCCAGCCCGAGCACGTCGTGAACTACTTCTTCTTCGTCGCCGAGGAAGTGCGCGAGATCATGGCGCAGCTCGGCGTCGCGAAGTTCGACGACCTGATCGGCCGCGCCGACCTGCTCGATACGCGCAAGGGCATCGAGCACTGGAAGGCGAAGGGCCTCGACTTCTCGCGTGTGTTCTACCAGCCGGAAGAGTGCGAGGACGTCGCGCCGCGCCACGTCGACGTGCAGGATCACGGCCTCGAGCGCGCGCTCGACCACGTGCTGATCGAGAAGGCGAAGGCCGCGATCGAGAACGGCGAGCATGTGTCGTTCATCCAGCCGGTGCGCAACGTGAACCGTACGGTCGGCGCGATGCTGTCGGGCGTGATCGCGAAGAAGCACGGCCATGACGGCCTGGCGGACGACGCGGTGCACATCCAGCTGAAGGGCACGGCCGGCCAGAGCTTCGGCGCGTTCCTCGCGAAGGGCGTGACGCTCGACCTCGTCGGCGACGGCAACGACTACGTCGGCAAGGGCCTGTCGGGCGGCCGGATCATCATCCGACCGACCAACGACTTCCGCGGCAAGTCCGAGGAAAACATCATCTGCGGCAACACGGTGATGTACGGCGCGATCGAAGGCGAATCGTTCTTCCGCGGCGTCGCGGGCGAGCGCTTCTGCGTGCGCAACTCGGGCGCGACGGCGGTCGTCGAAGGCACGGGCGACCACGGCTGCGAATACATGACGGGCGGCACGGTCGTCGTGCTCGGCGAGACGGGGCGCAACTTCGCGGCCGGCATGTCGGGCGGCCTCGCGTACATCTACGATCCGGAAGGCACGTTCGCGGCGAAGTGCAACAAGTCGATGGTCGCGCTCGAGCCGGTGCTGCAGCAGGCCGAGCAGGAGCGCACGGTCGATCGCGCACTCTGGCACGCGAACACGACGGACGAAGCGCTGCTCAAGGGGCTCATTGAGCGTCATTTCCAGTTCACGGGTTCGCCGCGCGCGAAGTCGCTGCTGGAAAACTGGGACGCGGCGCGCCGCCAGTTCGTGAAGGTGTTCCCGCACGAATACAAGCGCGCGCTGGGCGAGATCGGTGCGAAGAAGGCGGCGAAGGAAGTGCTGGCCGCCTGAGCGACGAACGACATAGCGAATGCCGCGCGCGCATGATTGCCGCGCGCGGCTCCCCCACCCGATACACGGAACAGAAGAGCACCTTATGGGCAAGGCAACCGGTTTTCTGGAGTTCGAACGCCGCCACGAGGCGTACGAAGCACCGCTCACGCGCGTGAAGCACTACAAGGAATTCGTCGCGGCGCTGACCGACGCGGACGCGAAGGTCCAGGGCGCGCGCTGCATGGATTGCGGCATCCCGTTCTGCAACAACGGCTGCCCGGTCAACAACATCATCCCGGACTTCAACGATCTCGTTTACCGCCAGGACTGGCAGCAGGCGATCGAAGTCCTGCACTCGACCAACAACTTCCCGGAATTCACGGGCCGCATCTGCCCGGCGCCGTGCGAGGCCGCGTGCACGCTCGGGATCAACGACGACCCGGTCGGCATCAAGTCGATCGAGCACGCGATCATCGACAAGGCCTGGGCGGAGGGCTGGGTGAAGCCGCTGCCGGCCGAGCACAAGACGGGCAAGAAGGTCGCGGTCGTCGGTTCGGGCCCCGCGGGCCTCGCCGCCGCGCAGCAGCTCGCGCGCGCGGGCCACGACGTGACGGTGTTCGAGAAGAACGACCGGGTCGGCGGCCTGCTGCGTTACGGGATCCCCGACTTCAAGCTCGAGAAGTGGCTGATCGACCGCCGCATGCGCCAGATGGAAGCGGAGGGCGTGACGTTCCGCACCAGCGTGTTCATCGGCAAGGATCCGCTGCCCGAGTCGATCGGCAGCCTCGCGAAGGAAATCATCTCGCCGGACACGCTGAAGGAAGAATTCGACGCGGTCGTGATCGCCGGTGGCTCGGAAACGCCGCGCGATTTGCCGGTGCCGGGCCGCGAGCTCGCGGGCGTCCATTTCGCGATGGACTTCCTGCCGCAGCAGAACCGCGTGAACGCGGGCGACAAGCTCGTCGACCAGTTGCTCGCGAAGGGCAAGCACGTGATCGTGATCGGCGGCGGCGATACGGGTTCGGACTGCGTCGGCACGTCGAACCGTCACGGCGCGAAGCAGGTCACGCAGTTCGAGCTGCTGCCGCAGCCGCCGGAAGAGGAACACAAGCCGCTCGTGTGGCCGTACTGGCCGATCAAGCTGCGCACGTCGTCGTCGCATGAGGAAGGTTGCGAGCGCGACTGGGCGGTCGCGACGAAGCGTCTCGAAGGCAAGAACGGCAAGGTCGAGAAGCTGATCGCGGTGCGCGTCGAGTGGAAGGACGGCAAGATGCAGGAAGTGCCGGGCTCCGAATTCGAGATGAAGGCCGATCTCGTGCTGCTCGCGATGGGCTTCACGCAGCCGGCAGCGCCCGTGCTCGACGCGTTCGGCGTCGCGAAGGATGCGCGCGGTAATGCGCGCGCGGCGACCGAAGGCGATCGTTCGTACTACACGTCGGTCGACAAGGTGTTTGCGGCGGGCGACATGCGCCGTGGCCAGTCGCTGGTGGTGTGGGCGATCCGCGAAGGCCGCCAGTGCGCACGCTCGGTCGATGCGTACCTGATGGGGCATACGGAACTGCCGCGCTGAGCTGAATAGCGCGAGCGGGTTTCGGTGAGAGCCGGGCGTCCGAAAGGGCGCCCGGTTTTTTTTGTGGCTGGCGCGCGCCGATGCCCTTCAGCCAGCCGGTACTGCGCGTTCCGCGACGCCGTCGATCCGGCCGCGTCGCTGCGCTGGCTCTCGCCATTTGCACGAAGCGTCGCCTAATCTGATCACATTCGCCAGTGATTTTCCGTCATTTCGTTTCCTTTCGTTTTGTAATAATCGTTGAAAACTGTCATATCATGTCGCCCCTCGGGCCGCATTTGCGGTGGCTGCATGTGACCGACCCTATTTACAAGGACTCTGGATGGAAGCACTCCTGCATGGGCTGATCGACACCGTCAACGGCGTGTTGTGGAACTACGTGCTGATTGCGCTGCTGCTCGGCGCCGGTGCGTGGTTCACGTTGCGGTTCCGGATGATCCAGTTGAAGGCGCTGTTCCTCAGCATGAAACTGGTCGGCAGCAAGGGCGAGCCGGGCAGCATCTCGTCGTTCCAGGCGTTCGCGACCGGGCTCGCGAGCCGTGTCGGCACCGGCAACATTGCGGGCGTCGCGGTCGCGCTGACGGTCGGCGGGCCGGGCGCGATCTTCTGGATGTGGATGACGGCGCTCGTCGGGATGTCGTCGGCGTTCGTCGAGGCGACACTCGCACAGATCTTCAAGGTCTCGCACCCGGACGGCAGCTATCGCGGCGGCCCCGCGTACTACATCCAGACGGGCCTGCGTTCGCGCGCCTTCGGCGTGCTGTTTTCGCTGTCGCTGATCCTCGCGTTCGGCTTCGTGTTCAACGCGGTGCAGGCCAACGCGATCGCCGACGCGTTCCATACGTCGTTCGGCTGGAGCCGCGAGACGGTCGGCCTCGGTCTCGTGCTGCTGAGCGCGCCGATCATCTTCGGCGGCATCCGCCGCATCGCGACGGTCGCGCAGGTGATCGTGCCGCTGATGGCGATCGGCTATCTCGCGCTCGCGGTCTACGCAGTCGCGACGCACATCGCATTGGTGCCGGGCGTGATCGCACTGATCGTGAAGAGCGCGTTCGGCCTCGAGCAGGCGGCGGGCGGCCTGACGGGCTATGCGGTCAGCCAGGCGATCGCGATCGGCGTGAAGCGCGGACTGTTCTCGAACGAGGCCGGGATGGGCAGCGCGCCGAACGCGGCCGCGACCGCGAGCACGCGGCATCCCGTCACGCAGGGGCTGATCCAGATGCTCGGCGTGTTCGTCGACACGATCGTGATCTGCAGCGCGACCGCGTTCGTGATCCTGCTGTCGGGCCAGTACGAACTCGGCACCGGCATGGAAGGCGCGGCGCTCACGCAGCGCGCGATCTCGAGCCATGTCGGCGACTGGGGCGGTATCTACATGGCCGTCGCGATCTTCTTCCTCGCGTTCTCGTCGGTGATCGGCAACTACGCATATGCGGAAGGCAACGTCGAATTCATCACGAAGCGGCGCGGCGTGCTGCCGCTGTTCCGCGTCGCGGTGCTCGGGATGGTGATGTTCGGCAGCGTCGGGCAACTGCCGCTCGTGTGGGCGATGGCCGATACGAGCATGGGGCTGATGGCGATCATCAACCTGATCGCGATCCTCGCGCTCGGCAAGTATGCGCACGCCGCATGGGCCGACTATCGCCGCCAGCGCGCGGCAGGCATCGCCGATCCGGTGTTCACGCGCAACACGATTCCGGAACTCGCGCGCGTGCTGCCGGCCGACGTGTGGGGCGAGCACGGCCCGCTGCCGCAGCGTCCCGCTTCGGCCGACACGGCGAGCGCGCCGCGTGCCGCGGTGAGCGGATCATGAACGGCGACCGGCTCCGTGCCTTCGTCGCGCTGGTGCCCGATGCGGCTTCGCGCGACGCGCTGCACGCGTTGCCGGTCACCCGCGGTGCGCGGCGCACGCAGCCCGCGCACCTGCACATGACGCTCGCGTTCATCGGGGCGATCGAACGGGAGCGTTGCGACGCGCTGGCCGCGCACCTGCCCGCGCTCGCAGCCGCGCATGCGCTGCCGTTGCTGCCGGTCGAGCGGATCGCGTGGTGGCCGAGCCTGCCGCGCGCGAGGCTGATCGTCGCGGAACTCGAGGCAGATCCCGCCTGCGTCGCGCTGAATGCCGGGCTGGCAACGCTGCTGCGCGGACTCGGCGTGCCGATCGACCGGCGGCCGTTCCGGCCGCACGTGACGCTCGCGCGGCTGCCGCGCGACGCGGTCGGACAGCCCGCGCACGGCGGCGCGCCCGGGCGGCCGGTCGTGCTGCGCATCGAGGCGCTGACGCTGTTCGAAAGCCGGCTGTCGCACGAGGGCGTGTCGCACCGACCGATCGTATCGGCGCCGATCGCATGGACGGAAGGCCGGGCGGCGCGGTGAGCGGCGCTCGCGATGCATGGCGATGGCCGCGCGCTGCGCGTATCGCGCCAGCGCATCCCGTCGACGGTGTTGCCCGGCGGCGCCGAGCCTACCGGCCGTAGCGTGCGAGCGTCAGGCCCGACAGGTCGATCTCCGGCTCGCGTCCGGTAACGAGATCGGCGACCACCTTTCCCGAACCCATCGACATTGCCCAGCCGGTCGAGCCGTGGCCGACGTTGAGCCAGAGCCCGTCGATCCCGCTCGCGCCGAGCAGCGGCGGCCCATCGGGCGTCATTGGCCGGCGGCCGATCCAGAAGCGTGCCGATGCGCGATCGGCCGCGTGCGGGAACCAGTCGTCGAGCACCTTCATCAGTGTATCGAGCGCCTGCTGCCGCAGCGCCGCGTGCCGGTTGCCGAGCTCCGCGGTGCCCGCGACGCGCAGCGACGGGCCGAAGCGCGTGATCGCCGTCTTCAGCGATTCGTCCATCAGCGCGGCGCGCGGCGCCTTTTCATCGTCGACGACCGCGAGCGTCGCCGAGTAGCCTTTCACCGGATACAGCGGCACGTCGATGCCGTGCGGCCGCAGCAGGCCGGCGCTGTCGACGCCGAGCGCGACGACGATCGCGTCGGCGGCGAGCGGTGCGTCGCTTCGTGCGGCGGCGCCTTCTTCGACCGATTCGACCCGCACGCCGCGTACCTTGCCGCCCGCGACGTCGAGCGCGCGGATCGCGGTGCGAAAACGGAACGTCACGCCGTTCGCTTCGCACAGTGCACGCAGTTCGCGCGTGAAGCGTGCGCAGTCGCCGGCTTCGTCGTCGGGCAGGTAGATGCCGCCGACGGGCGCCTGCCGTGCCCAGCGCAGGCCCGGCTCGATCGCCGTGCAGCCGGCCGCATCGAGTTCGCGAAACGCGATGCCGGCGTCGCGCAGCACCTTCAGCGCGGGCTGCACCATCTCGACGTCGAATGTGCCGCGCAACAGTTGCAGGTAGCCGCGGCTCGCGCCGTAGTCGAACGGATAACGGTCGCGAAACGCATGCAGGCACGCGCGGCTGTAATACGCGATGCGCTGCATCCGCTGCTTGTTCACGCGGAACCGCTCGAACTCGCATTCGCGCAGCCAGCGCGCGATCCAGCGCCACTGCGCGGCGTCGAGCGTCGGCCGGAAGATCAGCGGCGATGCGGGCTTGAACAGGTACTTGAGGATCTTGCCGGGCATCCCCGGCGCGGCCCACGGCGTCACGTAGCCGGGCGCGATCACGCCCGCGTTGCCGAGGCTCGTCGCCTGCGCGACATCGGCCTCGCGTTCGATCACGGTGACGTCGCAGCCTGCTTCGCGCAGGTGCCACGCGGTGGTGACGCCGATCACGCCGGCGCCGAGAACGATCACGTGCATGCGGTGTCCGGAACGAAGAGGGCGCTCACGACGCGACGGCCGGATCGTCGACGAGCGACTTGCCGCGCGTTTCCGGCAGCACGAGCGCGGCGACGATCACGAGCAGGTAGCCGCCGCCCGCGACGAGGCCGATCGCCTTCACGAGCGACATCGACTGCGACAGCGAGCCGACGAGTATCGGGAAGAACGATCCGATCCCGCGGCCGAGGTTGTAGCAGAAGCCCTGGCCCGAGCCGCGGATCGCGCCCGGATACAGCTCCGACAGATACGCGCCGACGCCCGCGAAGATCCCCTGCACGACGATGCCGAGCGGGAAGCCGAGCAGCAGCATCGCGGTATCGGTGATCGGCAGCATCGTGTATGCCATGCCGAGCGAGAACGAGCCGATCGCGAACAGGATGAACGACGCGCGGCGGCCGAGCCGGTCGGACAGGATCGCACCGACCACGTAGCCGACGAACGAGCCGACGATCAGCACGACGAGATAACCGCTCGTGTTGAACACGGACAGGTGGCGGACGGTTTTCAGGTAGGTGGGCAGCCACGTCGTGATCGCGTAGTAGCCGCCGAGCATCCCGGTGCACAGCGCGCTGCCGAACAGCGTCGCGCGCAGGTGCGGCGGCGAGAAGATCTCGAGGAAGTGGCCCGATATGCGGCCGTCGTCGCGCGCGCGGCGCGTGGCCGTGTAGATGTCGGGATCGCTGACGTTGCGGCGGATGTACAGGATCCACAGCGCGGGCACGATGCCGATCCAGAAGCACGCGCGCCACGCGACCTGCTCGGGCAGCAGCGCGAAGAACGCCCAGTACAGGATCGCGGCCGCGGCCCAGCCGAACGACCAGCTGCTTTGCACGGTGCCGACGGCCTTCGCGCGATGCTCGGGCGAGCGGATCGTCTCGGCCATCATGATCGTCACGACCGACCATTCGCCGCCGAAACCGAAGCCCTGCAGCGTGCGCGTCGCGAGCAACTGCCAGAACGAATGCGTGAAACCGGACAGGCACGTGAACAGCGCGAACGTCGCGATCGTCCACTGCAGCACGCGCACGCGGCCGTAGCGGTCGGCGAGGATGCCGGCGACCCAGCCGCCGACTGCCGACGAGATCAGCGAACTCGTCGCGATCATCCCGGCCTCGCTCTTCGTCATCCCCCACGTGGCGATCAGCGTCGGGATCAGGAACGAGTAGATCATGAAGTCGAACGCATCGACCGCGTAGCCGCCGAATCCGGCGTAGAGCGTCTTGCGCTCGCGCGACGACAATTCGTTGAACCACTGGAATGCCTGCATGCGTGCCGCCCCCTGTTGTCTCGTATCGCGCTGCCGCGTGGCGGTTATTTTACGGTCGCGACGCGGCCGGCCAAAAAGGCCGATGCAGGTTCGTGCGGGAAAACGGGTACGCGGGAAGGAGCGGGCGATGCCGCGTCAGAGCGTCAGGCCGCCGTCGACATGGATGACCTGGCCGGTGATCTGCCGCGCCGCGTCCGACAGCAGGAAGGCGATCAATGCGGCGACGTCGTCGGGTTCGGCGATCCGGCCGAGCGGTGTCGCCTGTTCGGCCTGCGCCCATGCGGCGGCGTTGCCGGCGCTCGGCCCGTGATCCTTGCGCGTGAAGCCGGGCGCGACCGCGTTGACGGTGATGCCGCGCGCGGCGAATTCGGCGGCCGCGGTGCGCATCAACGATTCGAGCGCGGCTTTCGCGGCGGCGGTGGCCGCGAACGGCGCGTCGGCGCGGTAACGATGCGCGACGAACGAACTGACCGCGACGATCCGCGGCGCGGCCGACGCTTCGAGCAGTGGTCGCGCGCGGCCCGCGAGTGCGGAGAACGCGCCGGGCATCGCCGCGAAGGCGGACGCGAGCGCATCCGCGGAAAGGTCGGAAAAGGCCTGCCGCGCGGCGAAGCCGGCATTCGCGACGAGCTGGTCGAGCCCGCCGAAGCGCGTGGCGGTTGCATCGACGAGCGCGGCGGCGACGCCCGGCTCGGCGAGATCGCCGGTGAGCGTGATGCACTCCGCGCCGGCCGCCGCGCAGGCGTGCTCGACGTCGGCGAGCCGGGCCCGCGCCGCGTCGTCCGCGCCGCGCGCGTGCAGCGCCAGCGCGATGCCGGGCGCCGCGAGCCGCCGCGCGAGCGCCGCGCCGATCCCCGAGCCTGCGCCGGTGATCAGCGCGATCCGCACGATGTGCGCGGCGCGTGCGTTCACGCGGCGACCTTGTCGCTGTCGTATACGCGCTCGACGTTGATCGTGCCGACGTGGAACGCGGCCAGCGACTCGCGGTGCGCGATGCTGACGATCGCGGCCTTCGGCAGCCGTTCGGCGAACAGGTGGTAGAGGCGTGCCTCGTTGTCGGTGTCGAGCGCGCTGGTGGCTTCGTCGAGGAACAGGAAGTCGGGCTTGTGCAGCAGCACGCGTGCGCCGGCCAGACGCTGCTGCTCGCCCGGCGACAGCACGCGCGTCCAGTGCGCGGTTTCGCCGAGGCGCTCGACGTAATCCTCGAGGCGGCATGCGCGCAGCGCGTCGCGGCACGCGTCGTCGCTGAACGTGTCGGGCGTCGCCGGATAGGTGAGCGCGGCCTTCAGCGTGCCGATCGGCAAATAGCTCGTCTGCGGCACGAACATCATCCGCGCGCCGACCGGCGCGTCGATCGCGCCGTCGCCGAACGGCCACAGCCCCGCGAGCGCACGCATGAACGTGCTCTTGCCGGAACCCGACTTGCCGATCACGAGCCAGCGCGAACCCGGCTCGATCGTGACGTTGCCGATGTTCGCGAGCGCATTGCCGTTCGGCAGCGCGAGCTTGAGCGACGACGTCGACAGCTTCGCCGCATCGACGTAGTGCAGGTTGATGCCGCCGTGCTCGGTCGCGGGCGACAGGCTTTCCTTCAGGTGCGACGTGCCCATCACGCGCTTGAACTCGCGCAGACGGTTGACGGTGGCGCGCCATTCGACGAGGGTCGAGTAGCTGTTGATGAACCACGAGAACGAATCGCTGACGGTGCCGAACGCGGACGAGATCTGCATCAGCACGCCGAACGAGAACGCGCCCGCGAAATAGCGCGGCGCGGCGACGACGAGCGGGAAGATGATCGCGATCTGCCCGTAGAAGCTCAGCACGAACGTGAGCCGCTTCGTGTACTTCATCACGCGCCACCAGTTGTCGCGGATGCGCATGAAGAGGGTTTGCGCGTTGCCGGTCTCGGTTTTCTCGCCGTCGTAGAACGCGATCTGCTCGGCGTTCTCGCGCACGCGGATCAGCCCGAAGCGGAAGTCGGCCTCGACGCGCTGCTGCTGGTAGTTGATCGACACGAGCGGATGGCCGACCTTCTGGATGATCAGCGAGCCGATCACCGCGTACAGGGCGGCCGCCCACACCATGTAGCCGGGAATCGAGATCGGCGTGGCGCCGAGCGTGAACGTCAGCGCACCGGCGAGCGACCACAGGATCGTGATGAACGACACGAGCGTGACGACCGTCGACAGCAGGTCGAGCGACAGCGCGAGCGTCGTGGTCGCGAACGACTGGAGGTCGTCGGTGATCCGCTGGTCGGGGTTGTCCGCGAGGCGGTCACGTTCGATCCGGTAGAACGCGCGATCGCCGAGCCACTGGCCGAGAAAACGGTCGGTCAGCCACTGGCGCCAGCGGAAGCCGAGCATCTGCCGCAGGTAGCGGCCGTACACGGCGAGGATGATGAAGCCGAACGCGAGCGCGGAGAACTGCATCAGCAGGTTCGGGAAGTCGTGGACGTCCTTCGACTGCAGCGCGTTGTAGAACTCGGCGTTCCACTTGTTCAGCCGGACGTTGATCCAGACCACGCAGAGGTTGATCGCGATGATCGTGACCAGCAGGCCCCACGCGAATTTCCATTCGGACGATACCCAGTAGGGCTTGATGAGGCTCCATGCGGATACCGGGCGCTCGTCCTGCGGCGCGTCGGAGGCGGCGGAGCGGACGGGATCGATCGATTGGGTCATGTGCTTCCTGATGAGTAGCCGGCGCGCGGGCCGGGCGAAACCGGGCGCGCGCCGCGATACGGCATGCCGGGGCGCGGCGCCGACTGACGGCGGGTGTCCGGATGGTCGCCCGCGCGTCTTAAACGGCACTTAAGGGCCGGCGGTGACGCGGCAACCGGCCGCTCGTGCGGCCGGCCTGCGGGCATTGTGCCAGAGCGGCGCAGCGCGACGGCGAATTTGCCGCAAGGGGGACAGTTTGCGGCGCTTTCCGCTTTTATGGTCTAATGGCCGACGACGAAACAGGGGTGCTTCGTGCGTGGCCGGCAGATGTTCCAGGCGGCGCGGCGAGGCTGAGAAAGACCCTTCGCACCCGATCCGGGTAATACCGGCGAGGGAAGTTTCTGATCCCGCCGGGCCGCGCTGGCTGCCATCCCACATGGTCAGCGCCCGAGTCCCGCCCGGCCGGCCTTTGCTGCCGGTTTCGTCCTTTTGGGTACGCGCATTGCGCGTTACGGAAGGAATGATGACCGCACAATCTTCAGTCTTTTGCATGGCCCCCGGCCCGAGGTCGCGTGCGTTCGCACGGGACGGCGGGTGCGCGTCGACGTTCGTCGTGCGCGCCCGCGCGGTTCGCGAGGAGGGTGCGCGATGAACGTTCAGGATTCACGGCCGGATTTCGCGGTGCTCGGCGGCGGCCTCGTCGGCCGCCTGATCGCATGGCGGCTCGCGGGCGACGGGCATCGCGTCGCACTCTATGAGCGCGGCGGCCCGGACGGCGAGCAGTCGGCTGCGTGGGTGGCGGCCGCGATGCTCGCGCCGCTCGCGGAAGCGGCGAGCGCGGAGCTGCTGATCACCGAGCTCGGCGCCGCGTCGCTCGCGCGCTGGCCGCAATGGCTCGCCGAACTGCCCGAACCCGTGTTCTTCCAGCATCACGGCACGCTCGTCGTCTGGCATCACGCGGACCGTGCGGAGGCGCCGCTGTTCGAGCGGCGGGTGCGCGCGAACGCGCCGGCCGACCTGTTCGACGGCGGTTTCGTCACGCTCGCCGGCGCGCAGGTCGATGCGGCCGAGCCCGCGCTCGCGGGCCGCTTCGCGCGCGGGCTGCTGCTGCCGCGCGAAGGCCAGCTCGACAACCGCCAGGCGCTGCGCGCGCTCGCGGCGGGCCTCGCCGAACGCAGCGTCGACCTGCACTGGCACGTCGCGATCGACGATGCGAACCTGCCCGACGCCCATTTCACGATCGATTGCCGAGGGCTCGGCGCGAAATCCGCGCTGCCCACGCTGCGCGGCATCCGCGGCGAAGTCGCGCGCGTGCATGCGCCCGGCATCGGGCTCACGCGGCCCGTGCGGCTGCTGCATCCGCGCTATCCGCTGTACATCGCGCCGAAGCAGGACGATCTTTACGTGATCGGCGCGACCGAGGTGGAGGGCGAGGACATGTCGCCCGTCAGCGTGCGCTCCGCGCTCGAACTGCTGAGCGCGGCGTTCTCCGTGCATCCGGCGTTCGGCGAGGCGCGCATCCTCGAACTCAATGCGCAGTGCCGGCCGACGCTGCCCGATCATCGCCCGGCGGTGATCTGGGACGGCGCGTCGACGCTCGCCGTCAACGGCCTGTACCGGCACGGCTTCATGATCGCGCCGGAAGTCGCGCACGCGGCGGTCGCGCTCGCCGAAGCCGCGCTCGGCGGCGCGTTCGGCGATGCCGACGCGTTCGCCGCGTGGCGCGACGCCGCGCGCTGGCCGACGCTCCTTCATCACCGCAACGACGCGCGCCAGCCGGCCTGACGCGCGCCGCCGACCGAATCCGACCAAGCCTCATGGATATCCAGATCAACCAACAGACCCTGACGCTGCCCGACGGCGCGACGGTGGCCGACGCGCTCGCCGCGTACGGCGCGCGTCCGCCGTACGCGGTCGCGCTGAACGGCAACTTCGTCGCGCGCACGCAGCATGCGGCGCGCGCGCTCGCGGCGGGCGACAAGCTCGACGTCGTGCACCCCGTCGCGGGCGGCTGAGCGCCGCCGGTTCGTCCCCGCACTTCCAGGAAAACGACATGACGTCCCTCACATCCGCCGACGCGCTGACGCTGTATGGCGAAACCTTCGCGAGCCGCGTGCTGCTCGGCACGTCGCGCTATCCGTCGCTGCAGTCGCTGTCCGATTCGATCGCCGCGTCGCGGCCGGGGATGGTGACGGTCGCGCTGCGCCGCCAGATGACGGGCGGCACGGCCGAAGCCGGCTTCTTCGACCTGCTCAAGCGCCACGCGGTGCCGCTGCTGCCGAACACGGCCGGCTGCCAGACCGTCGCCGAGGCCGTGACGACCGCGCACATGGCGCGCGAGGTGTTCGGCACCGACTGGATCAAGCTCGAGCTGATCGGCGACGACTACACGCTGCAGCCCGACCCGGTCGGGCTGATCGAGGCCGCCGCGCAACTGGTGAAGGACGGTTTCAAGGTGCTGCCGTACTGCACCGAGGATCTCGTGATCGGCCGGCGCCTGCTCGACGTCGGCTGCGAGGCGCTGATGCCGTGGGGCGCGCCGATCGGCACGGGCAAGGGCGTCGTGAACCCGTACGGCTTGCGCGTACTGCGCGAGCGGCTGCCCGACGTGCCGCTGATCGTCGACGCGGGGCTCGGCGTGCCGTCGCACGCGTGCCAGGTGATGGAGTGGGGCTTCGACGGCGTGCTGCTGAACACGGCCGTGTCGCAGGCCACGCACCCCGAGATCATGGCGCGCGCCTTTGCGCAGGGCGTCGAGGCCGGCCGCGCCGCGTATCTCGCCGGGCCGATGGACGCGCGCGAGACCGCGCACGCGAGCACGCCGGTCGTCGGGATGCCGTTCTGGCACCAGGACGGGGGCGGCGCATGAGCGCGCGCTTCGCCGATACATTCTGGCCGCCGGCCGACGAACTGGCCGAAGCGGCCGAACGGATCCGCGCACGGCTCGGCGACTGGCCGGGCGCTGCGACGCCGTGGCGGCTCTGCATGGTGGCGCCCGACGCGCCGGCCGTCGGCGACGTGCTGATCGTGTCGACCGGCGACCGCACCGCGCAGGCGCGCGCGTCGGCCGCATCGCGGCCGGCGTCGCCGGATGCGGTCGCGATCGAATTCGACGAGCAGGGCGCGGTGCTGCACGCGGCGGGTGCGCGCTACGCGCTCGACGCCGCGCATCCGCTCGCGGACGACTGGATCGCGGCGCTTGCCGCATTTCTCGATTGCGGTTTCGCGCCGGTCGACGCGCTGGTGCTCGCGCTGGCGTGGCGTGACGGCGACGAAACGCGCGCGGCGGACGCGTGGCCGGTCGACGCCGCACGGTTCCCGCGCGTCGCCGGGCTGCCGGCCGCGCCCGAGCCCGCGTTCGCGCCATGCCCCGCGCAACTCGGCCTTTATCCGGTCGTGCCGGATGCCGAATGGGTCGAACGCGTGCTCGATTGCGGCGTGCGGACCGTGCAATTGCGCGTGAAAGGCGCGACGCCGGACGCGTTGCGCCGGGACATCGCCCGTGCGGTCGCGGCCGGGCGCCGTTATCCCGATGTACGCGTGTTCATCAACGATCACTGGCAGATCGCTGCAGATGAAGGCGCGTACGGCGTTCATCTGGGCCAGGAGGATCTCGGAACGGCCGATCTGGCCGCGATCGCGCGCGCGGGCCTGCGGCTCGGACTGTCGAGCCATGGTTATTACGAAATGTTGCGGGCGCTGCACGAGCGCCCGAGCTATCTCGCGCTCGGCCCCGTGTACGCGACCGCGACCAAGGCCGTCGCCGCACCGCCGCAGGGCCTTGCACGGATTGCCCGCTACGCGCGCTTTGCGGGCGCGCGGGCGCCGCTCGTCGCGATCGGCGGGGTGGGGCTCGACACGCTGCCGGACGTGCTGGCGACGGGCGTCGGCAGCGTCGCGGTGGTCAGTGCTGTCACAGGCGCAGCCGACTATCGGACTGCGCTTATTGCGCTGCAGCAATGTTTTCCCGGACAATTTGACAATCATTGACCGCAGGGCCCGGAACGGCGTCACGACATCATTCCAATGCAGGCCCTATAATTCGGCGTTCTGCGTAAAAGGACTGCCAGCTCCGTGAGCCCCACTCCTACCGAGACCCTGCTGGAACTTCGCGACGTCGACTTTGGCTACGGCGACCGCCTCGTCCTGTCCAACCTGAACCTGCGCTTCGGGCGCGGGCAGGTCGTCGCGGTCATGGGCGGCTCGGGTTGCGGCAAGACGACCGTGCTGCGCCTGATCGGCGGCCTCGTGCGTGCGCGCCGCGGCCAGGTGCTGTTCGACGGCGCCGATGTCGGCGCGCAAACGCGCGACGGCCTGTATGCGCTGCGCCGCAAGATGGGCATGCTGTTCCAGTTCGGCGCGTTGTTCACCGACATGTCGGTGTTCGAGAACGTTGCGTTCGCGCTGCGCGAGCACACCGACCTGCCCGAAGACCTGATCCGCGACCTCGTGCTGATGAAGCTCAACGCGGTCGGCCTGCGCGGCGCGCGCGACCTGATGCCGTCCGAGGTGTCGGGCGGGATGGCACGCCGCATCGCGCTGGCGCGCGCGATCGCGCTCGATCCGCAGCTCATCATGTACGACGAGCCGTTCGCGGGCCTCGATCCGATCTCGCTCGGCATTACCGCGAACCTGATCCGCACGCTGAACCAGGCGCTTGGCGCGACGTCGATTCTCGTCACGCACGACGTGCCGGAATCGTTCGCGATCGCCGACTACGTGTACTTTCTGGCCAACGGCGGCGTGCTCGCGCAGGGCACGCCCGACGAGCTGCGCGCGTCGACCGACCCGAGCGTGCGGCAGTTCATCGACGGCGCGCCGGACGGCCCGTTCAAATTTCATTACACGAGCCCGCCGCTCGCAGCGGATTTCGGGCTCGGCGGAGGGCGCGCATGATCAGCGCGATCGGACGTTACGTCATCGGCGGCCTCGAGCGCACGGGCTACGGCACGCGCCTGTTCGTGCGCCTCGTGCTGGAATTCTTCCCGCTGCTGCGCCGGCCGCGGCTTGTCACGAAGCAGATCCACTTCCTCGGCAACTATTCGTTCGTGATCATTGCCGTGTCGGGGCTGTTCGTCGGTTTCGTGCTCGGCCTGCAGGGGTATTACACGCTGAACCGCTACGGGTCCGAGCAGGCGCTCGGCCTGCTGGTCGCGTTGTCGCTCGTGCGCGAACTTGGGCCTGTTGTCACCGCGCTGCTGTTCGCGGGACGTGCGGGCACGTCGCTCACGGCCGAGATCGGCCTGATGAAGGCCGGCGAGCAGCTCACCGCGCTCGAGATGATGGCGGTCGACCCGATCAAGACGGTGATCGCGCCGCGCATGTGGGCCGGCATCATCGCGATGCCGCTGCTGGCCGCGATCTTCAGCGCGGTCGGCGTGCTCGGCGGCTATATCGTCGGCGTCATACTGATCGGCGTCGATCCGGGCGCGTTCTGGTCGCAGATGCAGGGCGGGGTCCAGGTCTGGGCCGACGTCGGCAACGGCGTGCTGAAGAGCATCGTGTTCGGGTTCGCCGTGACCTTCATTGCGCTGTTTCAGGGGTATGAAGCGAAGCCCACGCCCGAGGGCGTGTCGCGCGCGACCACCAAGACGGTCGTGTTCGCGTCGCTCGCCGTACTCGGCCTCGATTTCCTGCTGACTGCGCTGATGTTCAGCTAAGCCTCAGCCAAGCCATATTTTGGGATGACGATGAAAAAGACTGCTCTCGACTTCTGGGTCGGCCTGTTCGTGGTGGTGGGCTTCCTTGCGGTGCTGTTCCTGGCGCTGAAGGTCGGCAACATGAGCTCGCTGTCGTTTCAGCCGACCTATGCGGTGAGGATGAAATTCGACAATATCGGCGGGCTGAAGCCGCGCGCGGCCGTGAAGAGCGCCGGCGTCGTGGTCGGCCGCGTGAAGTCGATCGGCTTCGACACGAACACCTACCAGGCGCTCGTGACGATCGATGTCGACGGCCAGTATCAGTTTCCGAAGGATTCGTCGGCGAAGATCCTGACGTCGGGCCTGCTGGGCGAGCAATATATCGGCCTCGATCCGGGCGGCGACACCGAAATGCTGAAGGCAGGCGACACGATCACGATGACGCAGTCGGCGATCGTGCTCGAGAACCTGATCGGCCAGTTCCTGTACAGCAAGGCCGCCGATGCGGGCGGCGCGAAGCCGGCATCCGGCGCGTCGGCCGCGCCCGCACCGGTGGCGGTGCCGGCGTCCGCCGTGTCCACCGCGTCCGGTTCGGCTGCCCAATAACCACACGAGAGAATACAAGAGGGGAATGACCATGCAGACGATCCGCATCAGGCACGCCGCGCTCGCGGTGGCGGCAGTCGCCGCGTTGAGCGGCTGCGCGACCGTGCAGACGCCGACCAAGGGCGATCCGCTCGAAGGCTTCAACCGGACGATGTACAAGTTCAACGACACGGTCGACACGTACGCGCTGAAACCGGTCGCGCAGGGTTACCAGAAGGTCGTGCCGCAGCCGGTGCGCGACAGCGTGACGAACTTCTTCTCGAACATCGGCGACGTCTACGTCGCGGCGAACAACCTCGTGCAGTTGCGGATCGCGGACGGCGTCGGCGACATCATGCGCGTCGTGATCAACACGGTGTTCGGCGTCGGCGGCCTGTTCGACGTCGCGACGATCGCGAAGCTGCCGAAACACACGGCCGACTTCGGGGTCACGATGGGCCGCTACGGCGTGCCGTCGGGCCCGTATCTCGTGCTGCCGCTGCTCGGCCCGAGCACGGTGCGCGACACGGCCGGCCTCGGTGTCGACTACGTCGGCAACCCGCTGACCTATGTGAAGCCGGACGGCCTGAGCTGGGGCCTGTTCGGCGTGAATCTCGTCAACACGCGCTCGAACCTGCTCGGCGCGGGCGACGTGCTGGATGCCGCGGCGCTCGACAAGTATTCGTTCGTGCGCAACGCGTACCTGCAGCGCCGCCAGATGCTGATCGACAACGCGCGCGGCGAGGCAGGCTCGACGGCGAGCAACGATGCGCTGCCGAAGTACGACCTGCCGGACGACGGCGCGGCACCGGCGGCAGCGGGCGCGGCAGCACCGGCGGGCGCATCGGGCGCGGCAGTGGCTGCGCCGGCGTCGGGCACGGCCGTTTCGCCGAACCCGGCCAGCGAAACGAACGTGCCGCCGATGCAGGTGGCGCCGCCGTCGCCGGGCGGGTTCCGCTTCCCGAGCATCCGGCTGCACTGACGGATTTACATTCGTTACAGCCGGAAACGATTCAGTCGGTAGCGCACGCGAACTTGCGCGTAAGCTACCGTCTCCAACCTTCGCATCGACTCATTCATGCAGGCCACTATGATGAAAAAACTGTTCCTGATCCCCGTTTTCGCGGCGCTGTTCTCGTTCGGCAGCGCAGCTCACGCGCAAGTCGACCAGTCGAACCCGCAGGCGCTGATCAAGACGGCGACGCAGCAGGTGCTCGACGAAGTCAAGGCGCAGACGATCAAGCAGGGCGACACCAACCGCATCATTACGATCGTCAACAAGGACATCCTGCCGTACACCGATTTCCGCCGCACCACGCAGCTCGCGATGGGCCGCAACTGGCGCACGGCGACGGCCGAGCAGCAGCAGCAGATTCAGGAGCAGTTCAAGCTGCTGCTGATCCGCACGTATTCGGGTGCGCTCGCGCAACTGAAGCCGGACCAGCAGATCCAGTACCCGCCGTTCCGCGCGGATCCGGCCGATACCGATGTCGTGGTCAAGACGGTCGCGATGAACAACGGCCAGCCGGTCCAGATCGATTACCGCCTGTACAAGTCGGCGAGCGGCTGGAAGGTGTATGACCTGAACGTGCTCGGCGCGTGGCTGATCCAGACGTACCAGCAGCAGTTCAACGAGAAGATCCAGCAAAGCGGCGTGGACGGCCTGATCCAGTTCCTGACGCAGCGCAACCAGCAACTTGCCGCCGGCAAGCAAGCGTCGTGAGCGGCTTCGAAGCCGGCTCCTCGCTGACCGTCGCGAGCGCGAAGTCCGCGCTCGCGGACGGTCTTGCGCGCGTCGACGCGGGTGCGACCGCCGTCGATTGCGCGGCGCTGACGCAGTTCGACTCGTCCGCGCTCGCCGTGCTGCTCGCATGGCAACGTGCCGCCAAATCGCGCGGCGCGACCCTCGACATCCTCAATCTCCCCCCGAAGCTCGCCAGCCTCGCGCGCGCCTATGGCGTCGACGCGCTCATCGACGGCACCGGGCGACATTGACCCTGTCCGACCGGAGCCCGCCGCGCCAGCCGGCGCGCGCGAGCTTCAGGCCGTGCGCTTTCTGCGCCGGCTCCACCAGCCGGTTTGCCCTATAATCAAGCGTTTTGCGGGGCAGCCAATCGGCGTCCGGCCCCCATTTTCTTTCGCAGCAAGCACAGAATAGGCGTCGCGGCCGTTGCGTCGCGCACAGTCATGTCAGCCATAGAAATCCGTCACGTCAAGAAGCGCTACAAGTCGCTTCAGGCGCTCAAGGGCGTCAGCCTGTCGGTCGAGGAAGGCGAGTTTTTCGGTCTGCTCGGCCCCAACGGCGCAGGCAAGACCACGCTCATCAGTATCCTCGCCGGGTTGGCCCGGGCCGACGAAGGCAGTATCTCGGTGCGCGGCCACGACGTGGTCAAGGACTTCCGTGGTGCGCGCCGCGCACTCGGTGTCGTGCCGCAGGAACTCGTGTTCGACCCGTTCTTCACCGTTCGCGAGACGCTGCGGATCCAGTCCGGCTATTTCGGGCTGCGCCGCAACGACGACTGGATCGATGAAGTGATGGCCAATCTCGACCTTACCGAGAAGGCCGACGCGAACATGCGCGCGCTGTCGGGCGGGATGAAGCGCCGCGTGCTGGTCGCGCAGGCGCTCGTGCACCGGCCGCCGGTGATCGTGCTCGACGAGCCGACCGCCGGCGTCGACGTCGAATTGCGCCAGACGCTGTGGAAATTCATCTCGCGCCTGAACCGCGAGGGCCACACGATCGTGCTGACCACCCATTACCTCGAGGAAGCCGAGTCGCTGTGCGACCGCATCGCGATGCTGCGCCGTGGCGAAGTGGTCGCGCTCGACCGCACCGACGCGCTGCTGCGCCGCTTCGCGGGGCTGCAGCTCTACCTGCGCCTGGCGACCGGCGCGCTGCCGGCCGAACTGCGCGGGCTGGAAACCGACCCGGCCGCGCGCGCGCCGGGCGAGCACCTGCTGCGCCTCACGAGCTATGACGATGTCGAACGCATCCTCGCGCAGTGCCGCGCGGCGGGCTGCACGTTCGACGAGATCGAGGTCCGCAAGGCCGACCTCGAGGATGTGTTCGTCCAGGTGATGAACGGGGCCGAGGTGATCGAGGGTCTGGCATGAAACAAGAACCCCCACGCTCTCTGCGTTCGCTGCCCCCCGAGGGGGCGCCCGGCACTCTTGGGGCGGCCCGGCGAGTGCCGGGAAGCGGTTTTCGAACGCTGTTCTACAAGGAACTGCTGCGCTTCTGGAAGGTGTCGTTCCAGACGGTATGCGCGCCGATCGTGACGGCGCTGCTGTATCTGACGATCTTCGGCCACGCGCTGTCGGGCCGCGTCGAGGTGTATCCGGGCGTCGAGTACGTGAGCTTTCTCGTGCCGGGCCTCGTGATGATGAGCGTGCTGCAGAACGCGTTCGCGAACAGCTCGTCGTCGCTGATCCAGTCGAAGATCACCGGCAACCTGGTGTTCATGCTGCTGCCGCCGCTGTCGTACCGCGACATCTTCGGCGCATACGTGCTTGCGTCCGTCGTGCGCGGGCTCGCGGTCGGCGCGGGCGTGTTCGTCGTGACGATCTGGTTTATCCCGATGCACTTCGCGGCGCCGCTCTTCATCATTGCGTTCGCGCTGCTCGGCTCGGCGATCCTCGGCACGCTCGGCCTGATCGCCGGGATCTGGGCCGAGAAATTCGACCAGCTCGCCGCGTTCCAGAACTTCCTGATCATGCCGCTGACGTTCCTGTCCGGCGTGTTCTATTCGACGCACTCGCTGCCGCCCGTGTGGCGCGAGATCTCGCGTCTCAATCCGTTTTTCTACATGATCGACGGCTTCCGTTTCGGGTTCTTCGGCGCGTCCGACATCAACCCGTTCGCGAGCCTCGCGATCGTCGCCGGTTTCTTCGTGCTGCTCGCGATGGTCGCGATGCGGCTGCTCGCGACCGGCTACAAACTGCGTCATTGATATCGACAGGCAGCGGCCGCCCCGGGGCGGCGCATGCCGACAGGAGCCTTACACCATGTTGCCGACTCCCGAACAGGTCAAGCAATACATCGCCGGCGGTCTCGCCTGCACGCATCTGGAAGTCGAAGGCGACGGCCAGCATTTCTTCGCGACGATCGTGTCGGCGGCCTTCGAGGGCAAGCGGCCGATCCAGCGGCACCAGCTCGTCTATGCGGCGCTCGGCGATCGCATGAAACAGGAAATTCACGCGCTCAGCATGAAGACGCTGACGCCCGCCGAATGGCAGAACGCATAACCGGAAATCACTGAGTGCAAGTCACCGTCAACGAGCGCGACGCCGTCCAGAGCGTCGCCACGGCACACCCGGCCGCCAACGGGGAATTGCAGGGACATGGGATGGACAAGCTCGCGATCGAAGGCGGCCGCCGCCTGTCCGGCGAGATCGTCGTGTCGGGCGCGAAGAACGCCGCGTTGCCGATCCTGTGCGCGGGGTTGCTCACCGCCGATCCGGTCGAGCTCGACAACGTGCCGAACCTCAAGGACGTGCGCACCACGCTGAAGGTGCTGAACCAGATGGGCGTAAAGAGCGAGACCGACGGCTGCCGCGTGCAGCTCGACGCGTCGCGCGTCGACAACCTCGTGGCGCCGTACGAGCTCGTGAAGACGATGCGCGCGTCGATCCTCGTGCTCGGGCCGCTGCTCGCGCGCTTCGGCGAGGCGAAGGTGTCGCTGCCGGGCGGCTGCGCGATCGGCGCGCGCCCGGTCGACCAGCACATCAAGGGCCTGCAGGCGATGGGCGCCGAGATCAGCATTGAGCACGGCTTCATCGAAGCGCGCGCGAAGCGCCTGAAGGGCGCGCGCATCGTGACCGACATGATCACGGTGACGGGGACGGAAAACCTGCTGATGGCCGCGACGCTCGCGGACGGCGAGACGGTGATCGAGAACGCGGCCCGCGAACCCGAGGTGAGCGATCTCGCGCACTTGCTGGTCGAGATGGGCGCGAAAATCGACGGCATCGGCACCGATCGCCTCGTGATCCAGGGTGTCGAGCGGCTGCACGGCGCGCGCCATTCGGTGATCCCCGACCGCATCGAGGCCGGCACGTTCCTGTGCGCGGTCGCGGCGGCGGGCGGCGACGTGATGCTGACGGGCGTACGCCCGCACATCCTCGACGCGGTGATCGACAAGCTGCGCGAAGCCGGCGTGTCGATCGAGGAAGGCGACAGCTGGCTGCGCGTGAAGATGGACCGCCGGCCGTCGGCGGTGACGATCCGCACGTCGGAATACCCGGCGTTCCCGACCGACATGCAGGCGCAGTTCATGGCCCTCAATACGGTCGCGACGGGCACCGCGCAGGTCGTCGAAACGATTTTCGAAAACCGCTTCATGCACGTGCAGGAGCTGAACCGGCTCGGCGCGAACATCACGATCGACGGCAACACGGCGCTCGTGACGGGCGTCGAGAAACTGTCGGGCGCGAACGTGATGGCGACCGACCTGCGTGCGTCGGCGAGCCTCGTGATCGCCGGGCTGCGTGCCGACGGCGAAACGCTCGTCGATCGCATCTACCACCTGGACCGCGGTTACGACCGCATGGAAGCCAAACTGACCGCCGTCGGCGCGAACGTGCGCCGCCTCTCCGGGAGCCAAGCATGAGCGTGCCGCTGACCCTCGCCCTGTCGAAGGGCCGGATTTTCGAGGAAACCCTGCCGCTGCTCGCCGCGGCCGGCATCCAGGTGGCCGAGGATCCGGAAACGTCGCGCAAGCTGATCCTGCCGACGACCGACCCGAACCTGCGCGTGATCATCGTGCGCGCGAGCGACGTGCCGACCTATGTCGAATACGGCGCGGCCGACTTCGGCGTGGCCGGCAAGGACGTGCTGGTCGAGCACGGCGGCTCGGGCCTGTACCAGCCGATCGACCTGAACATTGCGCGCTGCCGGATGTCGGTGGCCGTGCCGGCCGGCTTCGACTACGCGAACGCGGTGCGCCAGGGCGCGCGCCTGCGGGTCGCGACGAAGTACGTCGAAACGGCGCGCGAGCACTTCGCGGCGAAGGGCGTGCACGTCGACCTGATCAAGCTGTACGGCTCGATGGAACTTGCGCCGCTGGTCGGCCTGGCCGACGCGATCGTCGACCTCGTCAGCTCGGGCGGCACGCTGAAGGCGAACAATCTGGTCGAGGTCGAGGAGATCATGGCGATCTCGTCGCGCCTCGTCGTGAACCAGGCTGCGCTGAAGTTGAAGCGCGCGGCGCTCAAGCCGATCCTCGACGCGTTCGAACGAGCGTCGCAGAATGGCGGTTGAGCGCATCACCGTAACGGAACTCCCATGGCCATCACCATCCGCAAACTCGATTCGACGAGCGAAGGCTTCGACGCCACGCTGCGTGCGGTGCTCGCATTCGAAGCGAGCGAAGACGCGGCGATCGAGCAATCGGTCGCGCAGATCCTCGCCGACGTGAAGTCGCGCGGCGACGCCGCGGTGCTCGAGTACACGAACCGTTTCGACCGGCTGAACGCGGACAGCGTCGCCGCGCTGGAACTGCCGCAGGACGCGCTGCAGACGGCGCTCGACGGCCTCGCGCCGAAGGCGCGCGCGGCGCTGGAAGCGGCCGCGGCGCGCGTGCGCGCGTACCACGAGAAGCAGAAGATCGAGTGCGGCACGCATAGCTGGCAGTACACGGAAAGCGACGGCACGGTGCTCGGCCAGAAGGTCACGCCGATCGACCGCGTCGGCCTGTACGTGCCGGGCGGCAAGGCCGCGTATCCGTCGTCGGTGCTGATGAACGCGATTCCCGCGCGCGTCGCGGGTGTCGGCGAGATCGTGATGGTCGTGCCGACACCGGACGGCGTGAAGAACGACCTCGTGCTCGCCGCGGCGCTGCTCGGCGGCGTCGATCGCGTGTTCACGATCGGCGGCGCGCAGGCGGTCGCTGCGCTCGCGTACGGCACGGCAACGGTGCCGCCCGTCGACAAGATCTGCGGGCCCGGCAATGCGTACGTCGCGTCGGCGAAGCGCCGCGTGTTCGGCACGGTCGGCATCGACATGATCGCCGGGCCGTCGGAAATCCTCGTACTGTGCGACGGCACGACCGATCCGAACTGGGTCGCGATGGACCTGTTCTCGCAGGCCGAGCACGACGAACTCGCGCAGTCGATCCTGCTGTGCCCGGACGCCGCGTTCCTCGAGCGCGTCGAGAAGGCCATCAACGAGCTGCTGCCGTCGATGTCGCGCCAGGACGTGATCCGCGCGTCGCTCGAAGGCCGCGGCGCGCTGATCAAGGTGCGCGACATGGCCGAAGCATGCCGGATCGCGAACGACATCGCGCCCGAGCACCTGGAAATCTCGGCGCTGGAGCCGCAGCAATGGGGCCAGCAGATCCGCCACGCGGGCGCGATCTTCCTCGGCCGCTACACGAGCGAGAGCCTCGGCGACTACTGCGCGGGCCCGAACCACGTGCTGCCGACGTCGCGCACCGCGCGTTTTTCGTCGCCGCTCGGCGTGTACGACTTCATCAAGCGCTCGAGCCTGATCGAAGTCAGCGCCGAAGGCGCGCAGACGCTCGGCGAGATCGCGTCCGAGCTCGCGTACGGCGAGGGGCTGCAGGCGCACGCGAAGAGCGCCGAGTTCCGGATGAAGGGGTAACCCGCGCGTTCCGCGCGGGGGCGGGCGCTGCGGCGCCGGCGCCGGCCGGGGAGACGCAGCGCAGGGCGGCAGCCGCCGCCTTGCCGACCAATTTGATGCCGGCGCGACGCACGCCGGCTTGAGACCATGACGACGCCACAAGACATCATCCGCCGCGACGTGCTCGCGATGACGAGCTACCCGGTGCCGGACGCGAGCGGGTTCGTGAAGCTCGACGCGATGGAGAACCCGTATCCGCTGCCCGAACCGCTCGCCGCGGCGCTCGGCGAGCGTCTCGCGCAGGTTGCGCTGAACCGCTACCCGGCGCCGCGCCCGGCCGCGCTGCTCGACAAGCTGCGCCACGCGATGGGCGTGCCGGCCGCCTGCGACGTGCTGCTCGGCAACGGGTCGGACGAAATCATCAGCATGATCTCGGTCGCGTGCGCGCAGCCGGGCGCGAAGGTGCTCGCGCCGGTGCCGGGCTTCGTGATGTATGAATTGTCCGCGAAGCTTGCGCAGCTCGAATTCGTCGGCGTGCCGCTGAAGGCCGACCTGACGCTCGACGTCGACGCGATGCTCGCGGCGATCGCCGAGCACCGGCCGGCGATCGTCTATCTCGCGTACCCGAACAACCCGACCGGCACGCTGTACGACGATGCCGACGTCGAGCGGATCATCGCGGCCGCGCGGCACAGCCTGATCGTGATCGACGAGGCGTACCAGCCGTTCGCGGAGCGCTCGTGGCTGCCGCGCGCCGCCGAGTTCGACAACGTCGTCGTGATGCGCACGGTGTCGAAGCTCGGCCTCGCGGGCATCCGCCTCGGCTATCTCGTCGGGCGGCACGCGTGGCTGACCGAATTCGACAAGGTGCGCCCGCCGTACAACATCAACGTGCTGACCCAGGCGACCGCCGATTTCCTGCTCGACCACCTCGACGTGCTCGATGCGCAGGCGGCCGAACTGCGCGCGGAACGCACACGCCTCGCGCGGGCCGTGGCCGCGCTGCCGGGCGCGACGGTGTTCCCGAGCGCCGGCAATTTCCTGCTGGTGCGCGTGCCGGATGCGGCTGCCGTGTTCGACGCGCTGCTCACCGAGCGGGTGCTGGTCAAAAACGTGAGTAAAATGCATCCGTTACTGGCCGAATGCGTGCGGCTGACCGTCGGTTCTCCCGACGAAAACGCCCGCCTGCTGGCCGCTTTGAAACTCGCGCTGCCCGGTTGAGCCCAGGGCGCGGCGGCGCGCGACGATCAATCCCCATTTACATCAGACTCAATCAAGGAATTGCCATGCGTGTGGCGGAAGTCGTTCGCAATACCAGCGAAACGCAGATCCGTGTGAAGCTCGATCTCGACGGCACCGGCCGGCAGAAGCTGGCCACCGGCGTGCCGTTTCTCGACCATATGCTCGACCAGATCGCGCGACACGGTCTGGTCGATCTCGAGGTCGAAGCGCATGGCGACACGCATATCGACGACCACCACACGGTCGAGGATGTCGGCATCACGCTCGGGCAGGCCGTCGCGAAGGCGATCGGCGACCGCAAGGGCATCCGCCGCTACGGCCATTCGTATGTGCCGCTCGACGAGGCGCTGTCGCGCGTCGTGATCGATTTCTCGGGCCGGCCGGGCCTCGAATTCCACGTGCCGTTCACGCGGGCGCGGATCGGCACGTTCGACGTCGACCTGTCGATCGAGTTCTTCCGCGGTTTCGTGAACCACGCGGGCGTCACGCTGCACATCGACAACCTGCGCGGGATCAACGCGCACCATCAGCTCGAGACGGTGTTCAAGGCCTTCGGCCGTGCGCTGCGCGCGGCGGTGGAGCTGGACGAGCGTGCGGCGGGGCAGATCCCGTCGACGAAAGGCAGCCTCTGAACTTCCGAACGGACGGACGCTAAGGACAACCTCACGGCTTCGGTGCGCGGCGCCGGCTTGCGATGGATCTGCTCAAATCGTTCATTTCGCTGCTTGCGCTGATCAACCCGATCGGCGCGGTGCCGTTCTTCCTGAGCCTGACGGCGCAGCAGACGGACATCGAGCGGCGCCGCACGATCCGGATCGCGTCGGTGTCGGTGTTCTGCGTGATGACGGTGACGACGCTGCTCGGGCAGCAGATCATCGACTTCTTCGGCATTTCGGTCGGCTCGCTCGAAGTGGGCGGCGGGATCATCATGCTGCTGATGGCGATCAACATGCTGAACGCGCAGATCGGCAACACGCGATCGACGCCGGAGGAGCGCCACGAGGCGGAGCTGAAGGACAACATCGCGGTCGTGCCGCTGGCGATTCCGCTGCTCACGGGCCCCGGCTCGATCAGCACGGTGATCATCTATGCGGCCAACTCGCGTCACTGGTATGACCGGGTCGGGCTGGTCGCGATCGGCGCGGTCCTGGCCTTGCTGTGTTTCGTCGCGATGCGGCTCGCCGAGCCGATCGCGAACTGGATCGGCCGCACGGGCATCAACATCGCCACGCGGCTGATGGGTCTGATGCTGTCGGCGCTGGCGGTGGAATTCATCGTCAATGGACTGAGGGCGCTACTGCCTGCACTGAGATGAAAACTTCGATTGCGATTGTGGATTATGGGATGGGCAACCTGCGCTCGGTCGCGCAGGCGCTCAAGAAGGCCGAACCGGCCGCCGACGTGGCGATCGTCGACACGCCGGCCGCGATTCGCGCGGCCGACCGCGTCGTGCTGCCCGGCCAGGGCGCGATGCCCGACTGCATGCGCTGCCTCGGCGAATCGGGCCTGCAGGAGGCCGTGATCGAGGCGTCGCGCACGAAGCCGCTGCTCGGCGTGTGCGTCGGCGAGCAGATGCTGTTCGACTGGAGCGCGGAAGGCGACACGAAGGGCCTCGGCCTGTTGCCCGGCAAGGTCGTGCGTTTCGAGCTCGACGGCCGGCTGCAGGACGACGGCTCGCGCTTCAAGGTGCCGCAGATGGGCTGGAACCGCGTGCGCCAGTCGCAGCCGCACCCGCTGTGGGACGGCGTGCCCGACGACGCATATTTCTACTTCGTGCACAGCTATTACGTGACGCCGGACAACCCGGCCCATACGGTCGGCGAAACGGCCTACGGCGCGCCGTTTACGTCCGCGGTCGCGCGGGATAATCTCTTCGCGACCCAATTCCACCCCGAGAAAAGCGCGGAGGTCGGGTTGCGTCTGTATCGCAACTTCGTACACTGGAAACCGTGAACGTCGCGTGCGTGCCACAGTCGGCGGGCCGGAGAGGCCCGTCTTACGGGGCTCGCGCGCCAAAGCGCCGAAAGAGTTGTACTAAACTAGCGAGACGGCGCGGTACCGGATTGGCCGGTACGCGCCGGATTCTTTTCTTCTTCCACGACGATACCCGATTGCTATGTTGCTGATTCCGGCCATCGACCTCAAAGACGGTCAGTGTGTGCGCCTCAAACAGGGCGATATGGACCAGGCCACGATTTTCTCCGAGGACCCGGCGGCGATGGCCCGCAAGTGGGTCGATCTCGGCGCCCGGCGGCTGCATCTGGTCGACCTGAACGGCGCATTCGCCGGCAAGCCGAAGAATCTCGAGGCGATCGAAGCGATCCTCGACGAAGTCGGCGATGAAATCCCCGTACAGCTCGGCGGCGGCATCCGCAGCCTCGAGACGATCGAGAAGTACCTCGACGCGGGCCTGTCCTACGTGATCATCGGCACGGCGGCCGTGAAGGACCCGGGCTTCCTGCAGGACGCGTGCACCGCGTTCGCCGGCAGCATCATCGTCGGGCTGGACGCGAAGGACGGCAAGGTCGCGACCGACGGCTGGAGCAAGCTGACGGGCCACGAGGTGATCGATCTCGCGCAGAAGTTCGAGGACTACGGCGTCGAATCGATCGTCTACACGGATATCGGCCGCGACGGGATGCTGCAGGGCATCAACATCGAGGCAACCGTGAAGCTTGCGCAGGCGGTCGGCATTCCGGTGATCGCGAGCGGCGGCCTGTCGAACCTCACGGACATCGAGAATCTGTGCGAAGTGGAAGAGCACGGCGTCGAAGGCGTGATCTGCGGCCGTGCGATCTACTCCGGCGATCTCGATTTCGCGGCCGCGCAAAAGCGCGCGGACGAACTGAACGGCGAACTCGACAACGCGTAAGCGCGGTTGTCACGTTCGCCGGGGCTGCCCGCAGGGCGGCCCCGACCGGAGGCCTCGCGCGAGGCTTCCGCAACCGGCCGTCCCATCGCGGCATTTGGCGCAACATCATGGCTCTAGCTAAACGCATCATCCCCTGCCTGGACGTGACCGCCGGGCGTGTCGTCAAGGGCGTCAATTTCGTCGAGCTGCGCGACGCGGGCGACCCCGTCGAAATCGCCCGCCGCTACGACGACCAGGGCGCCGACGAACTGACGTTCCTCGACATCACCGCGACGTCGGACCAGCGCGACCTGATCCTGCCGATCATCGAAGCGGTCGCGTCGCAGGTGTTCATTCCGCTGACCGTCGGCGGCGGCGTGCGCGCCGTCGAGGACGTGCGGCGCCTGCTGAACGCGGGCGCGGACAAGGTCAGCATGAATTCGTCGGCGGTAGCGAACCCGCAGCTCGTGCGCGACGCGGCCGACAAGTACGGCTCGCAGTGCATCGTCGTCGCGATCGACGCGAAGCGCGTGTCGGCCGACGGCGAGACGCCGCGCTGGGAAGTGTTCACGCACGGCGGCCGCAAGGGCACGGGCCTCGACGCGATCGAATGGGCGCGCAAGATGGCCGAGCTCGGCGCGGGCGAGATCCTGCTCACGAGCATGGACCGCGACGGCACGAAGTCGGGTTTCGACCTCGCGCTCACGCGCGGCGTATCGGACGCGGTGCCGGTGCCGGTGATCGCGTCGGGCGGCGTCGGCTCGCTGCAGCACCTCGCGGACGGCATCAAGGACGGCCGCGCCGACGCTGTGCTGGCCGCGAGCATCTTCCACTACGGCGAGCACACGGTCGGCGAGGCGAAGCGCTTCATGGCCGACCAGGGCATTCCGGTGAGGCTGTGATGAATACGGAAACGAAATCCCTGCCCGCGTGGCTCGACAAGGTCCGCTGGGACGACAACGGCCTCGTGCCGGTGATCGCGCAGGAAGCATCGACGAACGACGTGCTGATGTTCGCGTGGATGAACCGCGAGGCGCTGGCGAAGACGATCGAGACGCAGCGCGCGGTCTACTATTCGCGCTCGCGCAAGCGGCTGTGGTTCAAGGGCGAGGAGTCGGGCCACGTGCAGCACGTGCACGAGGTGCGGCTCGACTGCGACGAGGACGTCGTGCTGCTGAAGGTCGAGCAGGTGTCGGGCATCGCGTGCCACACCGGCCGGCATTCGTGCTTCTTCCAGAAATTCGAGGGCACCGTCGACGACGGCGACTGGGTCGCGGTCGAACCGGTGCTGAAAGATCCCGAACACATCTACAAATGACGCAATCGACCGAAGACACGCTGCTGCGCCTCGCGGCCGTGATCGATAGCCGCAAGGGCGGCGATCCCGATCAATCGTACGTATCGCGCCTGTTCCACAAGGGCGACGACGCGGTGCTGAAGAAAATCGGCGAAGAGGCGACGGAAGTCGTGCTGGCCGCGAAGGACGTGCGCCAGGGCGGCGCGCCGACCGCGCTCGTCGGCGAGGTGGCCGACCTGTGGTTCCACTGCCTCGTGATGCTGTCGCACTTCGACCTGAGCCCGGCCGACGTGATCGCCGAGCTCGAGCGTCGCGAAGGACTGTCGGGCATCGAGGAGAAGGCGCTGCGCAAGCGCCGCGAGCGCGAGGAAAACGGCGGGTGACACGCTCGGCCCGCCGCGGTGGCGACTGCGGTAAGCTGTAAGAATTGTCATCTAACGGGGGTAGCATCATGACCGATACGCCAAGCCAGTTTCCGCCGCCGTCGGTGCCGGGGGCAGCGGACGCCGAACGCCTGAACGGGCTGCGCACGCTGACTCACGTGCTCTATGGCCTCTACGCGTTTCATTGGCTGACGGGCGGTGTCACGGGCATCATCGCGATCATCATCAACTACGTGAAGCGCGGCGATGTGGCCGGCACGCCGTACGCCGATCACTTCGAGTGGCAGATCCGCACGTTCTGGCGCGCGCTGATCGCGTATGTGATCGGGTTCGCGCTGGCGTTCGTGGTGATCGGATTTGCAGTGATGTTTGTCACATGGATCTGGACGCTGTACCGTATCATCAAGGGTTGGCTGTACCTGAACGACAACAAGACGCTCGATCCGCAGGCGTGGTTCTGACCGGCCGCGCACGGGCGTCTGCAGGAGCAACATGAGTCACGATCCGAATTGCCTGTTCTGCAAGATCGCCGCAGGCGAGATCCCGAGCACGAAGGTGCACGAGGACGACGAATTCGTCGCGTTCCGCGACATCCGCCCGGCGGCCGAGACGCACGTGCTCGTGATTCCGCGCCAGCACCTGCCGACGCTGTCGGCGGCGAGCGACGGCGATGCGCCGATGCTCGGCCGGCTGATGCTGCTCGTCGCGCGCCTCGCCGATCAGCTCGGCGTCGCGTATACGGGCGGCGGAACCGGTTTTCGCACGGTGATCAATACGGGCCCCGGCGGCGGGCAGGAGGTTTACCACCTGCACGCGCATATCCTGGCCGGCCCGCGCCCCTGGCAGCGGATGGGTTGACGGCGCGGGGCGTTTCCCCGCATCGATAGTCGAAGCCGGCGCGTCGCCGGCGATTTGCGCCGCATAGCGGCGTGGTTGAGGAGAGGTTTCATCATGGGTGGATTGAGCATTTGGCACTGGCTGATCGTGCTGCTGATCGTCGCGCTGGTTTTCGGTACGAAGAAGCTGCGCAACATCGGCAACGATCTCGGCAGCGCGGTGAAGGGTTTCAAGGACGGCATGAAGGAAGGCGAAACGCCGGCGGACGCGCAGCAACTGCCGCGCTCGGGCTCGGTCGACGTCAACGCGAAGGAAACGACGCGTTCCGATTCGAACAAGGCGTAACGCCGGCACGCTGACAGGCATTCGCGATGCTGGATCTCGGTCTTACGAAGATGGCGCTGATCGGCGTCGTCGCGCTCGTGGTGCTCGGCCCCGAGCGCCTGCCGCGCGTCGCGCGTACGGCAGGCGCATTGTTCGGCCGCGCGCAGCGGTACATCAACGACGTGAAGGCCGAGGTCTCGCGCGAAATCGAACTCGACGCGCTGCGGACGATGAAGACCGATTTCGAGTCGGCCGCGCGCAATGTCGAGACGACCATTCACGACAACCTGCGCGAGCACGAGAAGGAACTGAACGACACGTGGCATTCCGCGGTCGGTGGTATTGACGGGGCTTCCGGCGACACCGGGTCGTACGGTTCCGACACGCCCGCGGCGCCGTCGTGGCGCGGCAGTACGGCCGCACTCGCGCCGAAGCGCCGCAACTGGCGTGTCAAGCAGGCGGCGACGCCTGTCTGGTACAAGCGCGCGACCACCCGCCGCACGCATGTGCAGTCGGGCGCCGCGCGTGTCGCGCGCCACCAGCCGGCCAGCCTGCGCCGGCCGACGCGCTTCTTCTGAGTCGAGCGCATGCTCGCTCGTTTATCCTACCGAGGGCCGGTGTGAGCGACCCCCAGCAGAACCCGGGCGACGCCCCGGAAGAAACCTTCATTTCCCATCTCGTCGAGCTCCGCGATCGCATCATTCGCGCGGGGCTGGCCGTGATCGTCGTGTTCCTCGGGCTCGTCTACTGGGCGCCGGACATCTTCAAGCTGCTCGCGCGGCCGCTGATGGAGAACCTGCCGAAGGACGGCAAGATGATCGTCACGGACGTCACGGGCTCGTTCTTCGTGCCGATGAAGGTCACGATGCTCGTCGCGCTCGTGATCGCGCTGCCGATCGTGCTGTACCAGATCTGGGCGTTCGTCGCGCCGGGGCTGTACCAGCACGAGAAGAAGCTCGTCGTGCCGCTCGTCGGCAGCAGCTACTTCCTGTTCCTGTGCGGGATGGCGTTCGCGTATTTCCTCGTGTTCCCGACGATCTTCCGCGTGATGGCGCACTACAACGCGCCGCTCGGCGCCGAGATGACGACCGACATCGACAACTACCTGAGCTTCGTGCTCGGGATGTTCATCGCGTTCGGGGTCACGTTCGAGGTGCCGATCGTCGTCGTGCTGCTCGTCCGGATGGGCGTGCTGACGGTGAAGAAGCTGAAGGAGATCCGGCCGTACGTGATCGTCGGCGCGTTCGTCGTCGCGGCGGTCGTCACGCCGCCGGACGTGTTCTCGCAACTGATGCTCGCGCTGCCGCTGATCGTGCTGTACGAGGCCGGGATCCTGGCCGCGCGGTTCGTCGTACCGAAGAAGCCGGCCGAAGAGGGCGAGGCGGGGAACGGCGAAGCCGCGAGGTGACGACGGTGCGCCGGGCCGCCTTCTTCCGGCCGCCTGATGCGGCCCGGTGGCGTTGGGAGCCGGAAAGCGGGCCGAGGCCACGTTACCGGCAACAACGAATTTCGACGCAAAGCAAAAGGGCAGCCACCGGCTGCCCTTTTTCGTTTCCGTGACCGGCACGCGTCGGCGCGCCGCCCTCCGAACGTCATTCGGTATCGCTGTCCTGTTCGTCGAGCGTCTGCTTCGGCGGCGGCGGGCGCTTGCCGATCACGACGTTCACGTCGAACTCCTTGCCCTTGCGCACGACGTGCACCTTGGTCGGCGTGCCCGGCTTGATCTGCGCGACGACGTTCAGCAGCTTCGTCGTATCGGTGATGTCCTCGCCGTTGACGGTGACCAGGATGTCGCCCGGCTTGATGCCGGCCTTGTCGGCCGGGCCGCCCTGCAGCACGCCCGCGACGATCGCGCCGGATTTCTGCTGGAGCCCGAACGACTCGGCGATTTCCGGCGTGACGTCCTGCGGCTCGACGCCGATCCAGCCGCGCGTGACCGAGCCCGTCGTGATGATGCTTTCGAGCACGGTGCGCGCGGTCGATACCGGAATCGCGAAGCCGATGCCGAGCGAGCCGCCCGAGCGCGAGTAGATCGCCGTGTTGATGCCGAGCAGGTTGCCGTTCACGTCGACCAGCGCGCCGCCCGAGTTGCCGGGGTTGATCGGCGCGTCGGTCTGGATGAAGTTCTCGAACGTGTTGATGCCGAGGTGGTTGCGGCCGAGCGCGCTGATGATCCCCATCGTGACCGTCTGGCCGACGCCGAACGGGTTGCCGATCGCGAGCACGACGTCGCCGACCCGCGACTGGTCGGAGCGGCCGAGCGTGATCGTCGGCAGGTTCGTCATGTTGATCTTCAGCACGGCGAGGTCGGTCTCGGGATCGCTGCCGATCACCTTCGCGGTGGCCGTGCGCCCGTCGGCGAGCGCGACCTCGATCTGGTCGGCGCCGTCCACGACGTGCTGGTTCGTTAGAATGTAACCTTCAGGGCTCACGATAACGCCCGAGCCAAGGTTGGCTGCCGGCTCGTCCTGCTGCTTGCGGGCGTTGCGGTCGCCGAAGAAGTAGCGGAACAGCGGATCTTTCGCACGCGGGTCGGGCGGCAGCGAGCCGTCCTTGCTGGAGAATACGTTGACGACGGCCGGCATTGCCTTCTGCGCGGCTTCGGCGTACGACGTGGTCGCCGGCGCGCCGCCGATGCCAGGCGCGACTTCCCGCAGCGCAACGATCGGCGTGGCGAGCTGCTTGCCGAGCTGTCCTTGCCGTTGCAGCCATTGCGGCTTGAGCGTCACGACAATGAACATCAGCGCGAGCAGCACGGTAACCGCCTGCGCGAAGAACAGCCAGAAGCGTCTAAGCATCTGAATGGATTAGAGGTTTATATGGATCGGATCGAACTCGAATTGTACTTGAACAATACCCTTGAAACCGCGCGCTTCAAGGACTATTGCCCGAACGGCCTGCAGGTCGAGGGGCGCCGCAAGATCGAGAAGATCGCCACCGGCGTGACGGCGTCGCTCGCGTTCCTCGAAGCGGCGCTCGAATGGGGGGCAGATGCCGTGCTCGTCCATCACGGCTATTTCTGGCGCAACGAGGCCCCGCAGATCACCGGCCGCAAGTACCAGCGCCTGAAGCTGCTGCTCGCGAACGACCTGAACCTGTTCGCGTTCCACCTGCCGCTCGACGCGCATCCCGAATTCGGCAACAACGCGCAGCTCGGCGAGAAGCTCGGGCTGATCGGCGAGCAGCGTTTCGGCGACGGCGACCTCGGCTGGATGGCGACGCTGCCGATGCCTGTCACGCTCGAACACTTCGTCGCGAAGGTCGGGCGCACGCTCGGCCGCACGCCGCTCGTGCTCGGCGATCCGGACATGCAGCTGCGCCGCATCGCGTGGTGCACGGGCGCCGCGCAGAGCTATTTCGACGCGGCGATCGACGCCGGCGCGGACGTGTTCCTGACGGGCGAGGTGTCCGAATACGTGACGCACACGGCCGCCGAAAGCGGTGTCGCGTTCGTTGCGGCAGGGCACCATGCGACCGAACGTTACGGAATCCAGGCACTTGGCGCCCACTTGTCCGAGGAATTCGATCTCGAACACCTTTTTATCGATATCCATAATCCGGTCTGAACGCCGGATTTGCGGCAGCGCATCGAAATTCCTCAATGTAGTGAACGCTTAAAAGAGAAATGATTTAATCGCTCCGATAGTGGGGGATAACCCTTAACTATCAATCACTTCGAAGGGATTTTCATCTCCGGGCCTTGTAAATGGCGACTCCATTCGAGCAAACTAGCGGCGGAATGGAAAGTCGTGACGGAAAATCCAACTCAGAAGTGGGGCGTGTGATGCGAGACAAGGAAGAGAAACGCGTCGACAGCGGCCGCCGTACCTGGCTGATTGCGACATCCGTAGCAGGTGGCGTGGGAGGCGTAGCCACTGTCATACCTTTCGCGGCGTCGCTTGCGCCGTCCGCGAAAGCGAAAGCGGCCGGTGCACCGGTCGAGGTCGACATCAGCGGCCTGAAACCCGGCGAGATGGTCACCGTGCCGTGGCGCGGCAAACCCGTCTGGATCCTGAATCGCACCGAATCGATGCTGGCCGACGTGGTCAAGGCCGACAAGGAGGTGGCCGATCCGACCTCGAAGACCCCGTATTCGATGCCGTTGCCCGCGTATTGCGCCAACGAATATCGCTCGCGGACCGATCGCAAGAACATTCTCGTCGTGATGGCCGTGTGTACGCACCTCGGCTGCACGCCTAGCCAACGCTTCACGCCGGGTCCGCAGCCGAACCTGCCGGACGACTGGCCGGGCGGTTTCCTGTGCCCGTGCCACGGTTCGACCTACGACCTCGCCGGCCGTGTGTTCAAGAACAAACCGGCGCCTCAGAATCTCGACATCCCGCCCTACATGTTCACGTCGGCGACGACCCTCGTGATCGGCAAGGACGAGAAAGGAGAAGCGTGATGGCTGCCGACAACAAAGAAGTCTCCACGACAGGTCTCACCGGCTGGATCGACCAGCGCTTCCCGCTCACGTCCACCTGGAAGAAGCACGTTTCCGAGTACTACGCGCCGAAGAACTTCAATTTCTGGTACTTCTTCGGCTCCCTCGCGCTGCTCGTGCTCGTCAACCAGATCGTCACGGGCATCTTCCTGACGATGAACTACAAGCCCGACTCGACGCTCGCGTTCGCGTCGGTCGAGTACATCATGCGCGAGGTGCCGTGGGGCTGGCTGATCCGCTACCTGCACTCGACCGGTGCATCGATGTTCTTCGTGGTCGTCTACCTGCACATGTTCCGCGGGCTGCTGTACGGGTCGTACCGCAAGCCGCGCGAGCTCGTGTGGATCTTCGGCTGCGCGATCTTCCTGTGCCTGATGGCCGAGGCGTTCTTCGGCTACCTGCTGCCGTGGGGCCAGATGTCGTTCTGGGGCGCGCAGGTAATCGTGAACCTGTTCTCGGCGATCCCGTTCGTCGGCCCGGACCTGTCGCTGTGGATTCGCGGCGACTACGTCGTGTCCGACGTCACGTTGAACCGTTTCTTCGCGTTCCACGTGATCGCGATTCCGCTCGTGCTGGTCGGCCTCGTGATCGCTCACCTCGTCGCGCTGCACGAAGTGGGGTCAAATAACCCGGACGGCATCGAGATCAAGGCGAAGAAGGACGAGAACGGCATTCCGCTCGACGGCATCCCGTTCCATCCGTACTACTCGGTGCACGATTTCCTCGGCGTGTGCGTGTTCCTGATGGTCTTCGCGATGATCGTGTTCTTCGCGCCGGAAATGGGCGGCTACTTCCTCGAGGCGAACAACTTCGTCCCGGCGAACCCGCTGCAGACACCGCCCGAGATCGCGCCGGTCTGGTACTTCACCGCGTTCTACGCGATGCTGCGCGCGACCACCGACCCGTTCAAGATCGTGCTGATGATCGTGATCGCGGCGCTCGGCGTGTTCGCGCTGATCCGCGCGCGCGGCAAGTGGAAGGCCGGGCTGCCGGTGCTGGCCGCGGCGATCGTCGTGTTCATGTATCTGACGGAGTCGAAGTTCTGGGGCGTCGTCGTGATGGGCTCGGCGGTGATCACGCTGTTCTTCCTCCCGTGGCTCGACCGCAGCCCGGTGAAGTCGATCCGCTATCGGCCGCTGTTCCACAAGGTGTTCCTCGGGATCTTCGTCGCCGCGTTCCTGACCCTCGCGTTCCTCGGCACGCGGCCGCCATCGCCGGTTGCGACGCTGATCGCGCAGGGCTGTGCGCTGATCTACTTCGCGTTCTTCCTCGGCATGCCCGTCTGGACGCAGCTTGGCACGTTCAAGCAGCCGCCGGAGCGGGTGCGCTTCAAGCCCCATTAATGTGAGCGAGGAGAGAACGACATGAAGAAACTGCTTTCGACACTCGCACTGATCGGGGCGACCGCGTGTGCGCTGCTGGTGGCGCCGGGCGTGCGGGCGGAAGGTAATTTTCCGCTCGACCGGGCGCCCGATAACACGGAAAATCTCGTTTCGCTTCAGCACGGCGCGCAATTGTTTGTAAACTATTGCCTGAACTGCCACAGCGCGAACCTGATGCGCTACAACCGTCTGACGGATCTGGGCATATCCCCGAAGGAGATCGAAACGAATCTCCTGTTCACGACCGACAAGGTCGGGAGCACGATGTCCGTCGCGATGCGGCCCGAAGACGCGCAGAACTGGCTCGGCACCTCGCCGCCCGACCTGTCGGTCGAGGAGCGCGCGCGCGGCCGCGACTGGCTGTATACGTATCTGCGGGGTTTCTACCGCGACGATACGCGGCCGTCCGGCTGGAACAACGCGGTGTTCGAGAACGTCGGCATGCCCCATGTATTGTGGCAACTGCAGGGGCAGCGCATTGCCAAATTCGAAGACAAGACGGACGAGGAGACGGGCGAGAAGGTCCACACGCTCGTCGGCTTCCAGCAGGTTACGCCGGGGACGCTGTCGTCGCCGGACTATGACGCTGCGGTTGCCGATCTGGTGGCCTATATGACATGGATGTCCGAGCCGGCACAACATACCCGCAAGCGCCTCGGCGTGTGGGTGCTGGTCTTTCTCGGTGTCCTGACTTTCCTGGCCTGGCGGCTCAATGCCGCGTACTGGAAAGATATCAAGTAAACACGCCTGACCGGCGTGGGGCCGGCGCAACGCGGAACCCGTGAAAGGGGTTTCGCCGCGTGCCGGCCCTCGGCTTTTTTGAGGAAACGCAAATATGATGGTTCTGTATTCCGGCACAACTTGCCCGTTCTCCCAGCGTTGCCGGCTGGTGCTGTTCGAGAAGGGCATGGACTTCGAAATCCGTGACGTCGACCTGTTCAACAAGCCGGAAGACATTTCGGTGATGAACCCGTACGGTCAGGTGCCGATCCTGGTCGAGCGCGACCTGATCCTGTACGAATCGAACATCATCAACGAGTACATCGACGAGCGCTTCCCGCATCCGCAACTGATGCCGGCCGACCCCGTGCAACGCGCACGCGCGCGCCTGTTCCTGCTCAACTTCGAGAAGGAACTGTTCGTTCACGTCAGCACGCTCGAGAACGAGAAGGGCAAGGCAGCGGAGAAGAATCACGAGAAGGCACGCCTCGCGATCCGCGATCGCCTGACGCAGCTCGCGCCGATCTTCGTGAAGAACAAGTACATGCTCGGCGAGGAGTTCTCGATGCTCGACGTCGCGATCGCGCCGCTGCTGTGGCGTCTGGATCATTACGGCATCGAGCTGTCGAAGAATGCTGCGCCGCTGATGAAGTACGCGGAGCGGATCTTCAGCCGTCCGGCCTATATCGAAGCACTGACGCCGTCCGAAAAGGTCATGCGTCGTTGATGATGCAATGAAGGCAAGACGGAGAGGGCGGCGCGGCGTGCCGCGCGCCCGCTCCGGGTTCGAGGATTGTGATGCAAGAGATTTCAACGAAGCCTTATCTGCTGCGCGCGTTGTACGAGTGGTGCACCGATAACGGTTACACGCCGCATATCGCGGTGAGGGTCGACAACTCGACGCGCGTGCCGCGTCAGTTCGTGCGTGACGGCGAGATCGTGCTCAACATCAGCTTCGAGGCGACGAGCCAGTTGCAGATGGGCAACGAGTGGATCGAGTTCACTGCCCGGTTCTCCGGGAAGGCGCACAAGATCGAGATTCCGGTTGCCAACGTACTCGCGATCTATGCGCGCGAGAACGGGCAGGGGATGGCGTTCCAGGTCGATGCGGTCGCGGGCGAAGGCGAGGATTCGGGCACGTTCGACGATGAAGCTGCGCAGGCGGATGATGTGCAGCGTGACGAGTCGCCGGCTACGCTGACGTCGGTGGCAGACAGCGGTGCGAACGAGGAGCCCTCCGAAGGCGCCGACGAACCGCCGAAAACCGACGGCGATGGCGACGGCTCGAAAGGTGGCAGCAGACCTCGCCTCAAGATCGTGAAATGAGGTAGAATCTCGCGCTTACGCCGGCTTAGCTCATCTGGTAGAGCAGTTGATTTGTAATCATCAGGTGGCGGGTTCGAGTCCTGCAGCCGGCACCATATCCAGCAAGGGGTTACGCGATGTTTGCGTAGCCCCTTCGCGTTTCCAATACTCCCTCTGCGTTTTCAATCAACGTCAGCGATCCATTAACCTGCCTACGATCGACTACGTTGCACATAAGGTCGGCAATCGTCCGCGTCCCGAGCTGACGGAAATCGGCACGTTGCTGAATCGCTATCGAGATTACCTCAAGAGTTTTTGATTCCGAGCGGGGCCGGCGTGCGAGTCGGCGGCCCGGTGTTGCGTATGATCGATCACAAGCCGCTCACGGGCCGTCGCTTCACGCCATCCCGCTACGCAGTTTCGATGTCTTGTGCAACTCGACCCAGTAGCCGTTGAGTTCGTCATCGGGCACGTTGAAGCGCTGCAACCATGCCTCTGTTGCCACGCGAGTATTGAGCAATGGCGCGGTGCTATCTACTGTTCCGCCTTGCAGGATATCGGACGATTCCGCCACGATCAGGCGCAGCGCATGATTCAGCAGCACATACGCGGCAGGCGGACGAGGGGGGATCCCCTTTCCCACCGGAACGCCTGCAACCGGCTCCGTGCCCGCCTGAATGACGAGGCCGCCGTCGCCAAGCGGTGTTTTGCGGAACCAATCAGGGGGAAGCATCAAGCTGTCGGCCCCGCCGACGCTGCGAACGAGATCAGCATCGAGCGCGGTCAACCAGTCAACTGTCTTGATCTTGCCCGTTAGGTCGCGAATGGACGTGCTCGCGGGCTCTCCGACGTCGATACCCGGCCCGTACCGCCGACACCAAAAATACTCGCTCGCTTCATTCGCCTCAGTGTTGAGCGGGGGAAGATTCACACCGAACCCGCCGTGTCCCCAAATGGTTGGAACCGTTGCGGCGAACTCGGCAAACATCGCCTCAAATGCACCGGGGCAAATTTGCAGGAAACGTCGCGGAACGGTGAACACCATTACATCGAGGCCGCGGGTTCCCATTTCGGCTTGCCAGTCTTCAAGGCAGAACACTGAGAACTCGTAAAAACCCGTTGCGAGCTTGTGGTCTGCACTCGTCGTCACGGACACAAGCATTTCGCTGCTCTGCAATTCTGTTGCCAGTCGCGCGAAGCCGCGAGCCTTGTCGAATGCCGCCGGGCTCTTGCCTTCTTCGTAGAACCAGCGCATCGGCCCTACATTGGGTGGTTCGAGCCCTGCTGCCTTGGCAAGCGCCAGTTCGTAGTCTGCGATTGCCGTTACGTAACGATCGTAGCAGCGCACAAGCGCCTCCCGAACGGCCTTCGTGTAGCCGCCCTTGAAGTACAGCGCGCCGCGCACGACCAGCGCAGCACCTACGATCGCCTTTTGATGCGCAGGCTCGTATAACCCGAACGGGAGAGTGTCTTGTCGTCGTGGATCGTTGGCCCACGCTACCAGTTCGTCACGCGTCATGATCTTTAGAAAGGGAAAGCAACGCCGGGGTTTCCGGGGCCTGGCGGAGGAACTGGCAGACCTGATGGCCCCATGCTGCTATGGCTTCCTGCATCGTTCCCGAACACGTCATCAGTTGCAGTATGGCTCTGGGTTGATCGCGCCGATTGCGTCTCAGATTGTTTGTCGGAACATCCACAGGAGGCTCGATCCAGCGGAGCATATTTGCTTCTGCTGCCAGCAATACGAATGTACGCATCTTTCTGACCCGACCCGAACGTGTCATCGAATTTCATCTCAACCACCTTCTTGATATTCGATTGTACGGGCGGTTGAGACGGATCATTCACGATCACAACGTCGGGGCGGCGAACGCCGGGGCCGCCTGCCCGTTTGTCCCTGCGATAGCCACCCATCCTTCCCGGCCATTTATCGCGAATCCAGTCCAGCAGGTTGTCGTGAGGTATCAGCGAATCGTCGTCTGACATGATCGGGGTGGGCGGTTCCTGCCTCAAGTCATAGGTGACTTCAGGCAAGTATTCCGTTGGCTTGCCGCTCATCATGCGGGAAGTTTCGTTCGCGAAATCTAGTCGCTGCGCGACACATGACAAGGCGACGCTGACCGTCCAGTACGTTGCCGACAACGGGGATATTCTGCTGCGCAGCGGCGGGGCGATCGCATGGCGATTCAACAACCCTGGCAACATCCGCCCGCCGAGCGATCACAAGAAGCACCCGAACGGCGGGATTATCAAGACGCACATCGGTATCGGAGACTCCAAGAGCGGCGAGTTCTTGATCTTTCCCGACTACGAGACCGGCCTGAATGAAAAGAAGGCGATGCTGCGTCGGAAATACAATCCGATGTCGATCTCCGATGCGATGTATGTCTATGCGCCACCGAAAGAGAATAATACGGAGAAGTACATCGCGTTCATCTGCGACGGGACCGGGTTCGACCGCACGCGCAGGATCGATTCGATGAGCGATGCCGAGCTCGATTCGATGATGAAGACGATGGAGCGGTACGAAGGGTACACGCGTTTATCAAGTCACGGCACGAGCAGTGGATCCGTACGGCAACGGTGACGCTCTCGGATGGCGCAAAGCCGATTCCCGACCAGAAGGTCGTCGTGCAGAGCAAGGGCAAGACCCTGTCGGCGAAGACCGACCGGACGGGGCAGCTTCCGCTGTTGCCGTTCGAAGCGGCAGGTGAGCAGTTCAAGCTGTTCATCGAGCGATCCGAAGGGCTGAAGGAAATCGGCACGATCGTGACGCAGGCGAAATCGTCGGCCTATGTGTTCTTCCACGATCTGCTTGCGGTTTCGGCCCCGACCGGCGCGCACTTTGCGAAGGATCCCGTCCGTCACGACAAGCCTGCGGGCTTTCGTTACAAGATCGTGTCCCACGACACGCTTGGCAAGATCGCCGCAAAATTCAAGGTGAGCGTCGAGCAGTTGCAAAAGGACAATCATCTGCATTCGACGCGAATCTTCGCCGGCGATTATCTGTATATCAACATGACGAAGCCGGGGGGCGAGCACGCACCGCGTTCGCCAGGCCATTCGAAGCCGGACGCCGCGCCGGCGAACACGGACGGCAGCAACGGCGGCACGGGCAAACCGGCCGGCGACGGCGCCGGACAGAAGGTCGACCTGAGCCAGATCGCGAAACCGGCTCCGGGCGCGGCGGCACCGGCTGGCACGACGAATCATCCGAAGGCGGGCGTGCCCGCTGCAGCGAGCACGGGGGCAGGTGCTGCGCACGCGGAGCCGGCCCGCGCTGCGGCACCTGTTACGGGTTCGGATGCGGGTGCCGTGGCGTCAGCGCCCGCGACTGCAAACAAGCCGGGGAAGCCCGACGCCACGCTCGATCGCAGCAAGCAAGGGCAAGGGCATCCGATTGCGACGCTGAACACGGATTCAGGCGAGGCGCCGTGGATGGCGCATGCAATCGAACAGGCCAAGTTATGGCACGGGCAGAAAGAGGACGTGATTACGCAGACGATCAACTATCATGAGGAAGTCGGCGTCAATCTCAAGACGCTGGTCGGCAACAGCAATCCATGGTGCGCGTCGTTTGCAAACTGGTGCCTGCATCAGGCCGGGTATCCGATGACGTCCGCACCCGCGGATTCGCAATCGTTCCGGCACAGCAAGAACTTCGTGAAGATCGACAAACCCGTGTTCGGCGCCGTTGCCATCTACAAGCATCCGAAGGGCGGACATGCGGCTTTCGTCTATGCGCAGACGAGCACGGGCGCACCGATCCTGCTTGGCGGAAACCAGAGCGATGCGATCAACTTCGGCATGCAGAAGGCCTCAGAACTGAAGGGGTTCTTCGTGCCTGCCAGTTACCTGAAGTTTGCGCAGGATCGTCTGGCCAAGGGCATCGAGCTCGAAAAGAGCACGCCGAAAGACCTCAACAACGAGTTTCACATTACCTTTGCTCAGAAAAAGAAAAATGCAGATCGTTAAGACGTGGTGCATCACCGTCCTGGTTTCGGTGCTGGCCGGCGGCAGTACCGTCGCATTTTCCCGACCGCTGGCGCGAGACTGCCTGACGCAGGCCGAGGTCAAGCAGATGGACCGCGACTTCTGGGTGACTTTCCCGTCGCCGGACGGTTTCGCCGCCTACGCAGCGCCGAAGTTTTCGCTGGGTACCAATATCACAGAGCTTTCGCAGTCGCTTGCAGCGACTGCGAACGGTCCTGCGCGGGCGCGTGCCGTCGCCGCATTCCTTGCCCAGCATCCGGACGTGTTCGGATCGTTCAAGACCGCGCACGACTCGGCATACCTCTACTATCCCGGACACGATCACAGTCCGGATGCCGTGCGTACTTCGTCGACGTTCCCTGTCGGGCAGTGCGTTTCCGAATTCAATTACTCGACCGATCTGAGTCATGCCCAGTGCGTCGCCGGGCAGCGTATCCGGGCATACAGTCTGTCGTTCATCAAGGACAAGGGGCGCGTGATGTTGCGAACGGGCGTGCTCGGACTCGACTCCTGCAACTGAACTGCGCGCCGCTGCACGGATTGACGCCCTGAGGCTTCTGTCGGGTAAGCGGCATGGCGGCGGCAAGTTGCGACAGTCCTGCGCATAGAGGCAGATAGCATCACATCTGCCTGAACAGCCCCGCATACGCACGACTGACCGGCAGCATCTCCCGCTGCCCGCGCACGCGAATCCGCAACCGTCCCAGCAGGTCGCGCTCGACGCGATCGATCGCCGCGTACGCGACGATCACGCCGCGATGCACCTGCGCGAACCGCTCCGGATCGAGCCGCTGCATCAACTCCTTCAGCGGCGTGCGAATCACGAGCCGTTCGCCGGCCGTGACGACTTCCGTGTACTTGTCCGATGCCTGGAAATACAGCACGTCGTCGACCGATACGAGCCGCGTCGCGTCCTTCACGCCCACGGTCAGCCAGCGGATCGGCGCCGTGTCGCGCGATTGCGCCGCCTGCGCGAGCGCGTCGGCATGTGCGACGGCCGGCCCGCCGCGCTGAAGCTTCGCGATACAGCGCAACAGCCGTTCGTCCGTCACCGGTTTCAGCAGATAGTCGACCGCCGCGCGATCGAACGCGTCGACCGCATATTCGTCGTAGGCCGTGACGAACACGACATGCACGTCGGGTGCCAGCGCAGCCAGCTTCAACCCGTCGATGCCGGGCATCCGGATGTCGAGAAACGCGATGTCCGGGCGCGGCGACGCGTTCAGAGCGGCCAGCGTTTCGACGCCGTTGCGCGGCATCGCGACGATCTCCAGTTCGGGCCAGAGTTGCCGCAGCCGCTGTGCGAGCGATGCGGACAGGTTCGGTTCGTCATCGGCGATGAGGGCGGTCGGCATGTCAGTCGATCGGAATCAGCAGCGTGGCGGTGACGCCATGCGCGGCGCCGGCATTCGTCTCGACAGCGACGCGGCCGCGCTCGCCGTGCAGCGTCCTGATGCGCGCGGCGACGTTGGCGAGCCCGACGCCGCCATGCAGGCGCGTGTCGCCTTTGCCGAGGCCGACGCCCGTGTCGATCACGTTCAATTCGAGCATGTCGCGTCGCATCCTTCCGCGAATGGCGATCACGCCGCCGTCGATCGACGGCTCGATCCCGTGCAGCAGCGCATTCTCGACGAGCGGTTGCAGCAGTAGCGGCGAGAACGGCAACGTGTGCAGATCCGCCGGGACGTCGATCGCATACGACAGCCGCTCGCCGAGCCGGATCGACGCGATCTTCAGCAATGCCTCGACGAGTTCGAGTTCCTCGCCTAGCGTCGACGTCGCATTGCGCGTGCGTCGGAGGCTCGCACGCAGGTAGCGGTTCAGGCTGTCGAGCATCGTCGATGCGCGCGCCGGATCGCGCTCGATCAGGCTTTGCACGTTCGCGAGCGTATTGAACAGGAAGTGCGGCTCGATCTGCGCCTGCAGCAGCGCAAGGTGTGCTGCGGTCTCGGCTTGGCGCGCTTCGGCGGCTTCGCGGCGTTCGGTTTCGAGCGTGGCACGCATGCGCATGGACTGCAGGAACAGCGACACGCACACGAACAGGACGGCCGAGACCAGAAGCGACGGCCCGTAGTTGTCCCACGTGACGATGCGTGCCGAACCGAACACATGCGGCACCGTCCCGCCGACGATCGCCGCCGCAATCTCGAATCCGGCAAAGACGCTGACCGGCGCGATCACGACGGCCTTCAGCGCGAGCCCCGATACGCGCGGCAGCAGCCGGTTGGCGGCAGCACTCAACAGCAGCGCGCAGAAGCCGACTGCGTTGGCGACGACGAGGTAGGAGACGACGGGTTCGTGGAAATGGATGACCCAGAAGCCCAGACCGACGACCGAGTTGAAGCATGCAAACCCGAGCAGCGCCATCGGATCGCGCAGCCATCGCGGCGCGCTTCCGGCGGGCGGCTGCGGAATCGGCGAAGTGTCGGGCGTGGCTCGCATGGTGTCGGGTGAATGGGGGGCGCGATGCGTATATGGCCTGACCTTACCGCCGGACGTGCCGGCAGCGCGCGGGTTGCGACGAGCGGCGCGCGGCCTCGACGAAGCGCATCGGCTGCCGACGGTTGGCCGCCTTCGGTCACGAGTGTAGTGGAACGGGTGGCGGAAGGACACCGGGCGATGCCGGTTTCGCGCCGCACACTAAGCGTCGACCAGGCGGTGAAGCGGGTTCTTTCGGACGGTGCCGGCTGCCATCGTTCGATGGCGCGCCAATCTTCCCGACCAGCCGAACGACCGTCGCCACGGCACGCAATTCGTCCGCGAATTCCGGCCTCCCGTCGCAAGTCGTGCCGCCGGAAGGGACCGGGCAGTACGGTGTCGCCGTGTCCACTCCGATCAGGCGACTCCGACCATGTCCGCGCTCTTTCACCTGAAGCCATACGTGTACGTGATGTTCTGCGTGCTGCTCTACATCGGCATCAAACGCTGTTTCCCGCGCGAGGTGCCGGCGGCACGGCCGCTGATCTCGCCCGTCGCGTTCGGGATGCTCGGCATCGTCAGCCTGAACGGTCTCTTTCCGCGCGCCGGCGTCGACGCGAATGCGATCGCACTGACCACTGTCCTGGCCGGCGCCGCGCTGGGCTGGCTGCATGCGGGCCGCTGGCGGCTCGCGTACCGTGCGACGCCGTCGGGCTTGCGCGTGCGCCTGCCCGGCGATGCGAGCCTGCTCGTCACGCTGATGCTGACCTTCGTCGCCGAAACATGCATGCATTACGCGGTTGCCGCACGCGAGCCGTGGGCGGCAGCGCGCGGCTTCGTGATGCTGTCGTTCGCGGTGTGGGGCGTACTCGTCGGGATGCCGCTCGGGCGTGCGGGGAACGTGGTCGTGCGCTGCATGCGCCATGCGGGCGAATCGGCGCGTAGCGGCATCCCGTATTCGGTCGATCCGCGCTGACGGGCGCGAAACGGAAGGCGGGTAAGCGGGAAAGCGCGCAGCTGTCGGCCACGAACGCGATACCGTTCGTCATCGGCAACCGGATCGGCATCGAGCCGAACGCGCGTGTGACGTGCGTCGTTGCGCCCCTGTTTTGCTGTCACGGTCGCGTCACGATGCGCCCATAAGGTTGCACGTTCCCGTCGCGGCGGCATCGCCGGAACCGGGACGTGCGCAACCTGCTTCCGACGACGTGCCCGCGTCGCAGGCGGGCAACCGGGATCTCGCTCCCGGCCGCGCACCGTTCATGCATTCCACCATTTCATTCGAAAACAGGATCGACGCCGGATCGCGGACGATCAGGAGACAGGGACCATGTTGAGTCCGCATGAATTCTCGATGCTGCTGCGCATTGCGCGTACGCCCGACAGCGTCGATCAATCGAATCCGGCCTTCGCCGTGCTGGTCGAAAAGCGGCTGGTCGTCGATACGCAGGTGCGCATGAACGCGGTGGCGGCGCGCCCGGCGCTGACGCCGATCGGCCAGATGCTGCTGGCGCGCTTCGACGAAGCGGCCTGAGAGGAAGCGTCACGCCTTCATCGAGACGAAGGGCGTGACGCGTTGAAACGCCGGGCCGCTTACTGCGCGACCGGCACCGTCACGTCGCTGCCGAACCAGTGCATCGAGATCTTCTTCAGCGTGCCGTCCTTTTGCAGCGATTCCAGTGCGTCGTTGATCGCCTTCTCGAACTTCGGGTTGCCCTTGCGGAACGGGATCGCCATTTCCTGCTTGCCGCCGTTCAGCACCGCGCCCGCGCGCAGCGGCAGGTTCGACGTCTTGATCATGTACGGCAGCATCAGGCGATCGTCGAGCGTCGCCTCGATCCGGCCCGCGGCGAGGTCGCGCAGCTTCTCCGGCGCGCCCGGATAGGTCTGCACCTCGATGCCCGGCACGGTGCGCGCCATCTGGTCGTAGTTGGTGCCGAGCGTCACGCCGAGCTTCTTGCCCTTGAAGTCGTCGAGCGACTTGAAGTTGCGCGCGTCGTCCTTGCGCTGGATCAGCTGCGCGGCCGAGTACGTGTACGGCTGGCTGAAGTCGAGCACTTCCTTGCGCTGCGGCGTGATCGTGACCTGGTTGACGATCACGTCGAACTTGCCGGCCTGCAGGCCCGCGATGATGCCGCTCCATTCGGTCGGGATGAACTGCGTCTTCACGCCGAGCTTGCCGGCGACCGCGTTCGCGACGTCGACGTCGAAACCCTCGAGCTGGCCCGACGTGCCGCGCGAGTTGAACGGCGGATACGTGCCTTCGAGGCCGACGCGCAGCACGCCGGCTTTTTTCACGGAATCGAACAGGTCGTCCGCGTGCGCGGCGACGGCCGTGAAGCCGAGGGCCGACGCGAGCAGCAGGCCCGACAGCAGGAACTTCGAACGTTTCATCGCAGATCTCCAGTGTTCAATATGGTGTTGTCGTGAGGGCCGCGCGCCGGCCGGGCCCGGCGGGCCGCAATACGGACACGTAGACACTACTCGCAACCGAGCCGCGCCGAAAGTCGAATTGGCCCTGATTGCGATCGATTTCATCGGAGCCCGGTGACGTGACGGCGTATGCGGAATAATCTGACGAAAGCCGCCGGTTCGGGGCATCGAAGCCGTCGGGCCAGGAGCAGATCGACATGGATTTCAGGTTCTTCGCCGACGTCGCGACCTACACGTTCGAGGACGGCGTTCACGTCGTCGGCCTCGCCGATCGCGATCCGCCGACGCATTACGTCATCCTTCAGCGTGGAACGGAAGACGACGAGCAGGATGAGGCACTCGGCCTCGACACGTATTACATGGAAGTCTGCGAGAACGGTGTCGCCGGCTATGGCGGCGTCGAATCCGTGTCGCTGCGCGGCGAGATGCTGAATATCGAACTGGCGCCGGACGCGGCGTGGGCGCAAGGGTTGGGGCTGGTTACGATCGTGGTTCGCGCGACCGACAGGCTCGACCATGTGAAGCAGGGGCTGACGGCGATCTTCGCGGGAACATCGACGAGGCTGCGCATCGATTGACGCGCACCGGGAAGCGGGCGGATGCGGAATTGGCATAATCACGGCCTGCCGCGAGGATCTCGCGGCCGATGCAACGTAATCATCCCGGATACCACAGCAATACCCATGTCGACCGACTCCACAACCGAAGTGTCGCTGCAACAAATTCTCGAACGCCCCGGCGATTTCTCCGGATGGCTCTACCTGCCGCCGATGCCCTGGACGCTCGATACGGAGGGCGTATTCTCCGACGACACCGGAGGCGACGAAGAGATCGCGGTGCCCGACATCGCCCGGCAATCCGGCTGGCAGGTCACGCTGGACAGCGCGACGATCGAGGACATCGTGATCAACGCGCACGACCAGATCGACGAGCCGAGCATGGCCCAGTTGTTCGACGCGTTCGTGTTCTACATCGAAAACGACGCCTTCATTCTGTTCTGACGACACGCAGGCCACGCAACAGGACGTGCATGAAATGAACACGACGGACGATCAGGCGGCGCTACGTACGCGTCAGGACGCCGTTTGCGCGCGGTACGGCCTGCCCGCCGTCGAACCGGAAGACATGGTCGCCGTGGCCATGTCGACGCTTGGCCGGATGCCGGTCTACGGCACGCGCACCGCCCTGTCCGAAGGCGACAACATCGGCTGGTTTTTCCATTGCGGCGAGTATTCCGGCGCAGCAGATTTCTATCAGCCGCTGCATGCCGCGCATCTGTCGACCTACCTGCCGTCGGTGCAACCGTATCTGGGGTTGCCGCCCGGCGCGCGTTTCATCATCGACGATGCGGGCTACGAAGACGTCTGGATGGATTGGCCCGCCGATGAGGGAGCGCCGTGAGCGCGCAGCGAACCCGCACGACCGAAAGTGACGATCCACAACGAAAAAGGACCGCCTGGCGGTCCTTTTCCATATCGAGCAACCCGCGCTGCTTAGGGCAACGAAATCGTCAAATTGGCCGACTCCGGGCCCACCTTGATCACCTGCGAATAAGGTGCGAGCGCCTGCAGTGTCTTGTCCTTCAGATACGTGTTGAGCCCGAGGAACCCGAGCAGCGCCACCAGCGTGAACACGGTCCCGATCGCCCAAACCGGCACCTCGCGCTTCAACCGGTGCGCAATCTGATCCGGCAACGGCCAATGCGGCGCGAACGGCGCCCGCTTGCCCTTCATATGCGCGATCTCATCGCCCAGTCGCGCCGTCAGATAAGCCAGCTTCTCCGGCCCTTCGAGCAGATACTTCCCCTGGAACCCGAGCAGCAGGCACATATGAAACACCTCGAGCGACTGCAGCCGCGCCGCACCTTGCGCACGACATTCCTCGAGATACTGGAAGAACTTCTCGCCCGCGAGCTGCTCGCCGAACAGCACGAGCTGCAGCGGCCGGCGCTCCCAGTCCGTGCGGATCTTGAACTGCGACGACAGCACCATCTCGTCGATGGCCGCACAGAACGCGAACTTCGCGCTGTACACATCCTCGGCCGCGATATTCAGCTTCTTCGCGCCGCGCTCGAAATCCGACAGGAATTCCTGGATCCGCGTGCTGAACTCGCTCGCGCTGTCCGGCTCGCGGCCGTTCTTGAGCAGGAACAGCATGAAGAAGCCGTCGTACAGCAGGTCGAGCAGCGAACGGGCCTGGAACGCGGAGTCCGTCGACGCCGGGGTATGCATGGGTGCCGGCGCGTTGTCGCCGAACAGGGAAGGCGCGTAGCTCATGATGTGACCGCGATCAGTTCGAATTTCAGGTCATTGATGCCAGTCGGCGCGTAGATCATCGCGGACTGGGCCTGCAGCATGCGCTCGTACAGCGCGCCGCGCGAATCGAGCGAGAAGTAGCACGCGCCGGGCCGGACCGGAATCGCGGGCGGCACCTGCGGCGTGTACGACAGCCGCACGCCGGGCATCGCCGACAGCACGAGCTTGTCGACGTCGTCGGGCGCGCCGACCTTGAAGCGGGCCGGCACCGCATCGACGAGCTCGACGCTCGGCATGTCCGCGGACACCGCCAGGTAGAACTCGGTCTTGTCGTCGATCTTGCCCGAATCGAGGCGGCCGAGGTGGAACGACGGACGCACCTCGTCGAGCGTGATCGCGAAGTAGCGCGTCGAGATCACGGTATCGAGCAGCTCGCGCAGCATCAGGTCGAGACGCGCAAAACTCGGGCCCGGATCGTCGTGGCGGTACACGGGCAGGTCGGCGAGCGTATAGCCCTTCGAGAACGTCATCAGCTGGCCCGCGAGGCGCAGCAGCTCCTGGAACAGCCGCTCCGGATGCAGCGCCGCGTGCTGGTGCAGGTGCGCGAGCGTCGCGAACGCGGCGTTCGCGGTATGCAGCAGCCAGAACGACGCGATGTCGCCCGAGCGGAATTCGATGATGTTCTTCGACGGCTCGCGGTGGAAGCCGTACAGCGCATTCACCTTGGCCTGCAGCGCGTCGACCAGCTGGCGCAGCCGCTGGTGCAGGATCGGCGACGCGTCGATCGCGAGGCACGGCGGCACGAAGCTGTCGTCGATCTCGAAACCGGACGTCGCGGTGCGGCGCACGCGCACGAGCGGCACCGACAGCAACTGGTCGCGCGGTTCGCTGTGCGCGATCAGCTTGACCTGCGTCTTCAGGAACGTGATGTCGGCTTCGGCCGCGTCGGTGAAGTTGTCGGCGACGCTCGTCTGCTCGCTGACGAAGCGCGTCATGAAGCCGGCGGCCGGCTCGTCGCTGTAGTTGGTGCCGTTCTCGCGCAGCGGGTGCAGCGCGAGATAGAACACGAATTCACTGATGCCGTCAGGCAGCGTGTCCAGCGCGATCGGCGGCGGCAGGTCGTCGGCCTGCGGCGCGGCATACAGCGCGCCGTCCGGGAACACGAGCGCGAGTTCGGCAACCCGCAGCACGTTGCTGCCGAGTGCGTCGCGGTCGATGCGCACGGAGCGCACGCCCCAGTTGTACGGCTGGATCGCCTGGATGGATTCGAACAGGCGCGCCTCGTGGTACGCGTCCTGTCGTTGAAAGTGTTGAGGCCGGAGGAACAGCCCTTCCCCCCACAGCACCTTGGCCGAATAACTCATGTCAAATCCGGTTAATGTGGCGTTGCGATGTAATCGATTTGTTCGAGCCCGAATTAACTCGCCAATTGTTAACTCTTGTTAATTGACATTCGTGCGTCATGTTTAACCGCAGGAGACCGAAGAAAGCATATTCAGCGGTTGCGAAGGCGCACCCTGTTGCGGTGCAATGACGGTGCCATCGGTGACCGTCATCGCGCAATTATGCAGGCCGATGATTATGCCGGATTTCTCCGACTTCACCGGATCGAACGTCAGTTTCCATCGTTGTAGTGCGGGATCGCGGAACAGCGCGACGATGCCGAATGCCTGCGCTTCGCGCGAGACTTTCTCGGTCGCCGTATAGCGCTGGCCCGGAATCAGCGTGATTTCGCGCACATTCAGCAGGTCGGCGCCGAGCGCGGCCTTTTCCTTGGTCGGATCGGTGAACGCGTCGAACGGCGCCTGCTGGAACGACGTCGGATCCTTCAGCGCGTAGAGCCGCACGACAAGCGCGAGCGGCTTGTGGTCGGTCGCGGCATTCAGGTTCGGCGCGGCAGCGAGCGTGAGCCCGATATTGCGCGGCGGCTTCTGCGCATCGGGCACTTCGGGCTTGCCGATGCCGGCGGCCGACATCACGGCGCTTGCGGCCGAGCCGAGCAGCGGGGCGGCCGCGCATCCGGCCAGGAGCGCGCAGGCAACCAGCAGCAGCGCATAGCGAATCATGGACGATCTCATCGTGTTTCCGGCGTGCCGCCTTTATCCCTGTCAAAACTGCCGGGTATTTCCGCGTTCGACGCGTATGCCCGACATTGCACCGTTCAACTATTAAGCACGCCTGCGTCGCGGCAAGCGCCCGGAAATTTTTTCCGCCGCCCGGGCGGCGCGTCGCGCAACCAGTAAAACTTGCGCATTCCAGCCGCAAGAAAAACCGCCGCGAGCCTGCCGCGAGAGGCCATTCGAGGGGGTAGCGCCCGGTTTTAAAAGGAATTACTCTTCACACGACGATTGAATTATGAAAAATTGATCGGTACTATACCCGCGCGCTTCTTGCAAAGCAAAAGAACCAGATTCTCAACGATTTTAAAACTCACGCGCCGGTGGATATAACGATGAAAGACCGTCTCTTCGCAAAACTGTCTGGGGTAGTGGTGGCTTGCGGCGTGATCGCCGGCTGTGCGAGCCAGCCTCCCGCGCCGCCGACTGCCGAGGTGTTCAACAAGTCGCTGGCCGATGCGGACGCGGTTGCGAAGGCGGGTGACCAGGACAAGGCGCTCGGCCTGTACCAGCAGCTCGCGAAGTCGGACCCGACGCGCGAGGAACCGTGGTCGCGCATCGCGCAAATCCAGTTCGCACAGAACCACTACGGGCAGGCGATCGTCGCCGCGCAGGAAGCACTGCAGCGCGATGCAACCGACCGTCAGGCAAAGAGCGTGCTGGCCGTCGCCGGCCTGCGGATCGCGACGCAGTCGCTCGGCGAGCTGCGCCAGGATTCGTCGCTGGCAGGCGACGCGAAGTCCGATGCGCAGGCGCTCGCGAAGCAGTTGCGCGACACGCTGGGCGAATCGGCGCTGTTCCCGCCTGAAACGAAGTCCGTGAAGCCGCGCCCGCCGCGCCGGATCGTCCATCGTCCGAAGGGGGGCGCCGCACCGGCAGCCGAGGCCGCCACCGCCGCGGCCACCGCGGCCACCACGCCGACGCCGCCCGCCACACCGCAAAAGAGCGGCGGCGATCCGTTCGGCGCACTGCGCAACTGACGCGAAAACCACAACTAACCTGGGAGCCGTCGATGGCCAAGAAAGAAAGCATTCAGAAAAGCTTGCAGAAAATACGGCCGCCGCGCGTCCAACTGACCTACGAGGTCGAGAAGGGCGACGCGATCGAGGTGAAGGAACTGCCGTTCGTCGTCGGGGTTGTCGGCGATCTGGCGGGCCAGTCCGAAATCGAGCAGCCGAAGCTGCGCGACCGCAAGTTCGTCAATATCGACCGCGACAACTTCGACGACGTGATGAAGGCGATCGAGCCGCGTGCCGCGTTCCAGGTGGAAAACCGCCTGAGCCCGGAAGGCGGCAAGTTCGCGGTCGACCTGAAGTTCCGCTCGCTGTCGGATTTCAGCCCGGACGAAGTCGTCGAACAGGTCGAGCCGCTGCGCCGCCTGCTCGAGGCACGCTCGAAGCTCGCCGACCTGCGCAACAAGCTCGCCGGCAACGACAAGCTCGAGGATCTGTTGTCCGAGGTGCTGAAGAACACGCAGCAGCTGCAGGAGCTCGCGAAGGGCACCGGCGGCGACAAAGACGGCGAATGACGACGGAGTGTTGAGATGAACCAGCAAACGGCTGCGGCCCAAGCCAGCGGCGCGGAATACGCCGCCGGGACCTCGCTGCTCGACGACATCGTCGAGAAGAGCAAGGTCGCGAAATCCGATTCCGAGCATGCGCGTGCGAAGGACCTGATCGGCGAACTCGTGCACCAGGTGCTCGACGGCACGGTGATCGTGTCGGACAACCTGTCGGCGACGATCGACGCGCGCGTCGCGGAACTCGACCGCCTGATCTCGACGCAGCTTTCCGCGGTGATGCACGCGCCGGAATTCCAGCGCCTCGAAAGCACGTGGCGCGGGATGGATTACCTGGTCAAGGAAAGCAATACGGGCCAGACGATCAAGATCAAGGCGCTGCACGCACCGAAGCGCGACCTCGTGCGCGATTTCAAGGGCGCGAGCGAGTTCGACCAGAGCGCGCTGTTCAAGAAGGTCTACGAAGAAGAGTTCGGCACGTTCGGCGGCTCGCCGTTCGGTGCGCTGATCGGCGACTACGAGATCTCGCGCCAGCCGGAAGACATGTACTTCATCGAGCAGATGTCGCACGTCGCGGCGGCTGCGCATGCGCCGTTCGTCGCGTCGGCGTCGCCGGAGCTGCTCGGCCTCGAGTCGTTCTCGGACCTCGGCAAGCCGCGCGATCTCGGCAAGGTGTTCGATACCGTCGAATACGCGAAGTGGAAGTCGTTCCGCGACGCCGAAGATTCGCGCTACGTCGGCCTGACGCTGCCGCGCTTCCTCGGCCGCCTGCCGTTCAATCCGAAGGACGGCCAGACCGCGGAGAACTTCAATTTCGTCGAGGACGTCGACGGCACCGATCACGACAAGTACCTGTGGTGCAACGCCGCGTGGGCATTCGCTGCACGCCTGACGGCCGCGTTCGACGACTTCGGCTGGTGCGCGGCGATTCGCGGCGTCGAAGGCGGCGGCCTCGTCGAGGACCTGCCGACCCACACGTTCAAGACCGACGACGGCGAAGTCGCGCTGAAGTGCCCGACCGAGATCGCGATCACCGATCGCCGCGAGAAGGAGCTGAGCGACCTCGGCTTCATCCCGCTCGTCCATTGCAAGAATTCAGATTACGCCGCGTTCTTCGCTGCGCAGTCGGTGCAGAAGCCGAAGAAATACAGCACCGACAGCGCGAATGCGAACGCCGTCCTGTCCGCCCAGCTTCAGTACATCTTCTCGGTATCGCGCGTCGCGCACTACCTGAAGGCGATGATGCGGGACAAGATCGGCAGCTTCGCATCGGCGCAGAACGTGGAGACTTTCCTCAACCGGTGGATTTCGCAGTACGTCCTGCTCGACGATAACGCCTCGCAGGAACAGAAAGCGCAATTCCCGCTGCGCGAGGCATCCATACAAGTGTCGGAGATTCCGGGCAAGCCGGGCTCGTATCGTTCGGTCGCGTTCCTGCGCCCGCACTTTCAGCTCGACGAACTCTCGATTTCTCTGCGACTTGTCGCTGATCTGCCCAAACCGGCAAATTCATAAGCGAGTAAATCGCCCGGGCGGGCCGCCTGGGTAGGACGTTAAAACCACCTCTTTGGGGAGTCGAAGGGCCATGTTACATATGCACTTGCAGTTTGGTAGTCCGGCGGTGAAGGGCGAATCCGCGGACAAAGACCATCAGGGCTGGATCGAACTGAAATCGTGGGATCACTCGATCGTTCAGCCGCGTTCGGCAACCGCATCGACCGCTGGCGGTCACACGATGACGCGTTGCGAGCACGGCGACATGATTTTCACGAAGGAAATCGATTCGTCGAGCCCGCTGCTGTACCAGCACGCTTCGGGCGGCACCACGTTCGACGAGGTGACGGTCCATTTCTCGCGCGCAGACGGTGAAGGCAAGCGCGTGCAGTATCTGGAAGTCAAGCTCAAGTACGTGATCATCTCGAGCATCGCCCCGAGCGTTCGCGAAGAAGGTCTGCCGCTCGAGACGTTCTCGCTGAAGTACGCGGCCGTGCAGTGGAAGCAAACCCAGCAGAAGATCGGCGGCAACCAGGGCGGCAACACGCAGGGCGCCTGGAGTCTGACGAAGAACGACAAGACCTACGCGGTCTAAGGTCGGTTGCGGCAACGGGGCGCACGGCGTCCCGTTGCCGTTTTCGCAGTTTTCGCCGGCCGATGAAACGATTCGAACCCAGTTTTCTCGACAAGCTGTTCGACGACGAACCGCACCTGCCGGCCTCGGCAGCGATGCGGCAATTGTCGCTGGACGAGCTCAAGAGCACGGTCGCCCGCGACGTCGAGGCGATCCTCAACACCCGTATCGCGCACACCGAGAACGAGCTGGCCGCGCTGCCGGAATGCCAGAAATCGGTGCTGACCTACGGACTGAACGATTTCGCGGGGCTGAGCCTCGCGAGTCACTACGACCGCGCGTTCATCTGCAAGTCGATCCAGCAGGCCATCGCGCGCCATGAGCCGCGCCTGCAGCAGGTTCAGGTGACGTTCGAGCTGAACGAGCAGGCGACCAACGCGCTCTACTTCGCGATCCAGGCGCTGCTCGTCGTGCACCCGGCCGAGGAGCCGGTGAGTTTCGACGCGATGCTGCAGCCGTCGACGCTGCAGTATTCGGTCACGCGCGCACGCGCCGCGAGAATGCAGTAAATCAAGCTGCCGAGCGGGCCGGACCGCCCGGTGGTGGATCAGGTCCGGCAGGAAATATTGAGGTTCGGGGTCGTCGATGGAAGAATTGCTGCCGTATTACGAGCGCGAATTATCGTTTTTGCGGCGCTATTCGCGAGATTTCGCCGAACGCTATCCGAAAATCGCGGCGCGGCTCGCGCTGTCCGGCGAGCATTGCGAGGATCCGCACGTCGAGCGGATGATCGAGTCGTTCGCGCTGCTCGGCGCGCGCATCAACAAGAAGCTCGACGACGACTACCCCGAATTCACCGAAGCGCTGCTGGAAGTGCTGTATCCGCACTACCTGCGGCCGTTCCCGTCGTGCTCGATCGCGCAGTTCACGCCGGCGTCGCCCGGCCAGCAGACCGAACCGGTCGTGATCGACCGCGGCACCGAGCTGAAGAGCCGCCCGATCCGCGGCGTGCAGTGCCGGTTCCGCACCGCGTACGACGTGACGCTCGCGCCGATCCGCATCTCGGAAGCGCGCTACACGCCGGTCGCGCTCGCGCCGAGCGCGACGGTGCTGCCGTCCAACGCGACGGGCGTGATCTCGATCACGTTCGAATCGCTCGCCGCGCAGCTCGATCTCGGCGCGCTGAAGGTGCCGACGCTGCGCGCGCACCTGCACGGCGAGCAGTCGTTCGTCGCCGCGCTGACCGACTGCCTGTTCGTCAACGTGCTCGGCGCGTATGTCGAGCCCGAACGCAACGGCCGCTGGACTGCGCTGCGCAAGCTGCCGATCGAGCAGGCCGGCTTCGGCGAAGACGACGCGCTGATCGACTACCCGGCGAAATCGCATCCCGCGTATCGCCTGCTCACCGAATACTTCGCGTTCCCCGACAAGTTCGATTTCGTCGATTTCGACCTCGCGGCGATCGCGCGTGCGTCGGGGCGCTGCCAGCGCGCGACGCTGCATCTCGTGTTGCAGGACGTGCGCAACGATTCGCACGTCGCGCGGCTGCTCGAACTGCTGACGGCGAGCCATTTCCGGCTGTTCTGCACGCCGATCGTCAACCTGTTCCGCCAGCACGGCGAACCGATCCGCATCACGCACCGCGCGGTGTCGTACCCGGTGATCGCCGAGGCGCGCCGCGCGTTCGCGTACGAGGTGTACTCGATCGATTCGGTGAAGCTCGTCAGGCAGCAGGCGCATGAGGAATCGGTGATCGAGTTCCGGCCGTTCTACTCGCTGCATCACGGCGAATCGGCGCGGATCGGTCACTACTGGTTCGCGCGCCGCAACGACTGGGTCGCGCAGAAGAGCCCCGGCTACGAAACCGAGATCTCGATCGTCGACATCGATTTCGAGCCGACGTCGCCGCAAACCGACACGCTGAGCCTCGACCTCTCCTGCACGAACCGCGACCTGCCGGCGATGCTCGCGTTCGGCCTCGAGGGCGGCGACCTGTTCCAGGAAGGCGGCGCGCAGACCAGCGGCATCTCGATGCTGCGCCGCCCGACGCAGAGCGTGCGCTTCGAGCGCGGCCGCGCCGCGCACTGGCGGCTCGTGTCGCACCTCGCGCTCAATCACGTGTCGCTGGTCGCGCACGGCCTCGCACCGCTGAAGGAAATGCTGACGCTGTACGACCTGCGGCGCACCGCGGTGTCGATGCGCCAGATCGACGGCCTGGCCGGCGTCGAGCAGCGCGGCGCCGTGCAGTGGCTGCCCGGCAAGCCGTTCGCGACCTTCGTGCGCGGCATCGAGATCCGCCTGACGATCGACGAGGAGCACTTCGTCGGCGCGAGCCTCGCGTCGTTCGTGCGTGTGCTCGACAGCTTCTTCGGGCTTTACGTCCACCTCAACAGTTTCGTTCAACTAGTCGTCGTGTCGAAGCGCACCGGCGAGGAGATCATCCGATGCAAGCCCCGGACCGGCGAATCGATCCTGGCGTAGTCGACGCGCTGCTCGACGAGCCGCACCGCTTCGAGTTCTTCCAGGCGGTGCGCGTGCTCGAAGGGCTGTTCGCGCGGCAGGCGTCGGATGCGCCCGGCGCATGGCGGCAGGGCGACGTCGTCGCGCAGCGCATCGAATTCCGCAACACGCTGTCGCTCGGTTTTCCGCCGAGCGAGATCGAGGGCGCGCGCTCGTTTGACGACGACGGTACGCTGCTCGACTCGGGCGAACAGCGCGGCGCCGCGCTCGCGGCCGGCGAACTCGGCCACGTCGAGCTGACGCCCGCGTTCTTCGGGCTGCTGGGCGGGCAGGGCGCGCTGCCGCTGCACTACACCGAGCAGATCGTCGCGCGCGAGCACCTGAAGCGCGACCACGCGGCACGCGCGTTCTTCGACGTGTTCTCGAACCGCGCGACCGCGCTGTTCTATGCGGCGTGGAAGAAATACCGGCTGCCGTTCCATTACGAGCTCGATCGCGACGAGCGCTACCTGCCGCTGCTGCTCGCGATCGCGGGCGTGCCGAGCGACGAGGTGCGCGACAGCCTCGCGGCCGGCGCGGGCGGCGTGCTCGACGAAGCCGTTGCCGGCTACGCGCTGGCCGCGCGGCACCGGCCGATGTCGGCCGCGTACCTGCAGCGCACGCTGTCCGATTACTTCCGCGTGCCGGTGAAGATCGACCAGTTCGTCGGCAAGTGGTACGACGTGCCGCCCGACCAGTTGAGCGTGCTCGGCGAAGTCAACGCGGTGCTCGGCGCGACGGCGCTGGTCGGCGAGCGCGTATGGCAGCGCGACATGCGCGCGCGGATCGTCGTCGGCCCGCTGTCCAAGCGCGACTATGAGGCGTTCCTGCCCGGCGGCGCGCACGCGGTCGCGCTCGAACGGATGCTGACGCTGCTCGCCGGTGTCACGCTCGAATACGAGGTGAAGCTGGTGCTGAAGCGCACCGAGGTCGGCGCGAGCGTGCTCGGCGCGGGCTCGCGGCTCGGCTGGGACGCGTTCCTCTGCACGCGCGACGCGATCGACGACCGTTCGGACGCCCGCTACGAACTGCACGTGATTCACTGATTCCGAACGACAACAACACGCAATCGAACCTGAGATCGACGCCATGAGCACGCCTCTGAAGACCCTGATCACGAAACTGAACCCGCTGTGCCGGCACGCGGCCGAGCGCGCGGCGAGCGCGTGCCTGGCGCGCGGCCACTACGAGGTCGATCTGGAGCACCTGTTCCTCGCGCTGCTCGAGGAGCCGGCGGGCGACCTGCCGCTCGCGCTGCGCGCGAGCCGCGTCGATCCGCATGCGCTGCGCGCCGATCTGGAGCGCGAGTTGACGCGCCTGAGAACCGGCAACACGCGTACGCCGGTGTTTTCGGTGCACCTGATCGCGCTGTTCGAACAGGCGTGGCTGATCGCATCGCTCGATTCGCAGCTCGGCCGCATCCGTTCGGGGCACCTGCTGCTCGCGCTGCTGACCGCGCCGGATCTCGCGCAGTTCGCGCAGCGGATGTCGTCGCAGTTCGCGGAAGTGAATGTGACGGACCTGAAGCACAAGTTCGACGAGATCGTGGCCGGGTCGAGCGAAGCCGAGCCGCGCCAGGCCGATACCGACGACGGCGGCGTGGCGCCGGCCGCCGACGGTGCCGCGCCCGCGGCCGGCCCGTCGAAGACGCCCGCGCTCGACACGTACACGACCAACCTCACGCAGCGCGCGCGCGACGGCAAGATCGATCCGGTGATCGGCCGCGAAGCCGAGATCCGCCAGGCGATCGACATCCTGATGCGCCGCCGCCAGAACAACCCGATCATGACCGGCGAGGCCGGCGTCGGCAAAACCGCCGTCGTCGAAGGGCTCGCGCTGCGGATCGCGGCCGACGACGTGCCGCCGCCGCTGCGTGGCGTCGCGCTGCACGTGCTCGACATGGGGCTGCTGCAGGCCGGCGCGAGCGTGAAGGGCGAGTTCGAGAACCGGCTGAAGAGCGTGATCGACGAGGTGAAGAAGAGCGCGCATCCGATCATCCTGTTCATCGACGAGGCGCACACGATCATCGGCGCCGGCGGCCAGGCCGGCCAGAACGATGCGGCGAACCTGCTGAAGCCGGCGCTTGCGCGCGGCGAGCTGCGCACGATCGCCGCGACGACGTGGAGCGAATACAAGAAGTACTTCGAGAAGGACGCGGCGCTCGCGCGGCGCTTCCAGGTCGTGAAGGTCGAGGAGCCGAGCGAGCCGCTCGCGGCCGCGATGCTGCGCGGGATGTCGGGCCTGATGGAGACGCACTTCAACGTGCGGATCCTCGACGATGCGATCACCGAGGCCGTGCGCCTGTCGCACCGCTACATCAGCGGCCGCCAGCTTCCCGACAAGGCGATCAGCGTGCTCGACACCGCGTGCGCGAAGGTCGCGCTCGCGCACAGCGCGACGCCGGCCGCGATCGACGACACGAAGAAGCGCATCGAGCGGATCGACGCGGAAATCGCATCGCTGGAGCGCGAGGCAGCGGGCGGCGCGTCGCACGACGAGCGGCTCGGCGAGCTGCGCGGCGCGCGCGACACGGCGCTGGAGCAACTCGCGAAGGACGAAGCACGCTACGAAACCGAGCGCGCGATCGTCGCCGAGATCACCGAATTGCGCGACACGCTCGACAACGCGCGCGGCCCGTCCGAAGACGGCCAGCCGGTCGACGTGCAGGCGACGCGCGACAAGCTCGGCGAACGCGTCGCGGCGCTGCACGCGCTGCAGGGCGGCGAGCCGATGGTGCCGCTGCAGGTCGACGGCCACGTCGTCGCCGAGATCGTCGCCGCGTGGACGGGCATTCCGCTTGGCCGGATGGTGAAGGACGAGATCGACACCGTGCTGAACCTGCAGCCGCTGCTGACCGCGCGCGTGATCGGCCAGGACCACGCGCTCGACGCGATCGCGCAGCGCGTGCGCACCGCGACCGCGAATCTCGAGGATCCGAACAAGCCGCGCGGCGTGTTCATGTTCGTCGGGCCGTCGGGCGTCGGCAAGACCGAGACGGCGCTCGCGCTGGCCGACATCCTGTACGGCGGCGAGCGCAAGATGGTCACGATCAACATGAGCGAGTACCAGGAAGCGCACAGCGTGTCGGGCCTGAAGGGCTCGCCGCCCGGCTATGTCGGTTATGGCGAAGGCGGCGTGCTGACCGAGGCCGTGCGCCGCAACCCGTATTCCGTCGTGCTGCTCGACGAGGTCGAGAAGGCGCACCCGGACGTGCTCGAGATGTTCTTCCAGGTGTTCGACAAGGGCACGATGGACGACGCGGAAGGGCGCGAGATCGACTTCCGCAACACGCTGATCATCCTGACGTCGAACGTCGGCTCGACCGCGGTGATGGCGGCGTGCCTGAACAAGCCGGCCGAGGAGCTGCCCGATCCGGACGCGCTCGCCGAGACGCTGCGCCCGCAGTTGTACAAGACGTTCAAGCCCGCGTTCCTCGGCCGGATGAAGGTCGTCCCGTACTATCCGATTTCCGACGACGTGCTGGCCGAGATCATCGAGCTGAAGCTCGAGCGGATCCGCCGCCGGATCGAGGCGAACCACAAGGCCGCGTTCGAATGGGACGAGTCGCTCGTCGAGGCGGTGCTGGCGCGCTGCACCGAGGTCGATTCGGGCGCCCGCAACGTCGACCATATCCTGAACGGCACGCTGCTGCCGGAGATCGCGGGCCACGTGCTCGGCCGGATCGCCGACGGCGCGGCCATCGCGCGCATCGCGGTGCGCGCGGACGAGGCCGGCGAATTCGCGTACACCGTCGAATAAGCCCCGCGCGCGACATCTGATGCATCAACGGATTCACTGAACCATGCCGATCAATCTCCCCGAGCTGCTGACGCCGATCAGCGACGCGTCGCCCAGCGGCGACGACCTGCTGTTTTCGAACGAATTCGACGCGATCCAGGACGCGCGGCGCTACGACGATCCGACGCTCGACCAGGGCGAATGGGTGACCGAGATCAAGGAGGCCGACTGGGGCTTCGTCGTCGACCATGCGGGCGAGCTGCTGCGCGCGCGCACGAAGGACCTGCGGCTCGCCGTGTGGCTGACCGAGGCGCTCGCGCTCGAGGACGGCATCACCGGCCTCACCGAAGGCTACGCGCTGCTCGAGGGCCTGTGCCGCGAGTTCTGGGACAGCGTGCACCCGCTGCCCGAAGGCGACGACACCGAGTACCGGCTCGGCAACGTCGCGTGGCTGGCCGGCCGCACGGCCGAGCTGCTGCGCGCGGTGCCGTTGACCGACGGCGCGTCGAACGCGTTCAGCACGCTCGACTGGGAAGTGGCGCAGCACGTCGCGCAGTCGATCAAGCGCGCCCCCGAACACGCGGACGACATCGCGCGCGGCAAGCCGTCGATCGACCAGATCGATGCGTCGCGGCGCGTGACGTCGATCGCGTTCTACACGGCGCTGCTGGCGAACCTGAAGGCCTTCGAATTCGCGCTCGACGCGTTCGAGGAGCGGCTCGTCGAGCGTGCGGGCGATTCGGCGCCGAGCTTCCGGCAGGCGCGCGACGCGTTCGAGACCGTGTACCGGCTCGCGGAGCGCTTTGCGCGCGAGCAGGGCTATACGGGCAGTGCGCCGCACACGCAAGCGGCGCCGCAGGCGCAGCCCGAGCGCATCGAGCCGAGCTTCGGCAATTCGATCCAGACCGAGGAGACCCACGTGCAGTCGCAGACCGCTCCGCGTCCTCCGGTGACGCAGATGATCGCCGGCATCCAGAACCGCGCGCAGGCCGTCGACCAGTTGCGTGCGGTCGCGCGTTATTTCCGCCAGACCGAGCCGCACAGCCCGGTCGCGTACCTCGCCGACAAGGCGGCCGAATGGGCCGACATGCCGCTGCACAAGTGGCTCGAGAGCGTCGTGAAGGACGACGGCTCGCTGTCGCATATTCGCGAGCTGCTGGGCGTGCGGCCGGACGAGCAGTCGTAAAACGCAAAACGGGCGGCGCATCGCTGCGGCCGCCCGTCGAGTGCCGTGCCGCTCCGCAAAGGCGCGGCCGGCCGATCCTCCGTTACTGTCCCACCCGGAACTCGATCCTTCGATTCCTTGCCCGCCCGTCCGCCGTATCGTTCGGCGCGATCGGCTGATCCGGCCCGACGCCCGTCGTCGTCATCTGCTGCGGCGGGATGCTCTTCGTGATCAGGTAACCCTTCACCGCATCCGCGCGCGCCTGGCTCAGCGCGATGTTCGAGGTCCGGTTCCCCGAGTTGTCGGTGTGGCCGATGATGTCGACCGTGCGGTTCTGCATCTTCGAGAGCGCGGCCGCCATCTGGTCGAGGATCAGCTTGCCCTGCGGCGTCAGCGTCGCGCTGCCGGTCTCGAACTCGATCGTCCGGTTCGCGAGCGTCTGGTCGAGCACACCCTGCTCGGACGCCGACACGCGCAGCCCGTTCTTGATCGTGTAGGTCGGGTTCAGCGTGTTCGCCATGTCGCTCGCGAGCTGCTGGCGTTGCGCCTCGTTGTGCACCTCGCCCTTCATCTCGATCTGCGTGCCGTTGATCTTCAACTGCCCCTTGCTGATCTGCTTGAGCTGCGCGCCGAGCAGCTTCTGCACGTTCGCGCTCCAGTTCGGCGGCGTCGCGACGTCGCCGACCTCGATCTGGTCGACGACGTTCGCCGCGCCGTAGGTATCGCGCAGCTTCTGCAGCACGGCGGCCTTGGTCGCCTCGTCGGGCACCTTGCCGCCGGCGACCACCTGGCCGGGCGCCGCGTTCGCGGGCGGCGGCGTGATCGTGCCGGCCGTGCCGTGCATCACCGTGCCGGACGCGGTCGCCGGCGCGGCGCCGGGGTTCGGGTTCGACGACGGCAGCGCGGTCGTCGCGACCGTGCCGTTGCCGACCGGCGTGACGGTCGCGCCCGTGTTCTGCGCGAAGGCTGCACCGCTGGCAACGAGGCCGGCGGCGAGGAGGGCGGCGAGAGCGGGCGAGCAGCGCGGGCGCCAGGCGTGAATCGAGCGATGCATCCCGTCAGCCTCCGATGAACGCTTCGCGGAACGCGTCGATGGCGACGCGCAGCGAGAGTTGCGGTTGGTCGAGGTAGCTGACGAGCTTGCTGATCTGGTGATCGTTTTGCGCATGGGCGTCGATCCACTCGGGATCGTCGATGTCGATGTTGTGGGCGGCATAGGTTTGCGGATCGACAACGCTCAGCAGCGTCTTCGCCGACGCGCCGTTGAAGCCGATGATGAGCCGTTCGCGCTCGGCGATCGAGCCGATGAAGATCGCGAGCTCGAAGTCGGCCTGCGCGACGAACGGCGCGATCAGTTCGAGCCAGAACGCGGCGACGAGGCTGCGGTAGAACGGATCGACCGGCAGCGGCAGCGTCAGGCCGCGCTCGATGTGCGACGAGCCGCTCTGCATCACCGGCCGGAGCAGCGAGCCGAGCGCGAGCATCGCGCCGCGCAGCCGCACGGGGTGGCCGCTCTCGAGCAGCATCTGCTGCAGGCCGTACAGCGACTGGTGTTCGACGAAATCGTTGAAGGTGCCGTCATGCGACGTGCCCGGGCCGCCGACGTCGATCGGCACCTGCGTGTCGCCGAGCGCCTGCAGCGCGCCGGGCGGCTCGTCCTTGCCGAGCAGCGGCGGGATCTGCGTGGCGACGCGCGACCACAGCCGCGCGAACGCCAGCGGGCTGCGCGCGAGGAACGCGAGCGGCCGGTCGACCTCGAGCGCGGTTGCGCCGAGGAACGGGAAGCGGCGCATCGACACGTCGTGGCTCGCGACCATGTGGCCCGCGATCGCGAGCTTGCTGCGCGAGCCGAGGAACGCGAAATGCATCGGCTTCGCATCCTCGTAGACGAGCTTCCAGCGCGGATCTTCCGCAAGCAGTTCGAGCGCCTGCGCGATCCAGCGATCGAGCGTCTGCAGCAACTGCGGATTGTGCTGGCTCTTCACGAAGTCGCCGCGCGACGGAATCTTGCCGAAGTAGGCGATTTGCGCCTGTACGGTTTGCGTCATTGCGCCCCCTGTGCATTCGTTGCGTTGGCGGCCGCGACGGCCGGCGCTGCGCCCGGCGTGCCCGGGCCGGACTGGGTCGCGTTCTGCGCGGCAGCCGCGCTCGCGTCGGCGACCGACGACGGCAGTTGCAGGCCGCGCAGGCTCTGCTGCTGCGGCTGGTCGCCGCCACCGCCCGACGGTTGCGACGTGCTGATGATGCGCATCGTCACCGACACGTTCACGCTGCCCTGCGCCCACGTCAGGTCGAAGGTGCCGTCCGGACGGCGCTTGCGCTGCGCCGAGTTGATCAGCTTCTCGAGACCGTAGCGGCCCGGCTCGTTGACGAGCTGCACCGTGCGGCCGTCGAAGGTCGTCGCGGACAGCGTCGCGCCCGCCGAGCCCTGCGGGTTCGGCCACACGAAGTTGGTCCACTGCGGCGGCGTGTTGCGGTAGCGCAGTTGCTGGCCGTCGATCGCGATCGTGTATTCCGTCGTGCCCGTGCTCGGCTGCGGCAGGATCTGGAACACGGTCTGCGGCTCGGACGCCGCGGCCGCGCTGCCTGCCGCGCCGCCCGCGAGCGGTGCGACCCAGCGCGCGAAGCCGTTCGTGAAGTCCGGCGTGAGCCCGATGCCCATGTCGCCCCACGTGCGGGCGGCGAGCGTGTCGCCGCGGCGCACCGCGAGCGGCCCGAGCGTCGTGCCGACGAACTTCGCGATCGAGCCGTCCGGACCGAACACCTGCGCGATCTCGCCGGCGCCGGCCTCGACCTTCGCGTTGGCCGCGAACGGGTACTTCGTCGCGAGCGAGCTCTGGAACGGCTGGTAGACCTGCGCGTTCCACACCTTGTTGACTTCGGTGCTGGCCGGCTGGATCACGACCGCGAACGCCTGCATCAGCGGCCGCACGAGCAGCGGCCGCAGCGACTTGCGTTGCGAATCGGTGAGGCCCGTCAGCATCTGCTCGTCGACGAGCTTCAGCGAATCGGCGAGTTCCGAACCGTTGCCGTCGAGCGTCTGCTGCATCAGCTGGCGCGCGCCGGGGCCCGGGTCGCCCTGGTTCTTGATCACGTTGAAGCGGGTCCGGACCTTCGACAGCGATTCCATGTAGCCCTTGAGCATCGACGTGCCGTCATGCGTCGCGACGATCCGCGCGAGCCCGATGAACTCCTGGCCGATCGGACCCATCGGCACCTCGGCCGGATTGCCGTTGATGTCGATGTTGGCGGCCGCCACCTGGCCGGCCTGCGAGCGCGAGAACAGTTGCTTGACCCAGTTCACGACGCCCGTCTGCGCCTTCTTGATCGCGACGTTCGCGAGCGACGGGTTGTCCCACGACGTCTGGTCGTACGCCGTCTCGAGGATCTTGCGGATCGGCGAATCCTGCGGGTCGCCGAGGCGGTTCATCCCGTCGACGGCCTGGCCGAAGCTGCTGAAGCCCTGCACCGCGATGCCCTGCATGAACTTCTGCCAGTGCTGCGCGTACTCGGTCTTGTACATGCCGACCAGCGTCTTCTGGATCTGCTCGGGGCTGCCCTCGAGCGTCAGGTCGTCCTGCGTCGACGTATTCAGCACCCAGTCCTTCGCCTGCAGTTCCTTGGTCGCCGCGTCGCGGATCGCCGGCTGCACGTAGTCGAACCACGCTTCGCGCGTGAACGTGCCCGGAATCGCGTAGCTGCCGGCCACCAGCCCCTGGTTGCCGTCGCCGACGATGCGCGCGATGGTCATCGGCGCGAAGCGGGTCGACGCGCGCGCCTTGATTTCCTCGTAGACGCGCTGGCGGGCCGGCATCCCGCGCACGACGCGGCGCAGGTTCTCGCGGGTCTGGTCGACGAGCGCGAGGTTCGCGTCGATCATCGGCCAGTCGTTGTCGTTCACGCGGGCGAGGTAGAACGAGATCATGCGCTCCGCGCTCTTGATCATCTCGTCACGCGGCATGTTGCCGCGATTCGTCTCGAGCCAGCCGCGCCAGAAGCGGGCGAGCTGGTCGGTCAGGTGCGCCTGCTCGACGTGGCGCTTGTCGGACAGCATCAGGTACGTCTTGAGCGCGTTGTACGCGTCCTGCACGTTGGTCGGCGACGCGTCGCTGTAGAGGCCGCCCTGCGGTGCGGCCGGCTGTTGCGGCGCGGCGGCCGGCGCGGTACCGGACGCGGCCAGTGCGGCGCCGGCCAGCGGCGCGGCGCCCGCCGCGTTCGTCGAGACCGGCATCGCGCCGCCCTGAACGGCACCCGATTCGGGCGGGCGGGTCATCGGCACGAGCTGTTCGGGGTGCGCGTTCACGTCCTTCATGAACGACGCGAGGTTCTGCGACACGGGGGCCAGCAGGATCTGGCGCACGCCGTTGTAGTACTCGGTCAGCAGGTGCTGTTCGAGACGGTCGCCCTGGTACAGGCCGAGCGACACCGACAGCGGCTTGTCGCGGCGGAACTGCTCGAGCTGCTCGATCCGGTCTTCCAGGATGTCCATCGCCTGCAGGCGCGACTGCAGGTCGTTGCGGCCCTGCTGCAGGCGCGTGACGTTGTCGAGGTCGGCCTGCACGTTCGAGACGAGCTGCTGGTTGCCGATCGTCGACCAGGTCCAGCCGCCGAGCGCGATCGCGAGCGCCGCGACGAAGCCGAAGAAGGTCGCGTAGCGCAGCCGCGTCTTGGTCGGGCTGGCGAACTGGCGCACCGTCTGGCGGTCCGCGAAGATCACCTTCGAGAACAGGTCGCGCAGGAAGAAGCCGTTCTTCGAGAACGCGCTGTGCGGCTTCGGCAGCGCGCTCGCGTCGAGGCCGAAGCGGTGCGCGATGCGCTGCGCGGCCGTGCTGCTGGTTTCGCCTTCCTGCAGCGCGCTGGTGAAGTAGAAGCCGCGGAAGATCGGCTTGTACTGGAACGGGTTGTTCTCGAACAGCGTCGCGAGGAACGCGCGCAGCGACGGCTTGATCGTCGAGAATTCGAGCGGGAAGCTCAACTGGCCCGGCGAAAGCTGGTTGCCGCGCGACAGCGACAGCTGCGCGACGCTGATCTCCTTCAGCCCTTCGTAGAGTTCCTCGAAGTGCGTGTCGAACTGCGCGACCACGTCGCGCTTGTCGTCGGGCTCGTAGGGCAGGGTGGCGCCCCACACGCGGTCGTACTCGTGCTTGTCGCTGCTGCTGAAGAATTCGGTGAAGCCGGTGATCAGGTCGGCCTTCGTGAACATCACGTAGACCGGCGCGAACACCTCGAGCTTTTCCGTCAGCTCCTGAACGCGCTGGCGGAGGTTTTTCGCGAGGTTGATCGCAAATTCGGGGCGGTTGCCGGTGAGTTCGGCGATGCTGGCGGTGACGATGATGCCGTTGATCGGTGCCTTCGGGCGATAGCGCTTGAGCAGGCCGAGGAAGCCGAGCCACTCGCTGCGGTCTTCCTCGTGCACCGAATAGCGGCCGGCCGTGTCGAGCAGGATCCCTTCGGTCGTGAAGAACCAGTCGCAGTTGCGCGTACCGCCGATGCCGTGGATGACGGCGCTGTTCTTGTCCGCGAACGGGAACTGCAGCCCGGAATTGAGCACCGCGCTGCTCTTGCCCGCGGCCGGGTTGCCGATCACGATGTACCACGGCAGTTCGTACAGCGCGGAGCCGCCCGAGACCTGGCCGATCTTCGACGTCTTGATCGTCTTCACCGCGTCCGACAGGCGCGTGCGCAGCACGTCGAGGTCGGCCGTCTTCGCGTCGGGCGCGAGCGCGGCGGCGGCGGGTGCCGCGATCTTGCCGGTTTCCGCCTGCTCTTCGAGCACCTGGCCGAGCTGCTGGTTCGCGCGCTTCACGCGCCAGCGGCGCCACAGCGCGACGACGAGCCACAGCGCGAGGATCGCCGCAAAGGCGATCGCCGCCCACAGCAGCGGGAGCTGCAGCATGTCGGCGACGATGAAGAGGATGGCCGCTAGCGCGACGATCCCGACGATCGAGAGCGTACGCGGATGAGTCAGCACGTTGAGGATGCGTTGCATAGGACGTTCAGGTTCCGGTGCGATTCGGTGAGGCGACGCAGGCGCGCCGAGCGGCAAGGGTGGCGCCGCGATGTGTCGCCATGCTGTCAAACGGGATGAAGGGGGCTGGCATCAATGCGCCCGCGGCATCGGAGAAGGCGCGCGCATTAATGAAAGGACGCTGTGAGATTTAAAACGGAAGCGGCGACCGGAAAAAATCGCGCACCGGAATGCCCGATTTTTTGCGTCGCCCGTATCGTTTCCTGCCGGGATATTAAAAAGCCCCATGCCGCCCTCATTATTTCCTGTCCGGCAGCCCTGGCTAGCTGCCGCGTCCCAGTTTAAAACCGGGTTTATGGTATTCCACGTGACCGAGATCCATCATTTTCCATCGGCCCCCCCAGGTCAGGCCGACCTGCTCGGCGACCTGGCCGTACAACTGGTAGCCGCGCATCGCCCACGGATCTTTCTCGGAAATGACCAGCTTGCCGTCGCGCAGGAATGCGTTGTCGGCCGCCAGCCCGAATTGGTGATAACTCTGGAAGGCCGCCGCATTGGTCACGTTGCTGCCCATCTGTGCCAGCCGGTTTTGCCGTTCCGGGCTCCGGTAACCTTCCAGCAGCGCCATTTCATAACCGTATTGTTCGTGCATGATCTTGTAGACCAGCAGCAAACGCGTACGGAAATCCGGGTCCAGCATGTTCCAGTCGCGGCTCGCATCCTTCAGCGCCGGGCGCACCTGTTCGACTTCCTTGGTGGCGAAGACTTCCGGCGGCAGCGGCGGCGGCGGCACGAGCTGTTCGCCCTGCAGCAGCGCGGCGATCTTCTCGTCGGGCACGCGCGTCGTGTCGTCGTACTGGAACAATTGCCGGCCGCGTAACGCGATGGCGACCAATGGCGGCGTCGCAAGAATACCTGCCGATACCATAATCATCAAGCGCCGCCGAACCAGTAAATTTTGCACATCGTTTAATGCACCGCGCGTAGCGCTTGCCGATTTAACAATCTGACTCCGCGTACGCGCGGCGCGATCGTTCGCACGGCGCGTAAGACGGCCGTGAAACTGGGCGACGGATTCGAAAACGGCCGCGCGGATACCCGGTAAAAGCAACAGTGCCGCAACCGCGACGGCAAGGGCGAAATAGGCGACGAGTGCGACGGCAATCAACGAAATCCCCGGAAATTGGAATTGATTGTGTTTTGCAATGCTTGCTCTTAGAATCAGGCTGCTTTGAGAGGCCGGGCTATATTATCGCGGTGAATTAAACCAGGATTCAATGAGACGCTGAATGAGTGCGCCGGAAAATTCAAATTCGAAAACTCCACCCAGCCTGCTGTCCGATACTAAACCGGAAGGCAACGGAGGAGCTCAGCAGTCTCGCATTCTCGCGAATCTGGAAGGGCGTGTCACGCCGCCCGCCGAACCGGCGCGCCGTTCGCTGAAGGCACCGATCGCGGCCGTCGTGGCATTGGTGGTTGCCGTCGGCGGCTGGGGCGCGTGGCGCATGCAGCAGCCTTCGGGCGAGCAGGCCGCCGCCGTCACGGCTGCGGCCGCGCCCGCAGCGGCTGCGCCGGCCAAGGCCGCACCGGCCAGCGGGGCCACCGTGCAGGTCGCGCAGAATGGCGCATCCGCCGCGCAACCGGCGACGATCGTCAACGACGATTCGGCTTCCCAGACCGTTGCATCCGCATCGTCCGCGTCCGGCGCGGACGGCAGCCGCCTGTCGCGCGCGCTCGCCAATGGCGCCGACGACGCATCGGGCGCGGCGACGGCCGGTGCAGCCGCGGCCGCCACGGCCGCCGCGGCAGCGACGACCAAAACCGCGAAAGCCGACGCCGCGAAGAACGCGAAGGTCGCGGCACACGGCAAGGCCGACACGAAGGCCGAGACGAAGGCCGAAGCCCGCAAGCATCGCAAGGAACAGGAAGCCGAGCTCGCGCAGGCGAAGAAGCGCCGTGACGCGGCGTCGACGCGTACCGCGAATGCGAAGGCGGCCGGGAAGGACGATCCGGATGCCGATCTGCTCGCGGCGCTCGTCGCGCGCACGAAGCCGGCCGACAAGAAGCTCGCCGCGCAGAAGGCGCAGGCCGTGCCGACCAAGGCGGCCGCGACGACCGGCTCGCTTGGGGCGCGCGTGAAGGAGTGTTCGGAGCGCGGCTTCTTCGAGGATCAGTTGTGCCGCTGGCGCGTCTGCGACGGCCACTGGGGCAAGGACCCGGCGTGCCCGAACGCCGCACAGTCGGAGACGCGGCAGTAACGCGTCCCGCGCATGCCGCGATGCCGTATCTGCGCCGCCCGTTGGGCGGCGCGTTGCTTTGGGGGCACGGAAGCCGCCGGTATCATGCCGTGTGACGCTGTCACGCGTGCGTCACGCCCGTCGGGCATACGTCTCCTTTCCTTTCCCGGCGCGGGCCCGCGACCCGCTTTGCGCGGCGCGCCGCGCGCCGCACGACTTTCGACACGATGGACCTGATCGTACAGACTTACGGCGCCGATACGTCCGGCATGGTGTGCGGCTTCCGCTTCGTTCCGGGCGGATCCGGCGCGACGCTCGACGCCGACGCAGCCGCCGCGTGGCTGCGCACGTGCCGCGCGCGCGATGCGGCCGCGTCGGACGATTTCGTCTGGCTGCACTTCAATCTCGCGCACGGCGCGAGCGAGCGCTGGATGCGCACGCATCTCGAGCTGCCCGACAGCTTCTTCGAATTTCTCCACGAAGGTTCGCGCTCGACGCGCATCGAGCAGGAAGACGGCGCGCTGCGCGCGATCGTCAACGACGTGATGTTCAACCTCGAGCTGACGCCATCGGAGATCGCGACGCTGTTCGTCCACGTCGAGCAGCGCATCATGGTCACCGCGCGGCTCAAGCCGCTGCGCTCGGTCGACACGCTGCGCGCGTGCGTGCGCGACGGCGAGCGGTTCCGGTCGCCCGCGGAACTGCTCGTGCACCTGCTGCGCGACCAGGCCGACCTGCTGATCCAGATCATGCGGCGCACGAGCGTCGACGTCGATCGCATCGAGGATCGCTTCCTGTCGCAGCGGCTCACGTCGAGCCGCATCGAGCTCGGCGCGATGCGCCGCACGCTGACGCGCCTGCAACGCATGCTCGCGCCCGAGCCCGGGTCGATCTTCCGGCTGCTCGCGAAGCCGCCCGCGTGGCTGCACGTGGAAGACGTGCAGGAGCTGCGTGAATCGACCGAAGAGTTCTCGCTGGTGCTTGGCGATCTGTCCGGGCTCAACGAGCGGATCAAGCTGTTGCAGGAAGAGATCGGGTCGCGTCTCGACGAGCAGAACAACCGGACACTGTTCACGCTGACGCTCGTGACCGTCATCGCGCTGCCGATCAACATCGTCGCCGGCTTCTTCGGGATGAACGTCGGCGGCGTGCCGTTCTCGGAGAACAAGCATGGCTTCTGGCTGATGGTGCTGCTCGTCGCGGGCTTCACGGCGCTCGCCGCATGGTGGGCGTTCCGCCGTCGCGACGATCGCTAGCGCGGGTGCTGCATCAACGCAGCAGCGCGATCGCGCGTTCGCCGATCACCATCCGGAGCAGGCCGACGAGTGCGACGAGCGGCGGGGCCGGCGAGCGCACGTGCAGCAGCGCGTGCAGCACGCCGACGCCGAGGCCCGCCGCGAGCGAAGTCACGTATTCCATCATGGCGTTCTCCCGTGCGGTCCGGCGTCAGGGCTTGAGGATGACGCGCTCGCGCGCACCGGCCAGCACCGCGCGATATGCGTCGTGCGCGCGTTCGAGCGGGTATACGTAGTCGTCGCCGATCGGAAACGGGCGCAGCGTGCCATTACCGAAGCCGGGCGCGAGCGTATCGAGGATCTGCGCGACCGCGGCGCCGCCGAGCTGGATCGAGTCGACACCCACGTACGTATGCTGGCCGCGATAGAACGCGAAGATGTCGAACGGCACGCTGCGGTCGATCGTCGAGATGAAGATCTGCCGCGCCCCGATCGCCATCGATGCGTTCGCGGCTTCGAAATACGGGCTGCCGACCGTGTTGTAGACGATGTCCGCGCCGTGGCCGCCGGTCGCCGCGTGCACGGCGTCGGCGACGGGCCAGCGCGACGCGTCGATCATGTGCACGTCCCCCGATGCGTGGCCGCGATAGCCGCCGGGGCCGCGCTCGACGCCGATCACGGTCGCGCCGCGCGCGGTCGCGAGCTGGATCGCGGCCTGGCCGACCTTGCCGTTCGCGCCGAACACCAGCACGACGTCGTCGGCCGTCGGCATGCCGGCCCGGCGCAAGCCCTCGTACGCGGTGACGAACGGCACACCGACGCCGGCCGCTTCGTCGAGCGTCAGCACGGCCGGCTTGCGGCGCACCAGTGCCGCGTCGAGCACGAGCCATTCCGCGTGCGAGCCGTCGCGCCCTACGCCGAGATCGCCGCCCGATCCCCATACGGGCGCGCCGATCCATTCGGCAGGGCCGCTGCGCACGATGCCGGCCCAGTCGCGCCCGGGCGTGCGCGGCCACACTGCGTGCGGCATGCGGCCGAGCGCGGCCTTCACGTCGCTCGGGTTGACGCCGGCCGCGCGTACCTCGATCAGCATCTGGCCGTCGGCCGGCACGGGTGGGTCGATTTCCCTGACGCGCGCGTCGAGCGACTCGATGTCGGCGGCGGGCGCGTCGAAGCGGATGCTGCGCATGATGATCTCCGGGTCGGATGGTTGCCGCGCTGCCCGGAGGCCGGCGCGTGCAACGGGTGGAAAGGATGAATGCAGTCTAGTCGGGCCGAATGGACGCGGAAATGTGCAAAGGCGGATGATTGTTTTGGGATCCGCGCATAGCAAAACCCGAGACCCCTGAATGGACGATTTCCTTTCCCCGCAACTGGCGCTGGTCGTCGACGTGGTCGACCAGCAGAGCTTCTCGGCGGCCGCGCGCCGGCTGGGCGTCGCGGCGGCGCCCGAGCAGGCGACGATCCACGTGTTGCGCCAGCAGGCTCGCGGCAGCGCGCGTGCGTCACGGCTCGTCGCGTTCCTCGCGACATGGTTCGCGCAGCCGGCGTGGGATGCCGCGTGGGTGTGACGGCGAAGGGGCGCCGCGGGGCCGTGCGGAAATAAAAAAGGCCTCGCTCGCGAGGCCCGTCAAAGGTCGGGAAGACCGGTACGCCGGCCGGCGCCGCAGGCTGCGCGGCACCGGCCGAGCTTGCACCGTTACTGCGTCACTACCTTGCGCGGCTTGAAGATGCCCTGGTATTGCAGTGCCGGGCGTTCCTTCGTCGTCGGCGCGATGCCGTCGAAGGTCGGCGTCTGGCGCAGCTTCATCGCGGCCGGCGAAGCGACCGAACCGATCGACGTCGAGCGCGAAGCCGGCGCGAGGTTGTTCGCGACGAGCAGCGCGGCCTCGCTCTTCAGGTTCGACAGCAGCACCGGATCGGACGAGCCGTTGACCTGCGTGAGCAACCCGCTCCAGGCCGCGTCGCTGTAGTTCACGACGTAGTAGTCCAGCCCGCTCGGGTCCGCGACCACGCCCGTGCAACCGTCGATCCGCGTTTGCGTCTGCGTATCCTTCAGCGCGAGCGTCGTGCGTTGCGCGAGACCCTGGCCGTACGCGAGCGTGATCGGCACCGTCCACTGCAGGCCCGGATACGCGTTCTTGTTCGGGAACGGCTGCTGCTTCAGCGTGACGATCGTCTGGTTCTTCGTCAGGTCGCACTGCGTGTCGAGCGAGATCAGCGGCACGCCGGTCTGGCGCACGTAGCTGTCGCCGATCGCGCCGATCGACTGGCCGCTCTCCTTCGACAGCGCATCCCACAGGCGCTTCGGCGTGCCGTTGCCGAACGAGTAGTCGACCAGGTACTGCTGCAGACCCTTGCGCAGCGTCTGTTCGCCGAGATAGTTCTCGAGCGTCTTCAGCACGTGGCCGCCCTTGTCGTACGTGAACGCGCTGGCGCTCAGCACGAAGTCGTTCGACGCCCAGCCGTTGAAGTTCGGCGCGACCGGGAACGCGTTCGGGCCGATATCACGATTGATCACGCGGTACTTGTTCTTCACCTGGTCGAGCCAGCTGAACTCGTTGGGGAAGAACTGGATCGTCGTCTTCGTCTCGAAGAACGTCGCGAACGACTCGTTGAGCCACACGTTGTCCCACCAGTCGGTCGTGACGAGATCGCCGAACCACTGGTGCGCGACTTCGTGCGTCAGCACCTCGTTGCCGTAGTGCGACATCGGCTGGCCCGGCTGCGGCAGGATGTCGTCGGCGAACTCGAGGATCGACCCCCAGTTCTCCATCCCGCCGAAGTTCAGGTCCTTCTGCTCCTTGAACGCGTCGTTCGCGGCCACCGTGTCGAATTTCGTGAGCGGCAGCGCGATGCCCGTGTAGCGGTAGTAGAAGTCGAGCGCCTGCTTGGTGCGGTCCATCGCCGGCTTCGCCCAGTCTCTCATGCCCGGCGGCGTGAACACGCGCAGGTGCAGGCCGCCCTTGCCGCCCGGCAGCGGGCTCGTGAAGTCGTCCTCGTAGGTGTCGAACAGGCCGCCGCCGAAGAACAGCAGGTACGACGGCATCGGCGGGGTCTTCTCGAACTGCACGAGCTTGTAGCCGCCGCCGATGCTGGTCGACGGCTTCTCGGCCGCGTTCGACACGACGCGCCAGCTCTGCGGCACTTCGGCCGTCACTTCATAGGTCGGGCGGAACGCCGGCTCGTCCCAGCCGGGGAACCATTGACGCGCCAGGTTGGTTTCGCCCTGGGTGAGGATCGCGCCGCTCGTCGTGCCGTCGGTGCTCTTCAGGTCGACGCGGAAGATGCCTTCCGCGGCCGAGCAACCCGGATACGGATCGTCGCCGCAACTGCCGCCCGTCTTCTTGACGGGATCGTCATAAGACTTGAAGTTGATGATGCCCGACCACTCCATGTGCAGCGAATAGTTGCCCGGCGAGATCGAGCCGCTCACGGGGCGCAGCTGGTAGAAGTCGCCCTTGTCCTGCGGCGTCGCGATCAGCTGGATGTTGCCCGGCTGCAGCGTGATGCGGCCGTTCGTGAACTTGATCCGGTGGCCGGCGATCACGATGTTGTTGACCGGCTTCAGCACCTTGATCTCGACGTCGGCGCGGCCGTCGAACGCGTTCAGCGCTTCGTTCGGGCGGAACCACAGCCGGTAGTTCACGGGTACGACGGTGTCCGGCAGCTCGACAGGCGATACGCTCTTGTCGACATTGGATGCGCTCGGCGGCGCGGTGACGGCAGGCGACGAGCCCGAGTGCGGCGCGCCGGCGGAGCTGAGCGCGGAAGCCGAGCCCACGCCGCCGTCGTCGCCGCCGCACCCGGCGAGCGCGAGTGCGGCGACGAGCGGCAGATAACGCATCTTGCGAATGTTGATCGACATGACTGAAACCTCGATTGTGGAAAGAATCGTTCAGTGCTGCGAAAACGCCGGCAAAAGCAATCCCCTCGCCGTTAATCAACGGCGATGAAAATGCTAATGACGGATTATTCGAAAAGACGGCGGCCGACTACGTGAAGGTAATCATGGTTTACTGCCCCCTCTGGATTTCCGGATGTCGGTTAACTTGCCGGTTCAAAATGGACGGGCGCGTGTTGTACTGAATTGATTTCGCGCGCACGACACGGGGCCGCACGCCCTGCACGGGCGCGCTTTCCCTTTGAACCGACGACCTACGGGGCTGGCCGGGCCAGTCCGCAGGACGGAAGGAAGGCGTGTCGCCGTTCCGTAAATGCGCCGTCATGCGGCTTCAAGGTTTGTCGGCTAGCTCGAAGGATGCGTAAATATACTTGATGGTTTTAGGTAAAGGAAACGAAAAATTTAGAAAGTGCGCCTATTGATTTTTTCGCGCTTCATTGAATGCTGGAAGTCATTAATGCGCTGTCCGTTTAGCTGATGCCTTCGTAGTTTTAATCTATTAACGATCTGGCGCGGCTGCGAAAACTACGAAATCCGGTGAGTCGCGGCATGCTCGGTACAATGCATCGACGACCCGCTCACCGATTGCCGCGAGGAGGCCTTCCCATGCCACGAGCCCTGTTCCGTATCGCGCCGCTGCGCGCCGTGCTGCTGCTGTTCGCCGCCGTGTTCCTGCTCGGCGGTTGCGCGGGGCTGACGCGCGACCCCGTGCGCGTGTCGGTTGCCGGGCTCGACCCGCTCGTCGGGCAGGGGCTAGAGATGCGTTTCAGCCTGAAGCTGCGCGTGCAGAACCCGAACGATGCGCCGATCGAGTACGACGGCATCTCGGTCGCGCTCGACCTGAACGGCACGCCGTTCGCGAGCGGCGTCAGCGATCGCTCGGGCACCGTGCCGCGTTTCGGCGAGGCCGTGCTCGACGTGCCGGTGTCGGTGTCCGCATTCGCCGCCGCGCGGCAGGCGTGGAACCTGCCCGGCGCGGCCGCGAACGGCGAGCTGCCGTATGCGCTGCGCGGCCGGCTCGCCGGCGGCGTGCTCGGCACCGTGCATTTCAACGACGCGGGGACGCTGCGCCTGCCCGCGATGCCGGGATGGGGCGGATAGCCCGCGCGCCGCGCGGATGCCGGCGTCATGCCTGACCAGGCGGCGCACGCCGGCCCTGACGATTTCTGACGATTGAATTGCGCTTGCCTTGCATTTTCCTGGCGGGATCGCGCTTAAACTGGCCGGGTCCGGAGGGCCGGACGAACTTTCACCCGAGGGGGATCCCAATGGCAGCGAAATTCGTCATCAAGAAAGCGAGCGACGGTCAGTTCCTGTTCCACCTGAAGGCCGGCAACGGCGAGATCATCCTGCGCAGCGAGCTCTACAAGACCAAGGCGTCGGCGGAGAACGGCGTCGCGTCGGTGCGCAAGAATGCGCTGGACGACGCGCGCTACGAGCGCAAGACCGCGAGCAACGGCCAGTTCATGTTCAACCTGAAGGCCGGTAATCACGAGATCATCGGCACGAGCGAGCTGTACAAGGCCGAAGCGGGCCGCGAGAACGGCATCGCGTCGGTGAAGCAGAACGCGCCCGACGCGGCGCTCCACGACGAGACCTGACGCGCGCGCGTCCCGGGCGGCGGTGCGTGCCGCCGCCCGCGCTTTGCCGCGCGGGCAAAGCGCGGTATGGTGTGAGCCGCGCGGCGCGATGCCGCCGCCCGTTGAAGCCAACCGTAACCGAGTTCGCGTGACCGATTTCCCCGTTTTCCACTGGACCGACGCCGACGGCGCCGATCATGCCGTGCGCTGGCGTTCCGAAGCCGGTGTGCAGCCGCCGAAGCGCGCGGTGCCCGCCGACGACCGCGTCACTGCCGACGCCGCCTACCGCCTTGCATGCGAGGGCACCGCGCTCGTCTGGCAGGGCGACTTCCAGAATGCGCGCCAGCTCGTGCAGGCGATGGCGCGCCGCGTCGAGCGCAAGCCGAAGAAGGCAAAGGCCGCGGCCGGCGTCGACGCGTTCAACCTGCATCGTCTCGCGCAGTCGCAGCGCGCCCGCACGCTCGGGATGCTGCTGATCCCGCTCGACGCCGACTACACGATCCCGCTGCGCCGCGCGCCCGACGTGCGCGCCGCATGCGAGGAGGCGTACGGGCCGGGCGGCGCACCGTCGGTCGTATCGCTGCGCGAACTGCTCGGCCTCGTCGGCGCGCATGAATGGCGCAAGAAGGGCGTGCCGATTCCGGCGCTCGGCGGCGCGCCGATCCATCCTTATTACGGCGTGTTCTCGCCGGTGCGCGGCGAATACGTCGAACTCGTCGCGCGCGCGCCGCTGCCCGCGACTTCGCTTGCATTCGATATCGGCACGGGCACCGGCGTGCTCGCGGCCGTGCTCGCATCGCGCGGCGTCGAGCGCGTCGTCGCGACCGACCAGGATCCGCGTGCACTTGCCTGTGCGCGCGAGAACGTCGCGCGGCTCGGTCATGCGGATCGCGTCGACATCGTCGAGGCCGACCTGTTTCCGGCCGGCCGTGCGCCGCTCGTGGTCTGCAACCCGCCGTGGGTGCCGGCCCGGCCGAGCGCGCCGATCGAATACGCGGTCTACGATCCCGACAGCCGCATGCTGCGCGGTTTCCTCGCCGGGCTTGCCGCGCATCTCGAGCCGGGCGGCGAGGGCTGGCTGATCCTGTCCGATTTCGCCGAGCACCTCGGCCTGCGGCCGCGCGACACGCTGCTGCAATGGATCGACGAGGCGGGCCTCGTCGTGCTCGGCCGCGACGACATCCGCCCCGCGCACCCGAAGTCGACCGACGCCGACGATCCGCTGCATGCGGCGCGCCGCGCCGAGGTCACGTCGCTGTGGCGGCTCGGCGCACGAGCCTGACCGCGCATTTTCGGTAAACTGTCGCCATTCCTCACGAATTCCCGTCGCCGGGCCGTGGTCGACCGACCGTGGCCCGGCGCCGCATCACGATGTCCAACAAGACCCACGAAATCCGCCCGGAGCAGTCCGTCGAGCTGCTGAAGGAACTGCACATCCTCACCCGCGACGGAAAGCTGAACCAGGACAGCCGCCGCAAGCTGAAGCAGGTCTATCACCTGTTCCAGTTCATCGAGCCGTTGCTTGCCGGCGTGCAGGCCGACCAGGGCAGCGTGACGCTCGTCGATCACGGCGCCGGCAAGTCGTATCTCGGCTTCATCCTGTACGACCTGTTCTTCAAGCAGCAGCCGGGGCACGGCACGCCGGCGTTCGCGTCGCACGTGTACGGGATCGAGACGCGCGAGGAGCTCGTCACGCGCTCGGCCGAGCTGGCCGCGCGGCTCGGGTTCGGCGGCATGTCGTTCCTGAACCTGTCGGTTGCCGATTCGATCACGTCGCCGCAGCTGCCCGAAACGGTCGACGTCGTCACCGCGCTGCACGCGTGCGACACGGCGACCGACGACGCGATCCGCTTCGCGCTCGCGAAGCGCGCGCAGCACATCGTGCTGGTGCCGTGCTGCCAGGCGGAAGTCGCGGGCGTGCTGCGCAGGAACAAGGGCAAGTCGCTTGCGAACGCGCTGACCGAGGTGTGGCGGCATCCGCTGCATACGCGCGAATTCGGCAGCCAGATCACCAACGTGCTGCGCTGCCTGCAGCTCGAAGCGCACGGCTATCAGGTCAGCGTGACCGAGCTGGTCGGCTGGGAGCATTCGATGAAGAACGAGCTGATCATCGCGCAGTACAAGAACCTGCCGCGCCGGCGGCCCGGCGAGCGGCTGAGCGAGATCCTCGGCATGTTCGGGCTCGCCGAACTCAACGAGCGCTTCTTCGTGCCGGAGGCCGCGGCGGCGGGCGGCGAGGCCGTCGAGCCGGCCGAAGGCTGACGCGCGGGCGGGCCGAACCGCGTAGCGGCCGGCGCGCCCGCGTGGTGCATCAGACGTCGTCGCCCGGCCGGCGCATCCATTCGCGCCAGCCGTCGTGGCCGAGGCGGCGCAGCGTTTCCTGGTTCTTTTCGTAGATCGCGGACGCGTCCGGGAACGCGTCGACCGCGCGCGCGATGCTGTCTTCGCGCAGCAGGTGCAGGATCGGATACGGCGCGCGGTTCGTGTAGTTCTCGATGTCGTCGGGTTCGCTGCCTTCGAACCGGTATTGCGGATGGAAGCTCGCGATCTGCAGCACGCCGTCCAGCCGCAGCTGCCGCACGAGCCGGTCGGCGAAGAACAGCGCATCGTTGTAGTCGACGAAATCGGCGAACGCATGCGGGAAGATCACGAGCGTCGTGTCGACCTGCTGCGGATCCGCCGCGTCGAGCGCGCGCAGCTCGGTTTCGAGCTCGGCGAGCGCGTCTTCCAGCGTCGTCGCTTCGCTGATCGCGTAGCGCACCTGTTCCTTCACATAGACGCTTTTCGCGAACGGGCACAGATTGAGCCCGATCACCGCGCGCGCGAGCCAGTGCCGCGTGGCGGCGAGGATATCGTCATGCGATTCGGGGCGGGTGTCGATCATCGTCAAACCAGTCGGGCGGTAGGGCGGAGAGGGCCGCATTGTAGCGGGCACGCCGGGCTCGGGCGTGCGCCGCCCGTCATGCGCATGCGGCTTCGATCAACTGCATGACGAGCGCGGGTGCGGTGCCGATCGGCGTTTCGCCATGCCGGTAGGTCTGGCTCGCCGCGTAGATGCCTTCGATCACCAGCGCGAGCGCATCGGCGAGCGCCTGCGGCTGCCGCGCGCCGGCGCCTTCGCACAGCGCGACGAGCCGCTTCATCAACTGTTCCTTGTTCTGCGCGACGCGCTCGCGCGCCGGGTGCGACGCATCCGGGAATTCCGCGGCGACGTTGACGAACGGGCAGCCGCGATAGTCCTTCTGCGTTGCGCGCTCGGCAAGATCGACGAAATACTGGATCAATTGCGCCTTCGGCTGGCCCGGATGCTTGGCGACGCTCGTGTCGAGGCGCTCGAAGAAGCACGCGTCCATCCGCTCCAGGTATGCGAGGATCAGCTCGTCCTTCGACGAGAACTGGCGATACAGGCTCATCTTGTTGACGCCCGCGCGCTCGACGACCGCCTCGACGCCGACCGTGCGAACGCCTTCCTTGTAAAACAGCTCCTCGGCGGCGCGCAGCAGGTGCTCGTGCGCGGTGGCCCCGTCGATCGGCCGGCGCGTGCGACGCGCCAGCGGTTTGGCGGCTTCGATGCCGGACATGATGACCCTCGACTGCGTGATGGAATTGCTTGACATGTTACCGACTGGTAACTACGATCGCAACACACTTGTGACCGGTCGGTAACAATGCTGGCCGGATCGACAGACAAATGCCAAGCGTCGGCCCGGGTCAGCCGATGCAGCGTGCGGCGGAGGTGGCCTGGCTGGGTGGGGCGGAGCAGGTGCGATGGCGCCGGAGCCGCCAACTGGAGAGCATGAAGATGAACTGGGCAGTGACACGAATCGGCGGGCGCTTCCACTACGGATGGCTCGCGGCGGCGGTGGTATTCCTGATCCTGCTGGCGGCAGCCGGCACACGCGCGACGCCGAGCGTGCTGATGGTGCCGCTCGAACGCGAACTCGGCTGGAGCCGCGCGGCGATTTCGCTGGCGATTTCGGTGAACATCGCGTTGTACGGGTTGACGGGGCCGTTCGCGGCCGCCGCGATGCAGCGCTTCGGGCTGCGCCCGACGATTCTTACCGCACTCGTGACGATGAGCGCGGGCGTCGCGCTGTCGTCGATGATGACGCAGAGCTGGCAGATGGTGGTGATCTGGGGCCTGATGGTCGGCTGCTCGACGGGTGTCGTCGCGCTGACGCTGTCCGCGACCTTCGTCACGCGCTGGTTCCATGCGCGGCGCGGGCTGATCATGGGCATCCTGACCGCGAGCACGGCCACCGGCCAGCTCGTGTTCCTGCCGATGCTCGCGGCGATCGCGCAGCGCCATGGCTGGCGGCCGGTCGTGCTGGTCGTCGCGGTGGCCGCGGCGATCGTGATTCCGCTCGTCGCGTTCCTGCTGCCCGAACGGCCGGCCGACGTGCAGTTGCGCCCGTACGGCGAGCCGGCCGATGCGCCGCCCGCGCCCGAAGCGACGAAGGAGAACCCGCTCGCGGTCGCGTTCCGCACGCTGCTGATGGCGAGCCGTTCGCGCGATTTCTGGCTGCTGTTCTTCAGCTTCTTCATCTGCGGTGCGAGCACCAACGGTTATGTCGGCACGCACCTGATCGCGATGTGCAGCGACTACGGAATGACCGAAGTGCAGGGTGCGTCGCTGCTCGCGGCGATGGGCGTGTTCGACCTGTTCGGCACGACGCTGTCGGGCTGGCTGTCCGACCGTTACGACAACCGCGTGCTGCTGTTCTGGTACTACGGGCTGCGCGGGCTGTCGCTGATCTACCTGCCGCATGCGTTCGGGATCGATTTCTTCGGGCTGCCGCTGTTCGCGATGTTCTACGGGCTCGACTGGATCGCGACCGTGCCGCCGACCGTGCGCCTCGCGACCGACGTGTTCGGCAAGGCTGCGGCGCCGGTCGTGTTCGGCTGGATCGTCGCCGGCCACCAGCTCGGCGCGGCGTTCGCGGCGCTCGGCGCGGGGCTGCTGCGCGCGAGCCTCGGCACCTACACGATCGCGTCGATGATCTCGGGCGGACTGTGTATCATCGGCGCGCTGATCGTGTTGCGGATCAACCGCGGCCCGTCGCACGCAACGGCGCAGGCGGCCTGACGGCATTGGCTCGGCCGGCCGCACCGCATGCGGCCGGCCTATGCAGGATCGATGATTTGCATAGCGCGGCAGGATCGGGCGCGCAACCGCCCAAGCGGGTATGCTTGCGGTTCGCCGGGCGTTCGCGCCCCTTCATCGATGTCAGCGAGGAACCGCATGTCCGTCAAACCTGCTCCCACCACTGTTTCGATTCACGATCTGATCGCAGGCCGCTGGAGCCCGCGTGCGTATTCGGACGAGTCCGTCAGCGCCGGCGATCTGCACGCGGTGCTCGAAGCCGCGCGCTGGGCGCCGTCCGCATACAACGCGCAGCCGTGGCGCTTCGTCGTATTCGATCGCACGCAGGACGAAGACGCATTCAAGCGCGCGTTCGCGACGCTGGTGCCGTTCAACCAGGGCTGGAATGCGCCGGCGCCCGTGCTGATCGCGGTCACCTCGCACACGCTCACGCCGAAGGGCGAACCGGCGCCGACCGCGCTGTACGACGCGGGCGCAGCTGCGATGTCGCTGGTGCTGCAGGCGCATGCGCTGGGCCTCGCCGCGCACCAGATGAGCGGTTTCGACGCGAAGGCGTTCCGCGATGCGTTCGCGATTCCGGCCGACGTCGCGATCCTGTCGATCATCTCGCTCGGCCACTACGGCAACGTCGACAAGCTCGATCCGGTGCTGCGCGATCGCGAGAAGGCGCCGCGTACGCGCCATGCGATCGGCGAGGTCGTGTATGCGGGCGCGTGGAAGAAGAGCTTCGACGCGGCAGCCTGACCTGCGAAGCGGGCGGCATGCGTCGCGCATCCCGTCCGCGCGTCTCCCCGGCGCGCCAGGCCGCGCGCCGTCGCCGCCGACGCCCGTCCCGCGGCACTGGTGGCCGGCCCCGGTTGTGATCCCGCGGGCTTCATGTTAAAAAGCCCGTCCTTTCCGTTTTCGCGCCGGCCCCGCTGCGGCAACTTCCCATGACTTACTGCGCGATCGATTTCGGCACGTCCAATTCCGCCGTGGCGCTGCCCGACGGCGACGGCATGCGCCTCGCGCCCGTCGAGGGCGACCACCTGACGCTGCCCACCGCGATCTTCTTCAACAACGACGAGGAGACGGTCGAGTACGGCCGCGCGGCGCTGGCCTCCTATATCGACGGTTTCGACGGCCGGCTGATGCGTTCGATGAAAAGCATCCTCGGCTCGCCGCTCGCGGAAACGACGACCGATCTCGGCGACGGCAGTGCGATCGCGTACACCGAAATCATCGCGCGCTTCCTGACGCACCTGAAGCGCAAGGCCGAAGCGCGCGCGGGCGCGCCGATCGGCCGCGCGGTGCTCGGCCGGCCCGTGTTCTTCGTCGACGACGATCCGCGCGCCGACCGCCTCGCGCAGGACCAGCTCGAGGCGGCCGCGCGGTCGGTCGGCTTCGAGGACGTTCACTTCCAGTACGAACCGATCGCCGCCGCGTTCGACTACGAATCGCGCCAGCAGGCCGAGCGCCTCGTGCTCGTCGCCGACATCGGCGGCGGTACGTCCGACTTCTCGCTGGTGCGCGTCGGGCCCGAGCGGATGGCGCGGCTCGAGCGCAAGGACGACGTGCTGGCCCACCACGGCGTGCACGTCGCGGGCACCGACTACGACCGGCGTGTCGAGCTGGCGGCGATCCTGCCCGCGTTCGGCTACCGCTCGCTCGACCCCGAAGGGCGCGAACTGCCGAACAAGATCTACTTCGATCTCGCGACCTGGCACCTGATCAACACGGTCTACACGCCGAAGCGGCTCGGCGAGTTGAAGCTGATGAAGCACCTGTACCAGGATGTGCGGCAGTACGACCGGCTCACGAGCGTGGTCGAGCAGCGGCTCGGGCATGCGCTGATGGCGCGCGCGGAAGAAGCGAAGATCGGCGTCGCGGCGGGCGGGGAGACGATGATCGACCTGAACGACGTGGAGGAGGACCTGCTGATCGCGTTCGATTCCGATCGTCTCGTCGATGCGAGTCGCGACGACACCGCGCGCATCGTCGACGCCGCGCGCGAGACGGTGCGGCTCGCGGGCGTCGCGCCGCGCGACGTCGGCGCGCTGTATTTCACCGGCGGCTCGACGGGGCTCGCGTTCCTGTCGGGCGCGCTCGCGGGCGCGTTCCCGGATGCGCAGCCGGTGTTCGGCGACCGCCTCGCGAGTGTCGCGACGGGGCTCGGCATTCACGCGCAGCGCCTCTTTGGCTGAACCGCGGGCGGCTGCATGGCCGCCATGCCGGACTTGGCGCAGAAAAACAAAAAGCCCCGCCGAAGCGGGGCTTTTTTTCACGAATTATCGCGCCAAGCTTAGACCGGACGGATGTTCGCAGCTTGCAGACCCTTCGGGCCCGTCTTCACTTCGAATTCAACCTTCTGGTTTTCTTGCAGCGTCTTGAAGCCTTCGACGCGGATTTCCGAGAAGTGCGCGAACAGATCGTCGCCGCCGCCTTCCGGGGTGATGAAGCCGAAGCCCTTTGCGTCATTGAACCACTTGACGGTACCGGTTGCCATGTTACTTGTTCCTAAAAAGATAAAACGGGGCCGAGGCCCATGGGGTGCGGAAAATCAAGGAAGGGGTAATAGGACCAACCGGAGTACCGTTGATGGGCGAACTACGAAAGAACCAATTCACTCGCCACTTGAAATCCTGCGAAGTCCTTTATACGGCTAATCACCCGCGTGGTCAACCGTATTTCCATGGTCTCAGGGTTATTGCGTAGATCAGGTTTACAAAGCTTGCAGGCGATGCGAATTTTTTGTAGGGGCTGAACGATTTTGGCGGCACGTTTGAGGTGCAACCGTTAAACTACGCGCCGCGCGGACGGGTTGCCCCGATCGGATAACTCGTCCCCCCCAAGAATGCGTGCGCGGTGCTGTCCGAGCCGATCCCGGACCGCGGGCCGACCATGCTTTTTGAGACACAGGAGAGGATGTGAAGAGTTCTATTCAACGGAACATCGGCCCGTTTGCATTGATGCTGACGGGGCTGGGTTCGATTATCGGCTCGGGCTGGCTGTTCGGTGCCTGGAAGGCCGCGAAGATCGCCGGTCCGGCGGCGATTTGCGCATGGATCATCGGCGCGGTCGTGATTCTCGCGATTGCACTGACGTATGCCGAACTCGGCGCGATGTTCCCCGAGTCGGGCGGCATGGTGCGCTACGCGCGCTACTCGCACGGTTCGCTGGTGGGCTTCATCAGCGCATGGGCCAACTGGATCGCGATCGTTTCCGTGATCCCGATCGAGGCTGAAGCGTCGATCCAGTACATGAGCACGTGGCCGTATCCGTGGGCGCACGCGCTGTTCGTGAACGGCGAGTTGACGACACCCGGGCTGCTGCTGTCGGCCGTGCTGGTCGTCATCTATTTCATGCTGAACTACTGGGGTGTGAAGGCCTTCGCGCGTGCGAACACCGCGATCACGATCTTCAAGTTCCTGATCCCCGGCCTCACGATTCTCGGCCTGATGCTGACGAGCTACCATCCGGAGAACCTCGGCACCGCATCCAATGCAAGCTTTGCGCCGTACGGCTGGTCGGCGGTGCTGACCGCGGTTGCGACGAGCGGTATCGTGTTCGCGTTCAACGGCTTCCAGAGCCCGGTGAACCTCGCGGGAGAAGCGCGCAATCCGTCGCGCAGCGTGCCGTTCGCGGTGATCACGTCGATCCTGCTCGCGCTCGTGATCTATGTGCTGCTGCAGATGGCCTACATCGGCTCGGTGAATCCGGCCGACGTCGCGAAGGGCTGGTCGCACTTCAACTTCTCGTCGCCGTTCGCGGAACTCGCGATCGCGCTGAACCTGAACTGGCTCGCGATCCTGCTGTACGTCGACGCGTTCATCAGCCCGAGCGGCACCGGCACGACCTACATGGCGACGACCACCCGCATGATCTACGCGATGGAGCGCAACAACACGATGCCGAAGATGTTCGGCAACGTGCACCCGATCTACGGTGTGCCGCGCCAGGCGATGTGGTTCAACCTGCTCGTGTCGTTCATCTTCCTGTTCTTCTTCCGCGGCTGGAGCTCGCTCGCGGCAGTGATCTCGGTTGCGACGGTGATCTCGTACCTGACCGGCCCGATCAGCCTGATGGCGCTGCGCCGCGCGGCGACCGACATCGAGCGTCCGCTGTCGATTCCGCTGATGAAACTGATCGCACCGTTCGCGTTCGTCTGCGCATCGCTGATCCTGTACTGGGCGAAGTGGCCGCTGACGGGCGAAATCATCCTGCTGATGGTCGTCGCGTTGCCGGTGTACTTCTTCTTCCAGGCGAAGTCGGGCTGGACCGGCTGGGGTGCCGACCTGAAAGCCGCATGGTGGCTGGTCGCGTACCTGCCGACGATGGCCGTGCTGTCGCTGATCGGCAGCAAGGAATTCGGCGGTCACGGCTACCTGCCGTATGGCTGGGACATGCTGATCGTTGCCGCGATTTCGCTCGTGTTCTACTTCTGGGGCGTGAATACCGGTTACCGGACCCAGTATCTCGACGAGCGCGAGTCGCACGACGAGATCCTCGAAGGGGTCGGTGCCTGACGCGTGACCTGCCGCCGGATTCGGCGGCGGCAGGAAGCAGCGAAAAAAAGCCCGCCCGAGCCATGCTCGGGCGGGCTTTTTGTTTGTTGTCGCCGGTTGTCTCGCGGAATTCAGGCGGCCGCGCTCGCGAACACGTAGTTCGTCATCGCGAGCACGCGCTGGTAGGTGCCGAGCGACTGGATGCCGAGCTGGTAGTCGTCGTCCGCCGCGCCGAGCGCCGTGAACACCGGCAGCAGATGCTCGTCGGTCGGGTGCATCAGCGCCGCATGTGGCGCCTGCCGGCGGTAGTCGAGCAGCGCGTCGACGTCGCGCGCGGCGAGCTTTGCCTCGAACCAGTCGGTGAATTCCGCGACGCGCGGGTCCGCATCCTCGGGCGCCGCGCCGAAATCGGCGGCACGCAGGTTGTGCGTGATCTGGCCCGAGCCGATCACCATCACGCCTTCGTCGCGCAGCGGCCGCAGCGCGCGGCCGAGCGCGAAGTGGTGGGCCGCATCCGCGCGCGGCTGGATCGACAACTGCGCGACGGGCACGTCGGCCTCCGGGAACATCAGCAGCATCGGCACCCATGCGCCGTGGTCGAGGCCATGCTCGGTCGTCGCGGTCGCGATGCCGGCCGCGTTCAGCAGCGCGGCCGCGCGCTCGGCGACGTCGGGTGCGCCGGGTGCCGGATAGCGGATCTCATACAGCGCGCGCGGAAAGCCGTAGAAGTCGTGGATCGTTTCCGGGTGTGCGGCGATGCTCGCGACCGGTTGTTGCGTGCCCCAGTGCGCGGACAGCATCAGCACCGCGCGCGGGCGCGGCAATTCGGCGCCGAGGTGCGTGAACGCACCGGACGGCAGCGTCGGGTCGATCGGCAGCGTCGGGGCGCCGTGGGACAGGTACAGCGAAGGCAAGCGGTTCATGGTGGTGGCCTGCAAAAGGGTTTGCCTGTGACTATAGGTGCGCACCGAGCATTGATAAATCCGCGTTCAGGAATTTGATTGACGCTTGTTTGTTGATAATCGGCGCGATGCAATGCGTGCTGGCGCGGGTGGGTGTCAGTGCGCGTGAAATCGAATGAATTGCCGGCGGAATCGGCGAAGATGCGCGAAGAACGGAGTTGCGGTGGTCGGCTTACTGCGCGTGCCGGATGCCGGCCCACGGCGTCGTCAGCGGCGCGCTGAGCGCGAACAGGTCGAGCACGCGCGTGACGGTCTGGTCGACGAGTTCCTCGATCGTCTTCGGCATCGCGTAGAACGCGGGCAACGGCGGAAAGACGATGCCGCCCATTTCGGTGACGGCGGTCATGTTGCGCAGATGCGCGAGGTTGAACGGCGTTTCGCGCACCATCAGCACGAGACGGCGGCGTTCCTTCAGCGTGACGTCGGCCGCGCGCGTGATCAGGTTGTCGGACAGCCCGTGCGCGATGCTCGCGAGCGTCTTCATCGAGCATGGCGCGATCACCATCCCGTCGGTCGCGAACGAGCCCGACGCGATCGTCGCGCCGACGTCGCGCACCGAGTGCACGACGTCCGCCCGGCTTTCGACATCGGCCTTCGGCAGCTTCAGTTCATGCTGGATGTTGAGCCAGCCGGCGTTCGAAATCAGCAGATGCGTTTCGACGCCGCCGGCGGCGCGCAGCAGGTCGAGCAGCCGCACGCCGTAGATCGCGCCGGTGGCGCCGGTGATCGCGACGATCAGCCGGCGTGGCGGCGCGCTGGGAGATGCCATCGAAAGGGGGAGCGGGTCGGGCGTGTTAAGCGGCGGCGAACAGTTGCTGCAGCTCGCCCGACTGGTACATCTCCATCATGATGTCCGAGCCGCCGATGAATTCGCCCTTGAAGTAGAGCTGCGGGATGGTCGGCCAGTTCGAGAATTCCTTGATGCCCTGGCGGATTTCGTCGTCCTCCAGCACGTTGACCGTCTTGAACTGGTCGACGCCGCAGGCCTTCAGCACCTGCACGGCGCGGCCCGAGAAGCCGCACATCGGGAATTGCGCGTTGCCCTTCATGAAGAGCACGACCTGGTTTTCGTCGACGATTTGCTTGATACGTTGTTGGGTGTCCATGACTGACCTTGCGTTTGCGGGGCGTTAGATCGAAATGATAGCGGATTTCAACCGGTCGGGCCGGGCATCAGCCCGGCAGGCGGCCGCCGGTCGTGCGTTCGATCGCAGCCAGATCGGCGAGCGATTCGACCGCGGCGAAGCCGTGCGACGACAGCATCGCACGGACGGCTTCGGCCTGGTCGTAGCCGTGCTCGATCCAGAGCGTGCCGCCCGGTTTCAGGTGGGCGCCGGCGCCCGCGACGATCATGCGGATCGCGCTGAGGCCGTCGGCGTCGTCGGTGAGTGCGCCGCGCGGCTCGAAACGCAGGTCGCCCTGCGCGAGGTGCGGATCGTGCTGCGCGATGTACGGCGGGTTGCTGACGATCGTGTCGAATGCGAGCGCCGGATCGAGCGCCGCGTACCAGTCGCTCTGCAGCCAGTGCAGCGGGCCGCCGGGGCGGTGCGCGTCGAGCAGCTTGTCCGCGTTGCGTTGCGCGACCGCGAGCGCGGCCGGCGAACGATCGAGCGCCCACACGCGCGCATCGGGACGCTCGGCCGCAATCGACACGGCGATCGCGCCGCTGCCGGTGCCGAGATCGAGCACGGCCGGATACGGCAGCCCGTCGATCGCATCGAGTGCGGCTTCGACGAGCAGTTCGGTTTCGGGGCGCGGGATCAGCACGTCGGGCGTCACGTCGAACGGCCGGCCGAAGAATTCGCGCATCCCGACGAGCTGCGCGACCGGTTCGCCGGCCACGCGGCGCGCTTCGAGCGCGCGATAGCGTTCGACCGCGGCAGCGTCGAGCGGCGCGTCGCCGCGCGTGATCAGTTGCGTGCGGGTCCAGCCGAGCGCGTGCGCGAGCAGCACGCGCGCATCGACTGCGTCGAGCGGCGACGTGCGCAGCAGATCGTCGGCGGTGGTGTCGGGCATCGCGGCCTCAGTCGGCGTCGCCGAGCGACGCGAGCAGTTCGGCCTGGTGCTCGGTGACGAGCACGCCGATCAGTTCGTCGAGATCACCGTCCATGATCGCCTCGAGCCGGTACAGCGTCAGGTTGATCCGGTGGTCGGTCATCCGGCCTTGCGGGAAGTTGTACGTGCGGATCCGTTCCGAGCGGTCGCCGGAGCCGATCAGGCTCTTGCGCGTCGCGGCTTCCTTCGCGTGCTGCTCGTGATACTGCTTGTCCTTGATGCGCGCGGCGAGCACCTTCAGCGCGCGATCCTTGTTCTTGTGCTGCGAACGGTCGTCCTGGCACTCGACGACGATCCCGGTCGGGATGTGCGTAACCCGCACCGCCGAATCGGTCTTGTTGATGTGCTGGCCGCCCGCGCCGGATGCGCGGAACGTGTCGATCCGCAGGTCGGCCGGATTGATTTCGACCTCGCCGATCTCATCGGCTTCCGGCATCACCGCGACCGTGCACGCGGACGTATGGATGCGCCCCTGCGTCTCGGTCGCCGGCACGCGCTGCACGCGATGGCCGCCCGATTCGAACTTCAGGCGCGAATATGCGCCCTGGCCCGCGATCCGCACGATCACTTCCTTGTAGCCGCCGAGATCCGACGCGCTCTCCGACATCATCTCGACCTGCCAGCGTTGGCGTTCCGCGAAGCGCAGGTACATCCGCAGCAGGTCGCCCGCGAACAGCGCCGATTCGTCGCCGCCCGCGCCCGCGCGGATTTCGAGGAAGATGTTGCGGTCGTCGTTCGGATCCTTGGGCAGCAGCATCTTCTGCAGCTCGACCTCGAGGCGGGCCATGCCTTCGCGCGCGCTGCGGATCTCGTCCTCGGCGAAATCGCGCATCGACGGATCGGCAAGCAGCTCCTGCGCGGCGATTTCATCGCTGCGCGACTGGCGCCACAGCGCGTACTGCTCGACGACCGGGCCGAGTTCCGCATGTTCGCGCGTCAGCTTGCGGTACTGGTCGAGATCGGCCGTGACGTTTTCGCGGCTCAGCAGGTCGTTCAGTTCGGCCAGCCGTGTGGACAGCTGGTCGAGCTTGCGTTGCATGCTCGTCTTCATGGTGTGGAGCGGCGCTCCCGGGCAAGGGTATTCGGAAAGGATAGGCCGCGCGGCTGGCGGCAGGGCTCGCGGCCGGCGCTAGTGGCCGGACTGGTCGTTCGAGCGCGGCGCGTGCTGGTAGAAGCCGCGCATCAGGTCGATCAGCGAATCGCGATCGGCGCCGTTCACGCGGTTGAGCGCGCTCGTCGGGCCGTGGATCAGCTTGTTGGTCAGCGCTTGCGACAGCGCTTCGAGCACGGCGGCCGGATCGTCGCCGCGCGCGAGCAGCTTCTGCGCCTTGTCGACTTCGGCACGGCGCAGCGCGTCGGCCTGCGTATGCATGTGACGGATCACCGGCACGACGCTGCGCGTGTCGAGCCACTGCATGAAATTCTGCACGCGCGTCTCGATGATCGCCTCCGCCTGCGCGACCGCGGCCTGGCGCGATGCGTTGCCTTCGCGCACGATCGCGCCGAGATCGTCGACGGTGTAGAGGAACACGTCCTTCAGCTTGCCGACTTCCGGCTCGATATCGCGCGGCACCGCGAGGTCGACCATGAAGATCGGCCGGTGGCGGCGCGCCTTCACCGCACGCTCGACTGCGCCGAGGCCGATGATCGGCAGCGTCGACGCCGTGCACGACACGATGATGTCGAATTCCTGCATGCGGGCCGGCAAATCCGCGAGCGGCATCGCGCGGCCGTTGAAGCGTTCGGCGAGCCGCTGGCCGCGTTCGGCCGTGCGGTTCGCGACCACGAGTTCGCGCGGGCCTTGCGCGGCGAAGTGCGTCGCGCACAGTTCGATCATCTCGCCGGCGCCGATGAACAGCACGCGCTGGTCGGACACCTTTTCGAAGATCCGCTGCGCGAGGCGAACGGCGGCGGCAGCCATCGACACCGACTGCGTGCCGATCTCGGTCGTGCCGCGCACTTCCTTCGCCACCGCGAACGTGCGCTGGAACAACTGGTTCAGATAGGTACCGAGCGCGCCGGCTTCCGTCGCGGTGCGCACGGCGTCCTTCATCTGGCCCAGAATCTGCGTTTCGCCGAGCACCATCGAATCGAGGCCGGATGCCACGCGGAATGCGTGACGGACCGCTTCCGACTGCGGCAGCGCATACACGTGCGGCGCGAGCTCGTCGACCGGAATCCGGTGATACTCCGACAGCCAGCGGACCGCGCCTTCACGTGCCGCGCGATCATCGGTCGCGCAATACAGTTCGGTGCGGTTGCAGGTGGAGAGGATCGCTGCTTCGGGCGTATTGGGCGCCTGGGGCCCGAGAAGCACGTTCTTGAACGTGACGAGAGCCGGCTTGATTTGCTCGAGCGGAAACGCCACGCGTTCGCGCAAGGCGACAGGCGCAGTGTGGTGATTGATTCCGATCGTGAGGAGTTGCATATCGAGGGCTATCGTTTAGCCCCATATTATAGCGTTTCAGCGATTTCCTCACTCGCCGTGTACCGAGCATCAGCGTGCCGGGGCCGGGAATTTGGGGGCTCGATCGGTACGCGGTCGAGCTGATAGCCGTAGCCGTAGAGCGGCAACAGGCGGTAACCACGCTCCGGAAGCAACTGCAACTTGCTGCGCAGCCGGGATGCGTGCGTGTCGAGCGTGCGCGACTTCATGTCGCGGCGGCGCGCCCACACCGTTTCGAGGATATGGGCACGCGACACGGGCCGCGACAGGTTCGCGAACAGCAACTGCGCGAAGCGGAACTCCTTGGGCGTGAGTGAAACGATTGCGTTGCCGAAGCGCACAAGGCAGTGCGTCGCGTCGAATGCATATTCTCCATACATTTCGCGCGAGCGGGTCGGTGGTCGGCGCACGCCGGCGCGCCGGCTCAGCGCGTTGACGCGCGCGAGCAGCTCGGGCCCGCTCACGGGGCGCACGAGGCAATCGTCGGCGCCTGCGTGCAGGCACGATACGATTTCGCTTTCGCGCGGCAGCTGCATCACGGCGATGGCCGGCAGCCCGGGCAGGATCGCCTGCGCGCGCGGAATGACTTCCTCGGCAGGCTGGTCGCCGGCCCAGTTGCCGGTGATCAGCATGTCGCAGGTGTCGGTGGCGAGCCATTCGAAGAACGCCGTGCTGGACGAAAACGCGTGGCACACATGACCGCCCGCAAAGAGCAGGCGGTTCAGGAGTGCGGCATGACGCGCCTCCGGATCGATCAGAGCGATTCGCATGAGAGTTTCTTCAATACGGCAGCCGGTGCGCGCTTGCCATAACGTCGAGTCGGCCCCTACACTCGAATGTTCGCGGCGCCCGGCTGGTCTCGGGTTCGATGGATGAATCGATGCTAGCCGCTGGCAACGTTCACGCCTATTGGACGAATCCGAATTTATAGAAGGCGTCGAATGAACTGGTTTGGAATCCTTGTCCTGGGAGCGGCCGTCGGGCTGTTCGGCCGATGGCTGCACCCGATGCGGCGCACGGGCCGGCCGGCCTGGTGGATCGCGGTGCTCGTCGGCATCGTGGGCGCGGCTGCCGCCCGCATGGTCGGCAATCTCTCTGGACTGTTTTACGATGGCGAGACGCTCGAATGGCCGGTCTGCACCGGCGTCGCGTTCCTTGCCGTAGCCGTGACGGTCGCGCTGTCGGCCCGTCGCTGAATGCTCTCAGGTGAAATCATGAATGCCCGTCTTCCCGAAGTCTCGTCGGTGCCGGCCCGCCTCGCGCTGCTGCGCGGCGCCATGGCCCGCGAGGACCTGGCCGCCTATCTCGTGCCGTCCGCCGATCCCCATCTGTCCGAATACCTGCCCGAGCGCTGGCAGGCCCGCCGCTGGCTGTCCGGCTTCACGGGCTCGGTCGGCACGCTGGTCGTGACCGCGGATTTCGCGGGGCTGTGGGTCGACAGCCGCTACTGGGTGCAGGCCGATGCCGAACTGGCCGGCACGGGCGTGCAGTTGATGAAGATGACGGGCGGGCAGCAGAGCGCGCCGCACGTCGACTGGCTCGCGCAGAACGTGGCGGCGGGCACGACGGTCGGCGTCGACGGCGCCGTGCTCGGTGTCGCGGCTGCACGCGGGCTGACGGCCGCGCTGAGCGCGCGCGGCATCGCGCTGCGCACCGATCTCGACCTGCTCGACGCGATCTGGCCCGAGCGGCCGGGGCTGCCCGGCGACGCGGTGTTCGAGCACGCGGCGCCGCAGGCCGACACGACGCGCGCGAGCAAGCTGGCCGAAGTGCGCCGCGCGATGCTCGCGCAGGGCGCGCAGTGGCATTTCGTGTCGACGCTCGACGACCTCGCCTGGCTGTTCAACCTGCGCGGCGCCGACGTCAGCTTCAATCCCGTGTTCGTTGCGCACGCAATGATCGGCGCCGATCGCGCGACGCTGTTCGTCGCCGACGGCAAGGTGTCGCCGGCGCTGGCCGCGTCGCTCGCGCAGGACGGCGTCGACGTCCGTGCATACGATGCCGCACGCGCATCGCTCGCTGCGTTGCCCGACGGCGCGACGCTGCTGGTCGACCCGCGCCGCGTGACATTCGGCACGCTCGAGGCCGTGCCGGCCGGCGTGAAGCTCGTCGAGGCCGTGAATCCGTCGACGTTCGCGAAGTCGCGCAAGACGTCCGCCGAGATCGAGCACGTGCGCGTGACGATGGAGCACGACGGCGCCGCGCTCGCGGAATTCTTCACATGGTTCGAGCAGGTGGTGAACCGCGAGACGATCACCGAGCTGACGATCGAGGAGAAACTCACGGCCGCACGCGCGCGGCGCCCCGGCTATGTGTCGCCGAGCTTCGCGACGATCGCCGGCTTCAACGCGAACGGCGCGATGCCGCATTACCACGCGACGCCCGAGTCGCACGCGACGATCGCCGGCAACGGCCTGCTGCTGATCGATTCGGGCGGCCAGTACGTGACGGGCACGACCGACGTCACGCGCGTCGTGCCGGTCGGCACTGTCAGCGACCTGCAGCGGCGCGATTTCACGATCGTGCTGAAATCGATGATGGCGCTGTCGCGCGCACGCTTCCCGCGCGGCATCCGCTCGCCGATGCTCGACGCGATCGCGCGTGCGCCGATGTGGGCGGCCGGGCTCGACTACGGCCACGGCACGGGGCATGGCGTCGGCTACTTCCTGAACGTGCACGAAGGCCCGCAGGTCATTTCGCACTACGCGCCGGCCGAGCCGTACACGGCGATGGAAGAGGGGATGATCACGTCGATCGAGCCGGGCGTGTACCGGCCCGGCCAGTGGGGCATCCGGATCGAGAACCTGGTCGTGAACCGTGCGGCCGGGAAGACCGAGTTCGGCGATTTCCTTGCGTTCGAGACGCTGACGCTGTGCCCGATCGACACGCGCTGCGTGCTGATCGCGATGCTGCATGACGAAGAGCGCGCGTGGCTGAACACGTATCACGCGACGGTGCGCGAGCGCGTCGGCCGGCATCTGAGCGGCGACGCGAAGGCGTGGCTCGACGCGCGCACGCAGCCGATCTGATGCGACGTGCGATAACGGCCGGACGACGGCCGAACCACAACAGCGAGGGCAACAAATGGCGGACACCGCAGTGATCGTGGTCGACATGCAGCGCGGGCTGGTGGAGCGGGCGCAGCCCGCGTACCGGCTCGACGACGTCGTGTCGGGCATCAACCGGTTGACGGCGGCCGCGCGCGCGGCGAACGCGCCCGTGTGCTTCGTGCAGCACGACGGCGATGCGGACGACGATATCGTGCCCGGCACGGCGGGCTGGGAGCTGCATGCGGGGCTGGTCGTCGAAAGCGACGACTGGCGCGTGCGCAAGCAGGTGAGCGACTCGTTCCACGACACGCCGCTCGCGGCTCAGCTCGACCGCCACGGTATCCGTTCGGTGCTGATCTGCGGCTATGCGACCGAGTTCTGCGTCGATTCGGCCGCACGCCGTGCGGCGCTGCTCGGCTACCGGACGACCGTCGTGTCCGACCTGCATACGACGAACGAGCGCGCGCACCTGTCGGCCGCGCAGATCGTCGCGCATCACCACTTCATCTGGACAAACAATTCGCTGTCGGGCAACGCGGTCACGCCGCGTCCGCTCGCCGACGTGCTTGCGACGGAGTTCGCATGACGATCAAGGCCGTGGTGTTCGATTTCGGCGGCGTGCTGATCGACTGGAGCCCCGACTACCTTTACCGGCAACTGATTCCCGACGACGCCGAGCGTCGCTGGTTCCTCACGCATGTCTGCGCGATGGACTGGGTGATTCGCCAGGACGGCGGGCAGACGATCGAGGAAGGCACGGCCGAGCTCGTCGCGAAGTTTCCGGAGCACGAGGCGCTGATCCGTGCGTTCTATGCACGCTGGCACGAGATGATCGGCGGCGTGCTGGACGAAGGCGCCGCGCTCGTCGACCGGCTCGACGCGCAGGGGATGCCGCTGTTCGGGCTGACGAACTGGTCCGCGCAGACGTTTCCGTATGCGTGGGACAACTTCCCGGTGCTGCGGCGGTTCAAGGACATCGTCGTGTCGGGTCGCGTGAAGCTCGTGAAACCCGATCCGGCGATCTACCGCGAGATGCATGAGCGGATCGAACCGCACCTGCCGGGTATTGCGCCGCACGAGCTCGTGTTCATCGACGACAACGCGAACAACGCGGCGGCCGCGACGGCGCTCGGCTGGCACGGCATTCATCACACGAGCGCGGCGGCGACCGAGGCGCGGCTGCGCGAGCTGGGCGCGCTCGCATAACAAGCAGCGGGCGAGCGTTCAGCAGATAAAAAAAAGCGGGCCACGGGCCCGCTTTGTCTTTGTGCCGATCCGGATGCGGCCACCTTCGGCATCCGGCCCCCGCGTTGCCGCAGTGCCGGGCGCCCGGGCCGCGCCGGTCAGCGGCTGATCGGCTTGTAGCGCAGTCGGTGCGGCTTCGCGGCTTCCTCGCCGAGGCGCGCACGCTTGTCGGCTTCGTACTCCTGGTAGTTGCCGTCGAAGAACGTGACCTGCGAATCGCCTTCGAACGCGAGGATGTGCGTCGCGATCCGGTCGAGGAACCAGCGATCGTGCGAGATCACCATCACCGAGCCCGCGAATTCGAGCAGCGCGTCTTCCAGCGCACGCAGCGTTTCGACGTCGAGGTCGTTCGACGGTTCGTCGAGCAGCAGCACGTTGCCGCCCGAGATCAGCGTCTTCGCGAGATGCAGGCGGCCGCGTTCACCGCCGGACAGGTTGCCGACGATCTTCTGCTGGTCGCCGCCCTTGAAGTTGAAGCGGCCGATGTACGCGCGCGACGGCGTCTCGTACTTGCCGACCGTCAGCACGTCGGCGCCGCCCGAGATTTCCTCGAACACAGTCTTCGTGCCGTCGAGCGCATCGCGACTCTGGTCGACGTACGCGAGCTTCACCGTCGGGCCCATCACGACCTCGCCCGAATCCGGCTGCTCCTTGCCCGTCAGCATCCGGAACAGCGTCGACTTGCCGGCGCCGTTCGGGCCGATGATGCCGACGATCGCGCCGGCCGGGATCTTCAGGTTCAGGTTGTCGATCAGCAGGCGGTCGCCGAACGCCTTGCTGACGTTCTTGAACTCGATCACTTCATTGCCGAGGCGGTCGCCGACCGGAATGAAGATTTCCTGCGTCTCGTTGCGCTTCTGGTATTCCTGGCTGTTCAGCTCCTCGAAGCGCGCGATACGCGCCTTCGACTTCGCCTGCCGGCCCTTCGGGTTCTGGCGCACCCACTCCAGTTCCTTCTTGATCGCCTTCTGGCGCGCCGATTCCGACGCTTCTTCCTGCTTCAGGCGCTCTTCCTTCTGGTCGAGCCAGCTGCTGTAGTTACCCTTCCACGGAATGCCGTGGCCGCGGTCGAGTTCGAGAATCCACTCGGCTGCGTTGTCGAGGAAGTAGCGATCGTGCGTGACGGCGACGACGGTGCCCGGGAAGCGCACCAGGAACTGCTCGAGCCAGTCGACCGATTCGGCGTCGAGGTGGTTGGTGGGTTCGTCGAGCAGCAGCATGTCGGGCTTTTCGAGCAGCAGCTTGCACAGTGCGACGCGGCGCTTTTCGCCGCCCGACAGGTGCTCGACCTTCGCGTCCCACGCCGGCAGGCGCAGCGCGTCGGCGGCCACTTCGAGCTGTTGCTCGGGGCTGCCGCCGTCGCTCGATGCGAGGATCGCCTCGTACTTCGCCTGTTCGGCCGCGAGCGCGTCGAAGTCGGCGTCCGGCTCGGCATACGCCGCGTAGATTTCTTCAAGCTTCTTGTTGGCCTGGAACAGGTCGCCGAGCCCTTCCTCGACGGCTTCGCGCACGGTCTTCGTCGGGTCGAGCTGCGGTTCCTGCGGCAGGTAGCCGATGTTCAGGTTCGGCATCGGCGTCGCTTCGCCTTCGATGTCCTTGTCGACGCCCGCCATGATGCGGATCAGCGTCGACTTGCCCGAGCCGTTCAGGCCGAGCACGCCGATCTTCGCACCGGGAAAGAACGACAGCGAGATGTCCTTCAGGATCTGGCGCTTGGGCGGCACGATCTTGCCGACCCGGTTCATCGTGAAAACGTATTGGGCCATTTGGGTGTGAAAGTCAGAAGTTGAGACGGCCGCGCAGCGCGCTGGCATGGCGGCGTCGGGTGATTCGGTACGGAGCGTGCCGCGCGAGGCGCGGCGGCGTCGCCGTGTGTCGGCGGCGCGAGCGGCTATTGTACTTCGCCGCCGGGCGTCGCTGGCACGACGCAGGCATTCGGGCGCGCGGCGGTCACAGCCACGCGGCCACGCCACCGTGCCCCGAGCACGTGCCGCGCCGGTGGCGGCTGAAGCTGTACGTGCCGTCGCGGCAGCGCGCGCTTGCGCCGTCGGGCACGCGGCCCGATTTCGAACGCGCGGGCGCATGCACGGTTTCGCCGTCGCGGTTGCGATACGTGTCGTGACGGTCGAGATCGGCTTCGTTGCCGTAACCGGGCGGCGCGCGGTACGCATATGCGGAAGGAGGCAGGTCGGCGCAGGCGACGAAGAGCGCGATCGACAGTGTCGCAACGCGCGTCGCGCGGCGGAGCAGGGCAGGCATGGTCTCTCTCGGTCTGTTGTTATCGATGTCGGGCCGGTGGCCCGCGCCGCATGTTAGCCGATCGGCCAGCGGGCGGCGCTGGCGCCTCGCGGTGAAGCGGCGTTACGCCGCGCCGGACATCGATGCCGCGCCGTCGGCCTGCGCGGCGTCGAGAATCCACCGGCGGAACGCGGCGACCTTCGGCCGTTCCGCGTGATGCGGCGGATAGACGAGGTAGTACGCGAAATCGTCGAGCCACGCGAGGTCGGCGAGCTGCACGAGCCGGCCGCTTTCGAGCTCGCTGCGCACCATTGCGGCCGGCAGCAGCCCGGCGCCCTGGCCGGCGACGATCGCCTGCATCAACAGGCCCGCGTCGTCGAATGCGGGGCCGCGCGGCGGGCCGAAATCGTCGATTCGCTGCGCGCCGAACCAGATGTGCCAGCCCTTTCGTTCGGCGTCGTGCAGGTGCGGCCAGCCGACGAGATCGGCCGGGGTCGCCGGCATGCCGAGCCGCGCGACGAGTTCGGGCGACGCGAGCGCGACGATCTCCACCGTCAGCAGGCGCTCGCTGCACAGCCCGATGTAGCGACCGAGGCCGTGACGGATCGCGACGTCCACGCCATCGCGCGCGAAATCCGCGAGTGCATGGCTCGTGACGATCTGCAGGTCGACGTCCGGGCACGCGTGCCGGAACTGCGCGAGGCGCGGTACGAGCCACGCGGATGCGAAGAACGGCGTGACGCTCACCGTCAGCACGCCGCTGTCGGCGGCGCCCGACACACGCTGCGACGCATCGGCGATCTGCCGGAACGCGTTGCGCACCGGCGGCAGGTAGTCGCGACCGGCGGCCGTCAGCAGGATGCCGCGGTTGACGCGCTCGAACAGTTGCACGCCGAGATGCGTCTCGAGCGCGCGGATCATCTGGCTCACCGCGCCGGGCGTGACCGACAGCTCCTCGGCCGCCGATTTCACCGACAGGTGGCGGGCGGCCGCTTCGAATGCACGCAGCGCGTTGAGCGGCGGCAGGCGGGAACGATTCATTAGTTTTTCTAAAGCGAAAGGCCGACGAAATATCGTTTGAGGCGACGCGTACGCGCGAGTACCGTTGTCGCATCGGATCACGTTCTTCAGGGCTGCCTTGCGGTGGCCGATGCGATCAACATAGTTCAACTATATCCATGAGGCAATCCGGATGCCGCGCGGCGTTCGGTGGGACCTGAGAGGAGCATCGTCATGAACCGCCCGGGCGCATCGCGCCTCTTCTACGGCTGGTACGTGGTCGCGGCCGCGTTCGCCGTCACGTTCGTCGGGTTCGGCAGCGCGTATACGTTCAGCGCGTTCGTCGAGTCGCTGCAGCGCGATTTCGCCGCATCGCGCGGGCAGATCTCGCTCGTGTTCTCGCTCGCCGGCTTCCTGTATTTCGGCTTCGGCATCGTCAGCGGGCCGCTTGCGGATCGCTTCGGTTCGCGGCGGCTCGCCGTCGCCGGCATGCTGCTGACGGGCGCCGGGCTCGCGGCCGCCGGCGCCGCGCATACGCTGGTGCAGGTTTATGTCGCGTACGGGCTTGGCGTCGGTCTCGGCGTCGGCTGTGCGTACGTGCCGGCGGTCGGCGCGGTGCAGCGCTGGTTCGTGCGGCGGCGCGGTTTCGCGTCGGGGCTCGCGGTCGCGGGGATCGGCGTCGGCACGCTCGTGATGCCGCCGCTCGCGTCCGCGCTGATCGCGCATGTCGGCTGGCGCGGCGCGTATTTCACGCTGGCAGTGATCGCGGTGGTCCTGGGGGCAGGCATGTCGCTGCTGATCGAGAACGATCCACGCGGGCGCAGGTTGCTGCCGGACGGCGATGCCGCCGGCGACGGCGGCCGGAATGCCGGCGCTTCCGTAGCCGGCGCGGCTGCCGCGGCCGTGCACGCTGGTGCGACAGTGCGCGAGGCCGTGACGTCGCGGCCGTTCGCGAGCCTCTACGCCGCATGTCTCGTGTGCTCGTTCGGCGTGTTCGTCCCGTTCGTTCACCTCGTGCCGTACGCGCTCGATCATGGTGTCGCGCCGTCGACGGCCGTGCTGCTGCTCGGTGCGATCGGCGTCGGCAGCACGGCCGGCCGCTTTTTCCTCGGCGGCCTTGCCGACCGCTTCGGCCGCCGCGCATCGCTGCTCGCGATGTTCGCGGGCATGGCCGTTGCGCTCGTCGCGTGGGCGGGCGCCGGCACCGTCGCGACGCTTGCCGCGTTCGCACTCGTGTTCGGCGTGTTCTACGGCGGCTGGGTCGCCGTGCTGCCGGCAGTCGTGATGGACTACTTCGGCGGCCGCAACGTGAGCGCGATCATCGGCATCCTGTACACGAGCGTCGCGTTCGGCACGCTGATCGGGCCGGCCGCCGCCGGCTTCATCTACGACGCGGGAGGCGGCTATCTCGTGCCGATCCTCGCGAGCGCCGTCGCGAACGCGATCGCATTCGCCATCGTCGCGACCACCGGACGCGCGCCGGTGGCCGCACGTGCGGCCGGCGGATAGGCACGTGCCGCTGGGCGTGCCGCGCGATTTCCGATAGGGTGGCCGGACCACAACCATCGACCAGCGGTCGGGGAGGCATCGTGACATTCGACGAAGTCCGGCAGATCGCGCTGGCGTGGCGCGGCGTCGAGGAAGGTACGTCGTACGGCACGCCCGCACTCAAGGTGAAGGGCAAGATGCTCGCGCGGCTGCGCGAGGACGGCGACACGCTCGTCGTGAAGGGCGTCGGCCCCGACGAACGCGCGTGGCTGATCGAGTCGGAGCCCGACGTGTATTACGTGACCGATCACTACGTGGGCTGGCCGATCGTGCTGGTACGCCTGTCGGCTGCGCATCCCGACGCCGTGAAAAACCTGCTTCTGCGAGAATGGCACGCGATCGTGCCTGCCAAATGGCGGGATGAAGCGGCGCGCGGCGGGAACTGAGCGTCCGGCGCGCCACGCGGCCGGATTGCCTTCGACGCAAGCGCCCTGACGGCGCGCGAGCCGGCGCCGACCGGACCAAGCGTTGCATCGGTTCGCGTCGATGCAACAAGTGGTTCCATCGAAATTCTTCAATTGGTTCTTAGTGAAGAACCGTTTGATGCTTACACTCCTTCGCTTCGAAGGCGGCTGACGAAAGCCGATGGAAAGGGCGTACGCGATGCGCCGGCGCCCTGCGCGCCGCATCGCACCCGCAGCTTCGCAGACTGCGCGGCGCACCGACCCGAACGGCCCCATCCGGCCTCATGCCCGTGTGCGATGCATGCACGGTCGCAGCCGGATTCAAGAACGACAACTCCCCGCGCCGCCTTCACGCGACACCCGGTCGTATCGGAACCGTTTTTTGGAGAGAGACAGATGAGTGGAAGCAACACAGGCCTCGGCACGGGCCTGAAGCAGCGTCACGTGACGATGATGTCGATTGCCGGCGTGATCGGCGCGGGCTTGTTCGTCGGCTCCGGCCACGCGATCGCGGAAGCTGGCCCGGCGTCGATACTCGCGTATGCGATCGCGGGCGTGCTGGTCGTCCTGGTGATGCGCATGCTCGGCGAGATGGCCGTCGCGCATCCGGACAGCGGCTCGTTCTCGACCTATGCCGATCGCGCGATCGGCCACTGGGCCGGCTTCTCGATCGGCTGGCTGTACTGGTGGTTCTGGGTGCTCGTGATCCCGATCGAGGCAACGGCCGCCGCGACCATCCTCAATGCCTGGTTCCCGGGCATCGCGACCTGGATCTTCGCGCTCGGCATCACGCTGCTGCTCACCGTCACCAACCTCTTTTCCGTCAAAAACTACGGCGAATTCGAATTCTGGTTCGCGCTGATCAAGGTTGTCGCGATCGTCGTGTTCCTGTGCATCGGCGGTGCGGCGATCGTCGGGATCATCCCCGCGCCGGCGGTATCGGGCGTGTCGAACCTGTTCGCGCATCAAGGTTTCATGCCGAACGGCGCCGGTGCGGTGCTGGCGGCGATGCTGACGACGATGTTCTCGTTCCTCGGCACCGAGATCGTGACGATCGCGGCCGCCGAATCGGACAACCCGCAACGCCAGATCGTGCGTGCGACGAACTCGGTGATCTGGCGCATCACGCTGTTCTATCTCGGCTCGATCCTCGTCGTCGCGGCCATCGTGCCGTGGAACGACCCGCTGCTCCCGAAGCACGGCTCGTATCAGCGCGCGATGGAGCTGATCGGCATCCCGAACGCGAAAGCGATCATCGACGTGATCGTGCTCGTATCGGTCGCGAGCTGCCTGAATTCGGCGCTGTACACGGCGTCGCGGATGCTGTTCTCGCTGTCGAAGCGCAAGGACGCGCCTGCGTTCCTGCACCGCACCGATTCGACCGGCACGCCGCGTGCGGCAGTGCTCGCGTCGACCGCATTCGGCTTCGTGACCGTGATCGCGAACTACCTGATGCCGGAGCAGGTGTTCGGCTTCCTGCTCGCGACGTCGGGCGCAATCGCGCTGCTCGTGTATCTCGTGATCGCGATCTCGCAGCTGCGGATGCGCAAGACGCTCGAATCGAGCGGCGCCGACCTGACGCTGCGGATGTGGATGTTCCCGTGGCTCACGTGGGCGGTGATCCTGTTCATCTGCGGCACGCTGACCGTGATGTTCGTCAGCGAGGATCACCGGATGGAAGTCGGTGCGACGGCCGTGCTGGCGTTGATCGTGCTGCTCGCGTCGTGGCTGAACAAACGCGGTCGCGATGCGCAGGCGAACGCGGGGCGGCGGGTGTCGGCGATGTGAGGCAGCGGCGAAGCGGCGGCGGGCGCAAGCGTTCGCCGTCGGCTGGCGGGGAAATTCCGCGATGAAAAATGGCCCGATCGGCGCTTGCCGGTCGGGCCATTTGTTTGCCGTGCCGGAGCACGTGCTGCGCGATGCCATGCGAATCGCACGGCATCGTGCCGATGCAGGTGTCAGACGTTGAACAGGAAGTTCATCACATCCCCGTCGTGCACGACATATTCCTTCCCTTCCGCGCGCATCTTGCCGGCTTCCTTCGCGCCCTGTTCACCCTTGTACGCGATGAAGTCGTCGAACGCGATCGTCTGCGCGCGGATGAAGCCGCGCTCGAAGTCGGTGTGGATCACGCCGGCCGCCTGCGGCGCCGTGTCGCCGATATGGATCGTCCACGCGCGCACTTCCTTCACGCCCGCGGTGAAGTAGGTCTGCAGGCCGAGCAGCTTGAAGCCCGCGCGGATCACGCGGTCGAGGCCCGGCTCTGCCATGCCCATGTCGGCGAGGAACGCTTCCTTGTCCGCGTCGTCGAGATCGGCGATTTCCGCCTCGATTGCCGCGCACACGGCGACCACCGGCGCATTCTCGCTTTCAGCGTACTTGCGCACCGCATCGAGGTGCGGATTGTTCTCGAAGCCGTCGTCCTTCACGTTGGCGACGTACATCGCAGGCTTCGCGGTGATCAGGCAGAACGGCTTGAGCAGCGCCTCTTCGTCGTCCGACAGCGCGAGGCCGCGCACGGCCTTGCCCTGGTCGAGCTGCGCGCGCACCTTGTCGAGCACCGCGACGAGCTTGGCCGCTTCTTTGTCGTTGCCCGACTTCGAGGCCTTCGAATACCGCGTGAGCGCCTTCTCGACGGTGCTGAGATCGGCGAGCGCGAGTTCGGTGTTGATCACCTCGATGTCGTCGATCGGGCTGACCTTGCCGGCCACGTGAATGACGTTCTCGTCCTCGAAGCAGCGCACGACGTGCGTGATCGCATCGGTTTCGCGGATGTTCGCGAGGAACTGGTTGCCGAGGCCTTCACCCTTGCTTGCGCCCGCGACGAGGCCCGCGATGTCGACGAATTCGACGACGGCCGGCACGACGCGCTCGGGCTTGACGATCTCGGAGAGCCCCTTCAGGCGCGTATCGGGCACTTCGACGATGCCGACGTTCGGCTCGATCGTGCAGAACGGGTAGTTCTCGGCGGCGATGCCGGCCTTGGTCAGCGCATTGAACAGGGTGGACTTGCCGACGTTGGGCAAGCCGACGATGCCGCATTTGAGACTCATGGAATCCTTCGGACGGGTAAGGCGGCGCGGCCGGACAGGGCACGGCGGCGCGGGAAAAAAGGGCGGCCGGCGCCTGGGGCGCGGCAGGCCGACGGTCAAAGGCGCTATTGTACCGTGCCGACGCCCCGGATTCCGGGGTTGCGCCGAACGGCCGATGCGGCGGGCCGCCGCGCGGCCGCATCGGCCTGCGATTCTGCTGATTTCCCGCAAAGTCCGGCCGCGTAAGGGTTTGGCCCCGCGGCTATAATGCCCGCCATGACTGCCCACCACTCCTTCGACGTCGCCGTGGTCGGCGGCGGGCTCGTCGGCAAGACGGCCGCGCTCGCGCTGACCCAGTCCGGCTACAAGACTGCCTTGCTCGCCCAGCCGGCCACGCCGCGCCCCGCCGATCTCGCGTTCGACACACGCGTCTACGCGCTGTCGTCCAGCTCGCAGGCCTTGCTCGAGCGGCTGCGGGTCTGGCAGGCGCTCGACCACAGCCGGCTCGCGCCCGTCTACGACATGCGCGTGTACGGCGATGCGCATGCCGAACTGCATTTCTCCGCGTACCAGGCCTCCGTGCCGCAGCTTGCGTGGATCGCCGAATCGTCGCTGGTCGAAACCTCGCTCGACGCCGCGCTGCGGTTCCAGCCGAACCTGACGTGGTTCGATGCGCGCGCGCAGGGCTTCGACGTGCGCGACGATGCGGCCGTGCTCACGCTGTCGTCGGGGCAGGTGCTGGAAGCGGACCTCGTCGTCGGCGCAGACGGCGCGCATTCATGGGTACGCTCCCAAATGGGGGCCAGGGTCGAACGGCGCGACTACCGGCAGACGGGCGTCGTCGCGAACTTCAAGGCGTCGCTGCCGCACCGCGAGACGGCCTGGCAATGGTTCCACGAAGGCGAGATCGTCGCGCTGCTGCCGCTGCCGGACGGCCACGTGTCGCTCGTGTGGTCCGCGCACACCGCGCATGCGGACAAACTGCTCGCACTCGATCCGGCGCAGCTTGCGGCCGAGGTCGAGCGCGTGTCGCACGGCCAGGTCGGCACGCTCGAATGCGTGACGCCGGCCGCCGGCTTCCCGCTGGCGCTGCAGACGGTCGACAAGCTGATCGCGCCGCGCGTCGCGCTCGTCGGCGATGCCGCGCACCTGATCCACCCGCTCGCGGGGCAGGGGATGAACCTCGGGCTGCGCGACGTCGCGGCGCTCGCCGACGCGATCGCGGGCAAGGAAAGTTTCCGCAACCTCGGCGATACGGTGCTGCTGCGCCGCTACGAGCGTTCGCGCCGCGAGGACATCCGTGCGCTGATGGTCGCGACCGACGGGCTGCAGCGGCTGTTCGCGGTGCCGGGCTCGCTCGCGAAGGCCGTGCGCAATGCGGGCATGGCCTTCGTCGGGGCGCAGCCGCTTGTGAAGCGCTGGCTCGTGTCGGCCGCGCTCGGCTGATCGAACCTTCGGCCGCTTCGCCGGTCGGACTCGGTTCCGTTACGGCGTACACTGTGCCGTGCATACCGATTGAGCTGAAGGAAGATTTCGATGAAAAAAACGATCCGGATCGCGTCGCTGGCGCTGGCCGTCACGATGGCGACGCTGGGCTGCACCGCGCAGGCCGACCAGACCACCGACAAGCTGAAAGCCACGCTGCAGGCCCGTCTCGGCAGCGACGCGCCGATCAAGAGCGTGTCGAAATCGCCGGTCGCGGGCCTTTACGAAGTCAACCTCGGCTCGCAGATCATCTATAGCGACGCGGCCGGCGACTACGTGCTGCTCGGCGATCTCGTCGACACCAAGACGCACAAGAACCTGACCGACGCACGCCTGTCCGAAGTCAACAAGATCGACTTCGCGAGCCTGCCGTTCGCGAATGCGATCAAGGTCGTCAAGGGCAACGGCGCACGCAAGATCGCGGTGTTCTCCGATCCGAACTGCCCGTATTGCAAGAAGCTCGAGACGACGCTGCAGTCGGTCGACAACGTCACCGTCTACACGTTCCTGTACCCGGTGCTGTCGCCGGATTCGACCGTGAAGTCGAAGGCGATCTGGTGCGCGACCGACCGCGCGAAGACGTGGGAGGGCTGGATGCTCGACCACCGTGCGCCGTCCGGCGCCGGTACCTGCGATACCACCGCGCTCGACAAGAACCTCGCGCTTGGCCGCGGGATGAACGTCACGGGCACGCCGACGATCTTCCTGCCGGACGGCCGCCGCCTGCCGGGCGCGGTATCGGCCGACCAGCTCAACCAGGCGCTCGCCTCGAGCAAGTAACCGACCGACACGCCGGGCCGCAGGCCCGGCCAGCGAGGGGCGCCCGCATGATCTGCCGGCGCCTCTCTTCGTTTTCGCCGCCCCGACCGATTGCCACGATGACCCAGCCGATCCGCTATTCGATTGTCCCGAAAGATCTCGCCGCGCACCTGTTCGAAGTGTCGGTGACGGTCGCCGATCCCGATCCCGAAGGCCAGCGCTTCTCGCTGCCGGTGTGGATTCCGGGCAGCTACCTCGTGCGCGAGTTCGCGCGCAACATCGTGACGCTCGGCGCGTTCAACGACGCGGGCCGCAAGGTGCGGATCGCGAAGACCGACAAGCACACGTGGCAGGCCGCGCCCGTGACCGGCGCACTGACGCTGCGCTACGACGTGTATGCGTGGGACCTGTCGGTGCGCTCCGCGTATCTCGACGAATCGGGCGGCTTCTTCAACGCGACGGCCGTGTTCCTGAGCGTCGCCGGTCGCGAGGATGCGCCGTGCGAGGTCGACATCGCGAAGCCGGCCGGCGCGGCATTCCGCGCGTGGCGCGTCGGCACCGCGCTGCCCGAGGCGCGCGGCACGAAGCGCTACGGCTTCGGCGCGTATGGTGCAGCGAACTACGACGAGCTTTCCGACCATCCGGTGACGATCGGCGAATTCGCGCTCGCGACATTCGACGCGCACGGCGTGCCGCACGACATCGTGATCGCGGGGCGCGTGACGCAGCTCGACCTGGAGCGGCTGAAGACCGACCTGAAACGCGTGTGCGAAGCGCAGATCGCGCTGTTCGAGCCGAAATCGAAGAAGGCGCCGATGGACCGCTACGTGTTCATGACGCTCGCGGTCAGCGACGGCTACGGCGGCCTCGAGCATCGCGCATCGACCGCGCTGATCTGCAACCGCACCGACCTGCCGGTGAAGGGGCGGCCCGAGACGTCGGAAGGCTATCGCACGTATCTCGGCCTCTGCAGTCACGAGTACTTCCACACGTGGAACGTGAAGCGCATCAAGCCGGCGGCGTTCGTACCGTACGACCTGACGCGCGAGAACTACACGTCGCTGCTGTGGCTGTTCGAAGGCTTCACGTCGTATTACGACGACCTGATGCTGGTGCGCAGCGGGCTGATGTCGCAGGACGAATATTTCGCGGCGCTCGGCCGCACGGTCGGCGGCGTGCTGCGCGGCACGGGCCGGCTCAAGCAGAGCGTCGCGGAAAGCTCGTTCGATGCGTGGATCAAGTACTACCGTCAGGACGAGAACGCGACCAACGCGATCGTCAGCTACTACACGAAGGGTTCGCTCGTCGCGCTCGCGTTCGATCTCGCGATCCGCGCGCAGACGCGCAATCGCAAGTCGCTCGATGACGTGATGCGCCTGTTGTGGCAACGCTACGGTCGCGATTTCTATCGCGGCAAGCAGGCGGGCGTCGAGGAAAACGAAGTCGAGGCGCTGATCGAAGAGGCGACGGGCGTCGCGCTCGGCCGCCTGTTCGCCGACGCCGTGCACGGCACGCGCGACCTGCCGCTCGGCGAGCTGCTCGCGCCGTTCGGCGTGACGCTCGCGCCCGATGTCGCGAACGGCGCGGCCGCGAAGCCGACGATCGGCGCGCGCCTGCGCGGCGGCGCGGACTGCACGTTCGCGGCTGTCTATGAAGGCGGCGCAGCGCATCGCGCAGGGCTGTCGGCCGGCGATACGCTGATCGCGGTCGACGGGTTGCGCGTCACCGGCACCAACCTTGACGCGCTGCTCGCACGCTACCGGCCGGGCGACAAGGTCGAGGTTCACGCGTTCCGCCGCGACGAGCTGCGCACCGCGAAACTGAAGCTCGACGGCCCGGAAGTCACGCGCTACCGGCTGACGGCGGCAGCGAAGCCGGCCGCGGCATCGAAGGCCCGGGAAGCCTGGCTGAAGGGCTGAGTGCACGGTAGCGGGAATCGGGGCGCGAGTCGTAATTGTTCTACTGCTGCAACAATCCGTCGCCCTGAACCCGCTTTTTCCGGCCAATGCGGCCACGCACAATGGCGTCACTCGCGCTACCGAAGCGCAGCCCAACCGGAGCCTGACATGACGACCATTCTGCAAATCAATTCCGCTGCGCGTTCGCAAGGTGCGCAATCCACGCTGCTGGCCAACGAACTGACGGCAAAGCTGCAACAATCGAACCCCGGCGCAGAGGTCGTGGTTCGCGATCTGCTCGCCGATGCGCTGCCGCACCTCGACGAATCGGTGCTCGGCGCGTTCTTCACGCCGGCCGAGAACCGCACCGCGGAACAGAATGCGATCGTCGCGAAGAGCGATGCGCTGATCGCCGAACTGCAAGCCGCCGACATCATCGTGATCGGCGCGCCGATGTACAACTTCGGCATCTCGTCGCAACTGAAGACGTACTTCGACTGGATCGCACGTGCAGGCGTCACGTTCCGCTACACCGAGAACGGTCCGGAAGGCCTGATCAAGGGCAAGAAGGTCCACGTCGTGACGGCCCGCGGCGGCAAGTACGCCGGTACGCCGAACGACAGCCAGACGCCGTACCTGCGTACGTTCCTCGGCTTCGTCGGCATGACCGACGTGAGCTTCATCTTCGCGGAAGGCCTGAACCTCGGGCCGGATGCGCAGAGCGCCGCGCTCGCCAGCGCACGCGAAGCGATCGCTGCCGCGTAAGGTCGATGCGGGTGCGACGCACCCGCTGCATCGTCCGAAAAAAACGCCGCGTCCCGGAAAGGGCGCGGCGTTTTTGCATTCCTGCCGGTGAAAGAACCGGCACGGCCGTTACGCGAGCGTCTCGGCCACTTCCGGCAGGCGCCAGTCGATCGGTTCGCGGCCTGCTTCGACCAGATAGTCGTTCGCGAGCGCGAAATGGCGGCAGCCGAGGAAGCCGCGGTGCGCGGACAGCGGCGACGGATGCGGCGCCTCGAGCACGCAATGCGCGCTCGCGTCGAACAGTGCGCGCTTCGCCTGCGCGTGCGCACCCCACAGCATGAAGACGAGCCCGCGATGGCGGCCGGCGAGTTCGCGGATCAGCGTGTCCGTGCATTGCTCCCAGCCGCGCTTCGCGTGGCTCGCGGCCGCGCCGCGCTCGACCGTCAGCACGGTGTTGAGCAGCAGCACGCCCTGGCGCGCCCACGTGTCGAGGCAGCCGTGGCGCGGCGTGTCGTGACCGAAGTTCGCGGCGATTTCCTTGAAGATGTTGCGCAGCGACGGCGGCGTGCGGACGGCCGGCGGCACCGAGAACGCGAGACCGTGCGCCTGCGGCGTGCCGCGATCGTCGCCGTGGTACGGGTCCTGGCCGAGGATCACGACCTTTACGTCGTCCGGGCTCGTGAGGCGCAGCGCGCGGAACACGTCGGTCGGGTAGACCGACTTGCCGGCCGCACGCTCGTCATCGACGAAGCGGCACAGCGGCGCGTACGCGTCACTGTCGGTAAAGGGTTTCAGCACGTCGCGCCAGACGGCCGGCAGCGCGTCGAATTGCGCGGCGAGGTGCGGGACGTCGGCGGCAACGGGCTGAGGAGCCGTAGAGGCCGGGGCCGGCGCAGCGGCTTTCCTTGTGGGCTTGCGCCCGGCCGCGGGCGACGCGGAAGCCGGGGACGGAAGATCGGCCGGTGCCGTTTCCGGCGCGGGATCATCGAACAGCGACGCCTGTTGCGGCGCGCGGGGAGTCTTGCGGGTTGCCATGCGTGATGCGTGTTTATTGCGCGCGCAGCCGGTAGCCGCGTTGCGCCTTGCTGATGTTTTCGGGAGCGAGGCCCGGCAGCGCCTGCTGCAGTTCGGCGGCGAGCGTCGCGAGCGCCGCTTCCGGGCCGTCGATCAGTTCGAGTTCGATTTCGCTGATCGGTTCGCGGCGCGTTTCGTGTTCCGCCTGGACGACGATCTCGCCGAGGTCCACCGCGGCTTCGACGGTTGCGCCGCCGATTGCGATGCGCCACAGCGTACGCGAAAAATCCGTGCGGAACAGCGCGTGCAGCGCGCCCGCCGCGTCATTCAGTGCGGCGGCGGCTTCCGGCACGTCGCAGGCCGCGACGAGCGCATCGATCTCGAGCGCGTCGCCGGCGACAGGCAGTTCCCATTCGTGGCGGCGATGCAGGCCGCCTTCCGCGCTGCCGACCGTCTTGAACGTCTGCAGCCAGCCTTGCGGCGCACGGCGCACGCGCACCGCGCTCTTCGAGCGCGCCAGCGCGAGATCGGGCGTGTCGTAATAGACGTTCGCGAGCGTGATGTCGTGGCCGGGTTCGCCGGTCAGCGTCTCGAAGAAGCGCCGCGCGGCCTCGGCCTGGCCGGCCGGCAGCGCGAGCTTGATTTCCTTTTCGATCGCCATCAGAAGAACATCCGCGCGAGTTCCTCGCCCGGCTGCTCGGCGCGCATGAACGCTTCGCCGACGAGGAACGTGTTCACGTTCGCCGCGCGCATCGTGTCGACGTCGGTACGCGACAGGATGCCCGATTCGGTCACGACGATCCGGTCCTGCGGAATCATGTCGAGCATGTCGAGCGAGGTCTGGATCGACGTCTCGAACGTGCGCAGGTTGCGGTTGTTGATGCCGAGCAGCGGCGTCTTGAGCGTCAACGCCTGTTCCATCTCGTTGCGGTCGTGCACTTCGACCAACACGGCGAGTCCGAGCGAGTGCGCATACGCTTCGAGATCCTGCATCAGCGGCGTATCGAGCGCGGCGGCGATCAGCAGGATCGCGTCGGCGCCCATCGCGCGTGCTTCGAGGATCTGGTACGCGTCGACGATGAAGTCCTTGCGCAGCACCGGCAGCGTGCAGGCCGCACGTGCCTCTTCGAGGTAGCGGACGCTGCCCTGGAAGAACTGTTCGTCGGTCAGCACCGACAGGCACGCGGCGCCGTGCGCTGCATACGAGCGCGCGATGTCGGCCGGTACGAAATGCTCGCGCAGCACGCCCTTCGACGGGCTTGCCTTCTTGATTTCGGCGATCACCGCGGCGTCGCCGGCCGCATGCTTCGCACGCAGCGCACCGACGAAGTCGCGCAGGTCGCGCGCGGATGCGTCCAGCTTCAGTGCCTCGAGCGGCGTGCTGCGGATGGCCGCCGCGACTTCTTCGCGCTTGACGGCGATGATTCGGTCGAGAATGTCGCTCATGTGGATTCCTGCTTGAGTCGTAAGGGGAGTCAGCGCTTGAACTGCTGCGTGAAGCGCACGAGTTCGTCGACTTTCGCGCGGGCCTTGCCGCTCGCGATCGCTTCGCGGGCGAGCTGGATGCCGTCCGCGATCGATTCGGCGACGTTCGCCGCATAAAGCGCGGTGCCCGCGTTCAGCGTGACGATCTCGCGGGCGACGCCCGGCTGGTTGTCCAGCGCGCCGAGCAGCATCGTGCGCGATTCTTCGGCATTTTCCACCTTCAGCGTGCGGTTCGACACCATCTGCAGGCCGAAGTCCTCCGGATGGATCTCGTATTCGTGCACCTTGCCGTCGCGCAATTCGCCGACGAGCGTCGCGGCGCCGAGCGAGACCTCGTCCATCCCGTCCTTGCCGTACACGACGAGCACGTGCTGCGCGCCGAGGCGCTGCATCACGCGCACCTGGATGCCGACGAGGTCGGGGTGGAACACGCCCATCAACTGGTTCGGCGCGCCGGCCGGATTGGTCAGCGGGCCGAGGATGTTGAAGATCGTGCGCACGCCGAGCTCGCGGCGCACGGCCGCGATGTTCTTCATCGCCGGGTGATGGTTCGGCGCGAACATGAAGCCCATGCCCGTTTCGGCGATCGACGCGGCAACCTGGTCCGACTGCAGGTCGATGTTCACGCCGAGCGCCTCGAGCACGTCGGCGCTGCCGGACTTGCTCGACACGCCGCGGTTGCCGTGTTTCGCGACTTTCGCGCCGGCCGCTGCCGTGACGAACATCGACGCGGTCGAGATGTTGAACGTGTGCGAGCCGTCGCCGCCGGTGCCGACGATGTCGACGAAGTTCGAGTTGTCCTGCACGTCGACGTGGTTCGCGAATTCGCGCATCACGGTCGCGGCGGCGGCGATCTCGCCGATCGTCTCCTTCTTCACGCGCAGCCCGGTGATGATCGCGGCGGCCATCACGGGCGACATGTCGCCGCGCATGATGAGCCGCATCAGGTGCAGCATCTCGTCGTGGAAGATCTCGCGGTGCTCGATCGTGCGCTGCAGCGCTTCCTGCGGGGTAATCGTCATCGTGAGGCTCCAGTCAGGCGGCTTGCGCGGCTGCGGCGTGCGCCTGCTTCAGGAAATTTTCGAGCAGCGCATGGCCGTGCTCGGACAGGATCGATTCCGGGTGGAACTGCACGCCTTCGATCGGCAGCGTCTTGTGGCGTACGCCCATGATTTCGCCGTCGTCGGTCCAGGCGGACACCTCGAGGCAGTCGGGCAGCGATTCGCGCTCGATCGCGAGCGAGTGGTAGCGCGTGACGTCGAAATGCTTCGGCAAGTCGGCGAACACGCCGCGGCAGTCCGTTTCGATCCGGCTCACCTTGCCGTGCATGATGGTCTTCGCGCGCACGACGCGGCCGCCGAATGCTTCGCCGATCGCCTGGTGGCCGAGGCAGACGCCGAGGATCGGCTTCTTGCCCGAAAATTCGCGCAGCACGTCGAGCGTGATGCCTGCGTGCTGCGGGTTGCTCGGGCCCGGCGACAGGCAGATCGCGGCGGGATTCAGGCGCGCGATGTCGTCGAGCGTGATTTCGTCGTTGCGGTACGTGTGCACGTCCTCGCCCAGTTCGCCGAAGTACTGGACCAGGTTGTAGGTGAACGAGTCGTAGTTGTCGATCATGAGCAGCATGGTCAGTCTCCGGTCAGAAGTCGCTATCGAGGCCGTCCTGGACCTGTTCGGCCGCACGCAGCACCGCGCGCGCCTTGTTTTCGGTCTCTTGCCATTCGGATTCGGGCACCGAATCCGCGACGACGCCGGCCGCCGCTTGCACATACAAGTTGCCGTTGTGGATCAGGCCCGTGCGGATCGCGATCGCGAGATCCATCTCGCCCGAGAACGACAGGTAGCCCACCGCACCGCCGTACAGCCCGCGCTTGATCGGCTCGAGCTCGTCGATCAGCTCCATCGCGCGCACCTTCGGCGCGCCGGACAGCGTGCCGGCCGGGAACGTCGCGCGCAGCACGTCGTAGTTCGTCATGCCGGGCTTCAGCTTGCCTTCGACCGAGCTGACGATGTGCTGCACGTGCGAGTACTTCTCGATGACCATCTTGTCGGTCACCTGCACCGAGCCGATTTCGGCGATGCGGCCGACGTCGTTGCGCGCGAGGTCGATCAGCATCACGTGCTCGGCGATCTCCTTCGGATCGTTGAGCAGCTCGGTCGCGAGTTCCGCGTCGCGCTCGGGCGTGTTGCCGCGCGGGCGCGTGCCGGCGAGCGGGCGAATCGTGACGATCTGGTCCTCGCCTCGCTTTTCCTGGCGTACGAGGATTTCAGGCGACGCGCCGACCACGTGGAAATCGCCGAAGTTGTAGTAGTACATGTACGGCGACGGATTCAGTGAACGCAGCGCGCGATACAGCGACAGCGGATTGTCGCGGTACGGCTTCGTCAGCCGCTGGCCGACCTGGATCTGCATCAGTTCGCCGGCCGCGATGTATTCCTTCGCCTGGCGCACGGCGGCCAGATAGTCTTCCTTCTTGAACTCGCGGAACGTCTCGGTGCGCACGCTCGCCGACGTGACGGGCGGCTGCACGGTCGTGCGCAGGCGCTGCTTCAGTTCGCGCAGGCGGTGTTTCGCCTTCGCGTAGGCTTCCGGCTGGCCCGGGTCCGCGTAGATGATCAGGTACAGCTTGCCGGCGAGGTTGTCGATCACCGCGACTTCCTCGGTCAGCAGCAACTGGATGTCGGGCAGGCCGAGATCGTCGCGCGGCGCGGTGTTCGCGAGCTTCTTCTCGATATAGCGCACCGCGTCGTAGCCGAAATAGCCGGCGAGGCCGCCGCAGAAGCGCGGCAGGCCCGGGCGCTGCGCCACCTTGAAGCGCGCCTGGAACGATTCGATGAACTGGAACGGGTCGCCGTCATGCGTCTCGACGACCTGGCCGTCGCGCACGACTTCCGACACGCCGTTGCGGGTGCGCACGAGCGTGCGGGCGGGCAGGCCGATGAACGAGTAGCGGCCGAAGCGTTCGCCGCCGACCACCGATTCGAGCAGGAACGAGTTGGCGCCCGCACGTTCGGGCTGGGCCAGCTTCAGGTAGAGGGACAGCGGCGTTTCGAGATCGGCGAGGGCTTCCGCGATCAGCGGGATACGGTTGTAGCCTTCGTTCGCGAGCGATTGGAATTCGAGTTCGGTCATGTTCCGGTCCTGTTCGGGACGAGCGGCGGCGTGCGCCAGGGATCACTTGACGCTGCGCGGGTTGCCGTCGGCGAAAGGGCGGTCGATCGAGAAGTGCCTGTTGCCGGCCGGCACTCCGGGCGTGAACGTCGCGAGCCTGCGGCCGATCCTGAACGCAAGCGTTCGGACGCGGTGGAACTCGAGGTGGTGCGACGATCGGCGCGCGGATGCGCAGCGAGATAAAAAACGGCGCTGAAGACGTGCTTCAGCGTACCTCATCGAAGAGGTTAGCGCGACCAGCGACGCCAGGGCCAGGCTCCCCGGTCGATGCTGCTCAGACTCCGTTTTTTATTCAGAAACATGCGGATGGAAGAAATAATCAGAGGGTTGGCCGGCCGGCGTTGTGCGCGGTGATCGCGCGGGCTGCGACCAGCAACGAATCGACTATACCATCCGAATTTATCGTTTGTATAGCTTTGCCGTGGTTGTAGCCGTACGGCACCGTCAGCGTCGCCATCCCGGCCGCGCGGCCCGCCAGTGCGTCGTTTTCCGAGTCGCCGATCGCGACCGCTGCGTCCGGCGCGACACCGAGCGCGTCGCAAGCCGTCAGCATCGGCAGCGGGTCGGGTTTCTTGCGCGCGACGCTGTCGCCGCCGAGCACGATGCCGAAGCGATCGGCCAGCCCGTATTGCTCGAGCAGCTCGACCGCAAAGCGGTGCGGCTTGTTCGTCACGCATGCGAGCCGGATGCCGGCCGCGCGCAGCGCGTCGAGACCGGCGGCCACGTCCGGATAGAGGCGCGTATGGCGGCCGTTGATCTTCGCGTATTCAGTCTGGTAGATCGCCAGTGCGTCGTCGAAGCGCGCGTGCGCCTCGGCGGCCGAGAAGCGCGGCTTCAGCACGCTCTGGATCAGGTGTTCGGAGCCTTTGCCGACGTAGCCGATCACCTCGTCGCGCGACGTGGCCGGCACATCGAGCTGCGCGAGCATCCCGTTCAGGCCGGCCGTGAAATCGTCGGCCGTGTCGACCATCGTGCCGTCAAGATCGATCAGCGCCGCGTCGATGCGCGGCGCGGCGAAGCGGATCGGGGCGGCGTCCGTTGCGGCCCCGGCCGGCGCATGGCCGGCGAGCGACGATTCGGCCACGGCGTCAGCTCCGCTCGACGGTGGCGAGCGCGGCGCGCATCTCGTCGATCACCTTCCGGTAGTCGGGCTTGCCGAAGATCGCCGAACCCGCGACGAAGGTGTCGGCACCGGCCGCGGCGATTTCCGCGATGTTGTCGGTTTTCACGCCGCCGTCGACCTCGAGCAGGATCTCGCGGCCCGTGCGCTCGGTGTATGTGTCGATGCGCGCGCGTGCTTCGCGCAGCTTGTTCAGCGTTTCCGGAATGAACGACTGGCCGCCGAAGCCGGGGTTGACCGACATCAGCAGCACGAAGTCGAGGCGGTCCATCACGTGGTCGAGGTAGTTCAGCGGCGTGGCCGGGTTGAATACGAGGCCGGCCTTGCAGCCGTGGTCGCGGATCAGCGACAGCGTGCGGTCGATGTGATCCGAGCCTTCCGGGTGGAAGCTGATCAGGTTCGCACCGGCCTTCGCAAAATCGGGCACGATCCGGTCGACCGGGCGCACCATCAGGTGCACGTCGATCGGCACCTGCACGTGCGGGCGGATCGCTTCGCACACGAGCGGGCCGATCGTCAGGTTCGGCACATAATGGTTGTCCATCACGTCGAAGTGAATCCAGTCGGCGCCGGCGGCGACCACGTTACGGACTTCTTCGCCGAGCCGTGCGAAATCGGCCGACAGGATGCTGGGAGCGATGCGGAATTGGGTCATGGCAGGGGAGCGGGGGACGTTGCGGCGCAAAACCGACATTCTACCGCCCGGCGGCCGGCGCGCGGCGGCGGGCCGCGCGGTTGCGGCCCGAATCCGCATCAAGCAGAATGCCGAACCAAAGCGGCGCGTCCGCGGCCCCGTCGCCCACGCCGGCACGGACAGTCACCCTCCAGTGGAAACACCATGAGTCAGTATCAGTTCACCGTTTCGGTGAAAACCAGCTACTTGCCGGAACAATCCGACCCCGATCGCCGTCAATACGCATTCGCGTACACGCTGACGATCCGCAACACGGGACAGGTCGCGGCGCAGTTGATCGCGCGTCACTGGATCATCACGGACAGCGAGAGCCACGTGCAGGAAGTGAAGGGGCTCGGCGTCGTCGGGCACCAGCCGCTGCTGCAGCCGGGCGAGCAGTTCGAATACACGAGCTGGGCCGTGATCGCGACGCCGGTCGGTACGATGCGTGGCGCGTACTTCTGCGTGGCGGAGGACGGCGAGCGTTTCGAGGCGCCGGTCGAGGAGTTTGCACTGCACATGCCGCGCACGCTGCATTGAGCGTGCGAAGCGCGTCAGCGCGGCTGGCGATCGTTGTTGCGGGCGTGCTTCTTTCTGCCCGACGACGTCCACACGACGATGAAGATCAGCAGGGCAAGCGCTACGAAGGCTTCGAGCGCGAAGATGAGCATCGGATATTGGTCGAGAAAATCTGACATGGCGGTTTCCATCAAGAACGAACATTGTATGTGGTTTGGGCCCCGGTTGGTCGGCTGGGTTGCGGCGGCCGCAGCCGCGGCGCTGCTTGCCGCGTGCGGCGGCGCGCCGACGCGAACGTCAACGCTCAAGCCGCCGACCGGCGCGGCGATCGTGCCGGGGCAGGTTGCCGCGAAGCGGCTCACGCCGGTTGCGTGGCAGCAGGTGCCGGGCTGGCAGGACGATTCGTTGCTCGGCGCGACGGCCGCGTTGCGGCAGAACTGCGTGCGGCTCGCGCGCCAGCCGGCCTGGCAGCGCGCTTGCGCAGCCGCCGACCGGCTCGACGAGCTCGACGTCAGCAGCGCACGCACCTTCTTCGAAACGTATTTCACGCCGTTCCAGTTTGCGAACACCGACGGTACGCTCGACGGGCTCGTGACCGGCTATTACGAGCCGCTGCTGCATGGCTCGCGCGTGCGCCGCGGCCCGTATCAGTACGCGCTCTATCGCTGGCCGGCCGGTTATCGCGCAGGCGCCGCACTGCCGGCACGCGCGCAACTCGAGCGCGCGGGTCTCCTGAGCGGCAACGAACTCGTGTGGGTCGACGATCCGATCGAGGCGTTCTTCCTGCAGGTGCAGGGCTCGGGGCGCGTGTTGCTCGACGACGGTTCGGTGATGCGGGTCGGCTTCGGCGGCACCAACAACCAGCCGTACCGCTCGATCGGCAAGTGGCTGCTCGACCGCGGCGAGCTGACGCCCGCGCAGGCGACGATGCAGGGCATCAAGGCGTGGGCGAAGGCGAACCCGAACCGCGTTGACGCGTTGCTCGACACGAATCCGCGGTTCGTGTTCTTCCGCGACATGCCGACCAAGGAAGATGCACCGCACGGCGGCGCGGACGGTCCGATCGGCGCGCTTGGCGTGCCGCTGACGCCGGAGCGTTCGATCGCGGTCGATCCGTCGTCGATCCCGCTCGGCACGCCCGTGTTCCTGCAGACAACGCGTCCGCTGACGAATACGCCAATGAACCGGCTCGTATTCGCGCAGGATACGGGCTCCGCGATCAAGGGCGGCGTGCGGGCCGACTATTTCTGGGGGCTCGGCGACGACGCAGGCGATCAGGCCGGCCGGATGAAACAGGTCGGCCGGATGTGGCTGCTGTTCCCGAATTCGTGACGTGAGGCGGCGTGGGCTGCCGGGGGGGCGCTCACGCATGAGGCGCGGCATTCGTGGGCGCGATGGTGCGCCCGGGGTGCGTCGGTCTGATCGCGGTGCACCCGTGTGGTTTCGGTTCGTGTAATGCGCCGGTCGCGTTGAACGACGTGGCAGAAGAACACAGCCCGATCGGTGTTGGCCGATCGGGCTGTTTGTCTTTTTGCGCAACGGGATTGCCGCTCCGCGCGGCCGGCGCGTAGCGTCAGCCGTCAGCCCTTGCGCTTGTCGACGACGCGGCGCGCCTTGCCGACCGAGCGCTCGATCCCGTTCACGGGCAGCACGTTGATCACGGCGGTCACGCCGATCAGCGACTTGATGTCGTGCGCGAGCGCCTGTTTCGCCGCGTGGATCGCCGCCGTGTCCGGCGCGGTGTCGGGGCAGGGCTCGACGTTGAGCGTCAGCACGTCGAGCGGGCCTTCCTTCGTCAGCACGATCTGATAGTGCGGTGCGAGCACGCGCTGCTTGAGCAACTGCTCCTCGATTTGCGTCGGGAACACGTTGACGCCGCGCACGATCATCATGTCGTCCGAGCGGCCGGTGATCTTTTCCATCCGGCGCATCGTGCGAGCGGTGCCGGGCAACAGGCGCGTGAGGTCGCGTGTCCGGTAGCGGACGATCGGCAGCGCCTCCTTCGTCAGCGACGTGAACACGAGTTCGCCGAGCTCGCCGTCCGGAAGCACTTCGCCGGTTTCAGGATCGATGATTTCCGGATAGAAGTGATCTTCCCAGATGGTCGGGCCGTCCTTGGTCTCGACGCATTCGGACGCGACGCCGGGGCCCATCACTTCGGACAGCCCGTAGATGTCGACTGCGTCGATGCCCATCCGCTGCTCGATCGCGACGCGCATGTCGTTGGTCCACGGCTCCGCGCCGAAGATGCCGATGCGCAGCGAGCTCTGCGCGGGATCGAGGCCCTGGCGCTCGATTTCGTCGGCAATCGACAGCATGTAGCTCGGCGTGACCATGATGATGTCCGGCCGGAAATCCTGGATCAGTTGTACCTGCTTCTCCGTCTGGCCGCCGCCGAACGGGATCACGGTCAGTCCTGCGCGTTCGGCGCCGTAGTGTGCACCGAGCCCGCCCGTGAACAAGCCGTAGCCGTAGCTGATGTGCACCTTGTCGCCGCGGCGCGCACCGGCGGCGCGAATCGAGCGCGCGACGAGATTCGCCCACGTGTCGATGTCGCCTGCCGTATAGCCGACGACCGTCGGCTTGCCGGTCGTGCCCGATGACGCGTGGATGCGCGAGATCTGGTCCTGCGGCACCGCGAACATCCCGAACGGATAACTGTCGCGCAGGTCACCCTTGGTCGTGAACGGGAAGCGCGACAGGTCCGCGAGCGTCTTCAGGTCGTCGGGATGCACGCCCGCTTCGTCGAACTTGCGACGATAGACGGGGGAGTGCTCATACGTATGCCGGAGCGACCACTTGAGGCGTTCGAGCTGCAGCGCGGTCAGCTCGTCGCGTGAGGCGGTCTCGATCGGCTCGAGCGGTAGCGGGGTAGTCATGCAAGTCTCCAGTGTTTGTTATGTGCGAGCCGTCGACGTCAGCGGTCTTCCGGGATGACCGTGCCCTTGATCTGGGCGGATTTGCCGCGAAACATCGCGACCGTTTCGCCGGTCTGGTTCGTGACGCGGATGTCGTAGATGCCCTGGCGGCCGGCGCGCGCCTGTTCGATCGCCTCGGCCGTCAGCACGTCGTCGCCATGCACGGGGCGCAGGAACTCGATCGAGCAGCCGGCGGCGACCGTATTCAGGTTGTACGAGTTGCACGCGAACGCGAACGTCGAATCGGCGAGCGTGAAGATGATCCCGCCATGGCAGGTCTGATGCCCGTTCAGGAATTCGGGCCGTACGCGCATCTGCAGGCGTGCGTAGCCCGCGCGTACTTCCGCGATCTCCATGCCGAACGCGCGGCTGCATGCGTCGGCGTCGTACATGGCCCGCGCGGTGGCGCGAGCGAGCGAATCGGGATCGAGCGTGGCGCTGGCGTTCGTCATGTCAACGCCCCTCGAAGCACGGTGCGCGCTTCTCGATGAATGCCTGCACACCTTCCGCATAGTCGTGCGACTGGCCCAGCTTGCGCTGCAGGTCGCGCTCCAGGTCGAGCTGCTGGTCGAGCGTGTTCGTGACGCTGTCGCGCATCGATTGCTTGATCGACGCGATCGCGAGCGTCGGCTGCTGTGCGAGCTGGGTCGCGAGCTGGCGGGCTGACGCGGTGAGTGTGTCGTCGTCGACCGCACGCCAGATCAGGCCCCATTGTTCAGCCTGTTCGGCGCCGAGCTTGTCGCCGGTCAGTGCGAGCCCCAGCGCGCGTGCCATGCCGACGCGTTGCGGCAGGAACCACGTGCCGCCCGAATCGGGCACGAGCCCGATCTTGACGAAGGCCTGGATGAAACTGCTCGAACGGGCGGCGAGCACGAGGTCGCATGCGAGCGCGAGATTCGCTCCGGCGCCGGCCGCCGTGCCGTTGACGGCGGCGATCACCGGGATCGGCAGACGCTGCAGGCGGCGGATCAGCGGGTTGAAATGCTCGTCGATCAGTGTGCCGAGGTCGGTGGACGCGCCCGGCGTGAAGTCGAGGTCGGCCAGGTCCTGGCCCGCGCAGAAGCCGCGCCCCGCACCCGTCAGAATCAGCGCGCGTGCGCCGGCCGCCTCGACTTCATCGAGTGCCGACTGCAGTTCGCGATGCATCGCCCGCGTGAAGCTGTTCAGCTTGTCGGGGCGGTTGAGGGTGATCGTGGCCACACGCGCGGCCTGATCGATATCCAGCTGAATCGCCTGATAGGACATGCAGAGTCTCCTTCCTGACTTCGTTATAGGCGCGCGGTGCGTCGGTTACACGCGTTCGATCGCGAGTGCGATGCCCTGGCCGACGCCGATGCACATCGTACAGAGCGCAAAGCGGCCGCCCGTACGCTCGAGTTGATGGAGCGCCGTGGTCACGAGCCGGGCACCCGATGCGCCGAGCGGGTGGCCGAGTGCGATCGCACCGCCGTTCGGGTTCACGCGCGGATCGTCGTCGGCGACGCCGAGCATGCGCAGCACCGCGAGACCCTGCGCCGCAAACGCCTCGTTCAGTTCGATCACGTCGAACTGGTCGATCGTCATGCCGAGCTGGCGCAGCAGTTTCTGTGTGGCCGGCGCGGGGCCGATGCCCATTACGCGCGGCTCGACGCCGGCCGTCGCCATGCCGACGACGCGCGCACGGCGGCGCAGGCCGTACTGGTCGGCTGCCTGCGCATTGGCGAGCAGCAGCGCGCACGCGCCATCGTTGACGCCCGATGCGTTGCCGGCCGTCACCGAACCATCCGGGCGCACGACGCCCTTCAGCTTCGCGAGCGCTTCGAGCGACGTCTCGCGCGGATGTTCGTCGCGCGATACCACGACCGGATCGCCCTTCTTCTGCGGAATCGTGACCGACACGATTTCCTCGGCGAGCGTGCCGTCCTGCTGCGCGCGCGCGGCTTTCTGCTGGCTGCGCAGCGCGAACAGGTCCTGGTCGGCGCGGCTGATGTTGTAGTCGACCGCGACGTTCTCGGCCGTCTCCGGCATCGAATCGACGCCGTGAAGCTGTTTCATCAGCGGATTGACGAAGCGCCAGCCGATCGTCGTGTCGAAGATGTCGGCCTGGCGTGCGAACGCGCTCGCGGCCTTGCCCATCACGAACGGCGCGCGCGTCATGGTCTCGACGCCGCCCGCGACCATCAGGCGCGCTTCGCCCGACTTGATCGCGCGCGCGGCCGTGCCGACCGCGTCCATCCCGGAGCCGCACAGCCGGTTCAGCGTCGTGCCCGGCACGGCGGTCGGAAGGCCCGCGAGCAGCGCCGACATGCGCGCGACGTTGCGGTTGTCTTCGCCGGCCTGGTTCGCGCAGCCGTAGATCACGTCGTCGATCGCCGTCCAGTCGACGTTGCGGTTGCGCTCGACGAGCGCCTTGAGCGGCACTGCGCCGAGATCGTCGGCACGGACATCCTTCAGGGCGCCGCCGTAGCGGCCGATGGGGGTGCGAATCGCGTCGCAGATGTAGGCGTCTGTCATGGGCGTATCGATGAGCAACGAACCCGCCGGGTGGCGGATTCGTTCATGGTAGAGAACGTGGCGGCGTTTGCACGTCGGCCATTCGGGTTATGCCGTTTGGCCAGCTTCCGCAGGTACCGCCTTCGGGGCAACATGGACGCGGCTTTGCACCACACGGAACCGGTTGGCGACGAACGCCGGGTCGGCCAGCGCCGCGTTGGCTGCCGGGTTCGCCCCCGTACCGTGGAAATCGGAGAACGCGGCCGACTGGTTGACGAACACGCCGCCCGTCAGGTTGATCGACAGCGCGACACCGCCGCGCACCGCTGCATCGTGTGCGGCGTCGACGATCGCGTCGTCGGTGCTGTAGACGGAGAGGGTCAGCGCACCATGTTCCGCCGCGATTTCACCGGCGAGATCGAGCGACTGCGCGGTCGAGTCGGTTGCGATCACGAACGAGATCGGGCCGAACCACTCCCGCGTGAATTTCTCACGATCGGCCACGTCGAGTTGCAGCACGAGCGGCGTGCGCACGCGGGCATCTGGGAACGCGGGGTGCTGCAGGGTCAGGCTGTCGGCGAGTACGCGGCCAAGCTGGCGAGCGTCGTCGATGCGCGCAGTCACGCCATCGTTCTGGATTGCGCCGATCAGTTCGACCGAGCGTGCCGGGTCGCCAGTGAGTTTTTGCACGGCCACTGCGATGGCTTGCGCGACTTCATCGAAGCTCGCATGGCCGTCCGCCGTTCGGATGCCGTCGCGCGGCACGTAGATGTTCTGCGGCGCGGTGCACATCTGACCGGAGTACAGCGCCAGCGAGAACGCGATGTTCTTGGCTGCGGCTTTCAGGTCGTCGGTCGAGTCGATCACGATCTGGTTGACGCCGGCCTTCTCGGTGTAGACCTGTGCCTGGTGGGCATGGCGTTCGAGCCACGTACCGTTCTGAGTGCTGCCCGTGAAGTCGATCAGCTTGATTTCGGGGCGCAGCGCGAGATCCTGAACGAGGGCGCCGTCGTTGGGCTCGGTCGCGAGGAGCGTGACGACGTTCGGATCGAACCCGGCTTCGCGCAGCACGTCGCGGGCGATCCGGACCGTGATCGCGAGCGGCAGGATCGCGCCCGGATGCGGTTTGACGATCGCGGTGTTACCGGTTGCCAGATCGGCGAACAGGCCCGGGTAGCCGTTCCAGGTCGGGAACGTGCAGCAGCCGAGCACGAGCCCCGTGCCGCGCGGGACGATCGTGTAGCGCTTGTGCATCGCGAGCGGCGGGTTCTTGCCTTGCGGCTTTTCCCAGTGCGCATCGGCCGGGATGCGGCGCAGTTCGTCCCATGCATAGGCGACAGCCTCGAGCGCACGATCCTGTGCGTGCGGGCCGCCGGCCTGGAACGCCATCATGAATGCCTGCCCCGTGGTGTGCATCACGCTGTAGGCGATCTCGAAGCTCGCGCGATTCAGGCGCGTGAGGATTTCGAGGCTGACGCCGATCCAGGCGCTCGGGCCGGCTTCGCGCCACGTGCGTTGCGCGGCGGCTGCGGCGGCGATCAGCGTGTCGGGCGTCGACTTCGGATACCGGATGCCCAGTGCGATGCCGTACGGCGACCGCTCCGCGCCGACCGTGTCGCCGGACGCCGGCTGGTCGAGCGCGAACGTCTTGTCGAGGTGCGACTTGAACGCGGCTTCGCCGTCTGCGCTTGCGCTTTCCCCGTACACTTTGGGACTCGGCAATTCGGCGAACGGGCTCCAGTACCCGCGGCTCTCGATGGCGGCGAGTGCGTGCTTCAGCGTGTCTTCGTGCTTCGTGAACAGTGCATGGGTCATGGCGGCAGCCTGGTGGACGTTGAGAGGGGTTGGATCGATTAATTAACCGACCGGTTGGTCGGAGAATGTTAGCATCAAACTATTCGCATGTGCGAGGCGTTTCTCATTTCATTGATCGAGGAGAAATAGATGGCTTACGAGAACATCCTGGTGGAGACCCGGGGGCGTGTCGGGCTGGTTACGCTGAACCGTCCGAAGGCGCTGAATGCGCTGAACGATGCGCTGATGGATGAGTTGGGCGACGCACTGAAGGCGTTCGACGCGGACGACGACATCGGCGCGATCGTCGTGACGGGGAGCGAGAAGGCGTTCGCGGCCGGCGCGGACATCGGCATGATGGCGACCTATTCCTATATGGATGTTTACCGGGGCGACTACATCACGCGCAACTGGGAGACGGTCCGCCAGATCCGCAAGCCGATCATTGCTGCGGTTTCGGGTTTTGCGCTGGGCGGCGGCTGCGAGCTCGCGATGATGTGCGACATCATCTTCGCGGCGGACACGGCGAAGTTCGGCCAGCCGGAGATCAAGCTGGGCGTCATGCCGGGTGCGGGCGGCACGCAGCGCCTGCCGCGCGCGGTGTCGAAGGCGAAGGCGATGGACATGTGCCTGACCGCGCGCTTCATGGACGCCGCGGAAGCGGAGCGCGCCGGGCTGGTGTCGCGCGTGTTGCCGGCCGACAAGCTGCTCGACGAGGCGATTGCCGCTGCGGCGACGATCGCCGAGTTCTCGCTGCCGGCGGTCATGATGGTCAAGGAGTCGGTGAACCGCGCATATGAGACGACGCTGGCGGAAGGTGTCCACTTCGAGCGCCGGCTGTTCCATTCGCTGTTTGCGACTGAGGACCAGAAGGAAGGGATGGCGGCATTCGTCGAGAAACGGAAGCCTGAGTTCAAGAACCGCTGATTGGGCTGCGCCGCGGCCGGTGTTTGGCGCCTGGTTTGCACCGATTGTCGGCACGGTCGCCGGGCCCCAAGCCTCCGTGCGCGCCAGCGCACGGAGGCTTTTCAAAATAATTTCACAAAGGGGCTTGCGGAGATGGAGGCGGGTGCTTAGAATCACGCCTCTTTCGCGCTAACGGAAACGCGGCGCGGGAGAGGGGAAGCGAAGTCGGTGGTGTGCAGCAGGTTGGGCGCACGGCTGGCGAAGGAAGATGAACCCCGCAGTCGCAACGAAGCAGTTAAAAAGTTGTTGACGATCTGCGAAACACGGTTCATAATCTCGCTTCTCTGCTGCTGAAAACGCAGCGCTGCTGAGAAACACGATGTTTCTCGCAGAAATGCTCTTTAAAAATTAACAGCCGATAAGTGTGGGCGCTTGATGGAGGCGAGCTGATCCTCGGATCAGATAGCGAAAGTATCAAGAGTCTCACACTAAAGTAAGTCAGGTTTATGAAGCAATTCATATTCCTGTCAGCTTTGAGTGAGCGACCGGTTCGAAAGAACCGAAAACAGTAACAGGTTTAAACTGAAGAGTTTGATCCTGGCTCAGATTGAACGCTGGCGGCATGCCTTACACATGCAAGTCGAACGGCAGCACGGGTGCTTGCACCTGGTGGCGAGTGGCGAACGGGTGAGTAATACATCGGAACATGTCCTGTAGTGGGGGATAGCCCGGCGAAAGCCGGATTAATACCGCATACGATCTACGGATGAAAGCGGGGGACCTTCGGGCCTCGCGCTATAGGGTTGGCCGATGGCTGATTAGCTAGTTGGTGGGGTAAAGGCCTACCAAGGCGACGATCAGTAGCTGGTCTGAGAGGACGACCAGCCACACTGGGACTGAGACACGGCCCAGACTCCTACGGGAGGCAGCAGTGGGGAATTTTGGACAATGGGCGAAAGCCTGATCCAGCAATGCCGCGTGTGTGAAGAAGGCCTTCGGGTTGTAAAGCACTTTTGTCCGGAAAGAAATCCTTGGTTCTAATATAGCCGGGGGATGACGGTACCGGAAGAATAAGCACCGGCTAACTACGTGCCAGCAGCCGCGGTAATACGTAGGGTGCGAGCGTTAATCGGAATTACTGGGCGTAAAGCGTGCGCAGGCGGTTTGCTAAGACCGATGTGAAATCCCCGGGCTCAACCTGGGAACTGCATTGGTGACTGGCAGGCTAGAGTATGGCAGAGGGGGGTAGAATTCCACGTGTAGCAGTGAAATGCGTAGAGATGTGGAGGAATACCGATGGCGAAGGCAGCCCCCTGGGCCAATACTGACGCTCATGCACGAAAGCGTGGGGAGCAAACAGGATTAGATACCCTGGTAGTCCACGCCCTAAACGATGTCAACTAGTTGTTGGGGATTCATTTCCTTAGTAACGTAGCTAACGCGTGAAGTTGACCGCCTGGGGAGTACGGTCGCAAGATTAAAACTCAAAGGAATTGACGGGGACCCGCACAAGCGGTGGATGATGTGGATTAATTCGATGCAACGCGAAAAACCTTACCTACCCTTGACATGGTCGGAATCCTGCTGAGAGGTGGGAGTGCTCGAAAGAGAACCGATACACAGGTGCTGCATGGCTGTCGTCAGCTCGTGTCGTGAGATGTTGGGTTAAGTCCCGCAACGAGCGCAACCCTTGTCCTTAGTTGCTACGCAAGAGCACTCTAAGGAGACTGCCGGTGACAAACCGGAGGAAGGTGGGGATGACGTCAAGTCCTCATGGCCCTTATGGGTAGGGCTTCACACGTCATACAATGGTCGGAACAGAGGGTTGCCAACCCGCGAGGGGGAGCTAATCCCAGAAAACCGATCGTAGTCCGGATTGCACTCTGCAACTCGAGTGCATGAAGCTGGAATCGCTAGTAATCGCGGATCAGCATGCCGCGGTGAATACGTTCCCGGGTCTTGTACACACCGCCCGTCACACCATGGGAGTGGGTTTTACCAGAAGTGGCTAGTCTAACCGCAAGGAGGACGGTCACCACGGTAGGATTCATGACTGGGGTGAAGTCGTAACAAGGTAGCCGTATCGGAAGGTGCGGCTGGATCACCTCCTTTCCAGAGCTTCTCGCAAAATTGAGCGCTCACGCTTATCGGCTGTAAATTAAAGACAGACTCAGGGGTCTGTAGCTCAGTCGGTTAGAGCACCGTCTTGATAAGGCGGGGGTCGTTGGTTCGAATCCAACCAGACCCACCAATGTCTTGTCTGGCGGTAGTACCTGAGGATATCTGTACTCATGGGGGCATAGCTCAGCTGGGAGAGCACCTGCTTTGCAAGCAGGGGGTCGTCGGTTCGATCCCGTCTGCCTCCACCAATCTTCAATGGGAAGCGTTTGGATCGCACGAAAGTGACGTGTGAGACGAGCATTTGCCATTGGCGATTGAGCCAGTCAGAGTGATACGTAGTATGTATCGGCTGTCGTTCTTTAACAATCTGGAAGAAGTAAGTAATTTGGATAGCGGAAGCGTCTTGAGATGGACGTGAAAACTATCCGGGTTGTGATTGTATCGATGTATCTCAAGATGATTCGAACTCTAAGTTTGACTCAATTGGAATACGGCACAACGCGAGAACTCAACCTGTAGCGACTGTCGACGAGACAGACTCGTTATAGGGTCAAGCGAACAAGTGCATGTGGTGGATGCCTTGGCGATCACAGGCGATGAAGGACGCGGTAGCCTGCGAAAAGCTACGGGGAGCTGGCAAACGAGCTTTGATCCGTAGATGTCCGAATGGGGAAACCCGGCCCTTTTGGGTCATCCTAGACTGAATACATAGGTCTAGTGAAGCGAACGCGGTGAACTGAAACATCTAAGTAACCGCAGGAAAAGAAATCAACCGAGATTCCCAAAGTAGTGGCGAGCGAAATGGGATGAGCCTTGCACTCTTTATTTGTATTGTTAGCCGAACGCTCTGGAAAGTGCGGCCATAGCAGGTGATAGCCCTGTAGGCGAAAACAGTATGAAAGAACTAGGTGTGCGACAAGTAGGGCGGGACACGTGAAATCCTGTCTGAAGATGGGGGGACCATCCTCCAAGGCTAAATACTCGTGATCGACCGATAGTGAACCAGTACCGTGAGGGAAAGGCGAAAAGAACCCCGGGAGGGGAGTGAAATAGATCCTGAAACCGCATGCATACAAACAGTCGGAGCCTCGTAAGGGGTGACGGCGTACCTTTTGTATAATGGGTCAGCGACTTACGTTCAGTAGCAAGCTTAACCGTATAGGGCAGGCGTAGCGAAAGCGAGTCCGAATAGGGCGTTCAGTTGCTGGGCGTAGACCCGAAACCAAGTGATCTATCCATGGCCAGGATGAAGGTGCGGTAACACGTACTGGAGGTCCGAACCCACTAACGTTGAAAAGTTAGGGGATGAGCTGTGGATAGGGGTGAAAGGCTAAACAAACTTGGAAATAGCTGGTTCTCTCCGAAAACTATTTAGGTAGTGCCTCGTGTCTCACCTTCGGGGGTAGAGCACTGTCATGGTTGGGGGGTCTATTGCAGATTACCCCGCCATAGCAAACTCCGAATACCGAAGAGTGCAATCACGGGAGACAGACATCGGGTGCTAACGTCCGGTGTCAAGAGGGAAACAACCCAGACCGCCAGCTAAGGTCCCCAAATATAGCTAAGTGGGAAACGAAGTGGGAAGGCTAAAACAGTCAGGAGGTTGGCTTAGAAGCAGCCACCCTTTAAAGAAAGCGTAATAGCTCACTGATCGAGTCGTCCTGCGCGGAAGATGTAACGGGGCTAAGCTATATACCGAAGCTGCGGATGCGTGCTTTGCACGCATGGTAGGAGAGCGTTCCGTAAGCCTGCGAAGGTGCGTTGAAAAGCGTGCTGGAGGTATCGGAAGTGCGAATGCTGACATGAGTAGCGATAAAGGGGGTGAAAGGCCCCCTCGCCGTAAGCCCAAGGTTTCCTACGCAACGTTCATCGGCGTAGGGTGAGTCGGCCCCTAAGGCGAGGCAGAAATGCGTAGCTGATGGGAAGCAGGTCAATATTCCTGCACCATTGTTAGATGCGATGGGGGGACGGATCGCGGAAGGTTGTCCGGGTGTTGGAAGTCCCGGTCGCTGCATTGGAGAAGGCGCTTAGGCAAATCCGGGCGCGGAATTCAAGGGTGTGGCGCGAGCTCCTTAGGGAGCGAAGCAATTGGAAGTGGTTCCAAGAAAAGCCTCTAAGCTTCAGTCTAACGATGACCGTACCGCAAACCGACACAGGTGGGCGAGATGAGTATTCTAAGGCGCTTGAGAGAACTCGGGAGAAGGAACTCGGCAAATTGGTACCGTAACTTCGGGATAAGGTACGCCCTTGTAGCTTGATGCGCCTGCGCGCAAAGGGTGAAGGGGTTGCAATAAACTGGTGGCTGCGACTGTTTAATAAAAACACAGCACTCTGCAAACACGAAAGTGGACGTATAGGGTGTGACGCCTGCCCGGTGCCGGAAGATTAAATGATGGGGTGCAAGCTCTTGATTGAAGTCCCGGTAAACGGCGGCCGTAACTATAACGGTCCTAAGGTAGCGAAATTCCTTGTCGGGTAAGTTCCGACCTGCACGAATGGCGTAACGATGGCCACACTGTCTCCTCCCGAGACTCAGCGAAGTTGAAGTGTTTGTGATGATGCAATCTACCCGCGGCTAGACGGAAAGACCCCATGAACCTTTACTGTAGCTTTGCATTGGACTTTGAACCGATCTGTGTAGGATAGGTGGGAGGCTATGAAACCGGAACGCTAGTTTCGGTGGAGCCGTCCTTGAAATACCACCCTGGTTTGTTTGAGGTTCTAACCTTGGCCCGTGATCCGGGTCGGGGACAGTGCATGGTAGGCAGTTTGACTGGGGCGGTCTCCTCCCAAAGCGTAACGGAGGAGTACGAAGGTACGCTAGGTACGGTCGGAAATCGTGCTGATAGTGCAATGGCATAAGCGTGCTTAACTGCGAGACCGACAAGTCGAGCAGGTGCGAAAGCAGGTCATAGTGATCCGGTGGTTCTGTATGGAAGGGCCATCGCTCAACGGATAAAAGGTACTCTGGGGATAACAGGCTGATACCGCCCAAGAGTTCATATCGACGGCGGTGTTTGGCACCTCGATGTCGGCTCATCTCATCCTGGGGCTGTAGCCGGTCCCAAGGGTATGGCTGTTCGCCATTTAAAGAGGTACGTGAGCTGGGTTTAAAACGTCGTGAGACAGTTTGGTCCCTATCTGCCGTGGGCGTTGGATATTTGAAGGGGGCTGCTCCTAGTACGAGAGGACCGGAGTGGACGAACCTCTGGTGTACCGGTTGTCACGCCAGTGGCATCGCCGGGTAGCTATGTTCGGAAGAGATAACCGCTGAAAGCATCTAAGCGGGAAACTCGCCTTAAGATGAGATATCCCTGGGGACTAGATCCCCTTGAAGGGTCGTTCGAGACCAGGACGTTGATAGGTCAGGTGTGTAAGCGCAGTAATGCGTTCAGCTAACTGATACTAATTGCCCGTAAGGCTTGATCCTATAACAAGTCTGTTTCGGCTCCAGTGATGTGAGCCAGGACTAGTTGGATTCTCGTGTGTGATACACACAACTCAAAATTACTGCTTCTTCCCGATTGGTCGCGTTGCGAAGCAGCGCGACATCCCTCTTTGCCTGATGACCATAGCGAGTCGGTCCCACCCCTTCCCATCCCGAACAGGACCGTGAAACGACTCTACGCCGATGATAGTGCGGATTCCCGTGTGAAAGTAGGTAATCGTCAGGCTCCCTAAGCCAAGAACCCCCGCCCGAAAGGCGGGGGTTTTTGCATTGGCGCGGACAAAATGCAGGCCGGCCGGGCAACGGGCAACGCGCTCGGAGTTGGGGTGCCGATGGTGTCCAAGTCACCCTCCCCAAACGCCCAATTGCAGTGCTGCATTTCCTCAATAGTCGCTATCTTTAGCGATTCATCGACTAATTGATTACATCGTCGGTCATGGTCGCAATTCCCTCCGCTTCATGCATCGCGGGCGCGGTCTGTCGTGTTCAATTTCCCATCGTCCACGACGAGTACTGGGTTGGCGGCACAGTTCTCCCTCTGCAAGAGACGCGCATCGCCGCTAAAGCGAACTCCCACGCTCCCGCATCGCTCTCCGGTCAAATAACCCAAGATCCGTACGAAAGGAACGCTTTATTCCGCGCGTCCACGTAAAATTTGCGAATCCCCATCTCTGCATTCAAAACGATGAACGCTGCCACACAGGTAGTCCGGGCCGTTTGCCCACACGATTGTCCGGACACGTGCGCCATGCGTGTGACCGTCGAGAACGGCAAGGCGATCAAGGTCACGGGCGATCCCGACCACCCGCCGACGCAGGGTGTGTTGTGCACGAAGGTCAGCCGGTATGCCGACCGGGTTCATCATCCCGATCGCCTGACGGTTCCACTCAAGCGTGTCGGCGCGAAGGGGGAAGGGCGCTTCGTGCCGATTAGCTGGAGCGAAGCGTTCGACGAGATCGGCCGTCGCCTCGGCGAAATCGCTGCGCGCGCGCCGGAAGCGATCGTGCCGTACAGCTACGCGGGGACGATGGGGCTCGTGCAGGGCGAGGGCATCGCCCAGCGGTTCTTTCACAAGATCGGCGCGTCGCAGCTCGACCGCACGATCTGCGCGGCAGCCGGTGCAGCGGGGCTGGATTACACGTATGGCGGCAGGCTCGGCATGCACCTCGAGCATTTCGAGGAAAGTGAACTGATTCTGATCTGGGGCGCGAACCCGATCGCGTCGAGCCTGCACTTCTGGACGCGTGCGCAGGAAGCGAAGCGCCGCGGCGCGCGTCTTGTCGCGATCGACCCGTATCGCTCGCTGACAGCGGAGAAATGTCATCAGCACATTGCGTTGAAGCCAGGTACCGACGGCGCATTTGCGCTGGGCATGATGCACGTGCTGATTACCGAAGACCTGCTCGATCACGACTACATCGCCAGCCATACGCTCGGCTTCGATGCGCTCAAGGCGCGGGCGATGTCCTACCCGCCGGAACGCGTTGCGCAGATCTGCGATATCGACGCGTCGGAACTGATCGACCTTGCGCGTCGCTACGGCACCACCCGCAAGGCGTCGATTCGCCTCAACTACGGCATGCAGCGCGTACGCGGCGGCGGCAACGCCGTGCGCGCGATTGCGAGCCTGCCTGCGCTGACGGGGGCCTGGCGGGATCGGGCTGGCGGGCTGTTGCTATCGTCGTCGGAATCCGCGCCGGTCAACCAGGCAGCGCTGCTGCGCCCGGATTTGATGCCGGGTTGGCCGCACAAACTGCCGCGCATCATCAACATGAACGCGATCGGCGATGCGCTGTTGCACGCTGGCGATGCAACGTTCGGGCCGAAGGTCGAAGCGGTGATCGTGTACAACTCGAATCCGGTGGCAGTCGCGCCGGATTCTTCGAAGGTCGCCGCGGGGTTTTCGCGCGACGACCTGTTCACGGTCGTTCTCGAGCATTTCAAGACAGATACCGTTGATTTTGCCGATATCGTGCTGCCGGCGACCACGCAGTTGGAGCATCTGGACGTCCACAAATCGTACGGCCACACCTACGTGATGGCGAACCTGCCGTCGATTCCGCCGGTCGGAGACGCACGGCCGAACACGGAGATTTTTCGCGGCATCGCGCACAGCATGGGGCTCGACGAGCCCGCGCTTTATCATAGCGACGAAGAGGTCGCGCGCGCGGCGCTCCGATGGGACGATCCAACGCTCGACAGCGACTGGGAGACGTTGAAGCGGGAAGGCTGGCTGAAGCTCAAGCTGCCGGACGCGCCGTTCGCGAATGGCGGTTTCCGTACGCCGTCGGGCAAGTGCGAGTTCTATAGCCCGCGGCTCGAGCAGATGGGCATGGATCCCGTTCCCGATTACCTGCCGCCATTCGAATCGGCAGAGTCCGCGCCCGAACTTGCCGCACGTTATCCGCTCGCGATGATTTCGCCGCCGGCGCGCCACTTCCTGAACAGCACGTTCGTGAACGTCGATAGCCTGCGCACCACGGAGGGCGAGCCGCACCTCGACATGCACCCGTCCGACGCCGAGGCGCGCGGCATCGCGGAGGGGGATGTCGTACGTATCTTCAACGACCGCGGATCCATGCAGGCGCTCGCGAGAGTTACCGATCGCGCACGTGCAGGGCTCGTTGTCGGGCTGTCGATCTGGTGGAAGAAGCTGTCGCCGGACGGCCGGAACGCAAACGAGGTGACGAGCCAGGCGTTGACCGATCTCGGCAATTCGGCGACGTTTTACGATTGCCTTGTGGAAGTTGAGCGAATTTGATCGAATACCCCCGTATGATCAGACAAATTTACGCGGAAGTTCGAAGTGGACATCTAACCCTGTTGTATCGGGGCGGGCGAGCCGTTACGATGCGTTTTAGCACGACCATTCGAAAATCTGTGAGGAGACGCGCAGTATGGAAAAAATTTGGCTGAAATCGTACCCACCCGGCGTTCCAGCCGAAATTGACGCGTCTCCTTATCCATCTGTCCCGGACCTCCTCGACGAAAGCTTCCGGCAGTATCGCGACCGTACGGCGTTCGTCTGCATGGGCAAGGGCATCACGTACGGCGAACTCGACAAGCTGTCGCGTCAGTTCGGCGCGTGGCTGCAATCCCGTGGTCTCGTGCGCGGTGCGCGCGTCGCAATCATGATGCCGAACGTGCTGCAGTACCCGGTGACGATTGCCGCGGTACTGCGCGCCGGCTATACCGTCGTCAACGTCAATCCGCTCTACACGCCGCGCGAGCTCGAACATCAGTTGAAGGACAGCGGCGCCGAGGCGATCGTCATCCTCGAGAATTTCGCATCGACGCTGCAAGCCGTCATCGCCAATACGGCCGTCAAGCATGTCGTCGTCGCATCGATGGGCGACTTGCTGGGCATCAAGGGATGGCTCGTCAATTACGTCGTGCGCAACGTGAAGAAGATGGTGCCTGCGTGGCAGTTGCCATCGTTTACGCGCTTCAAGGCCGCGCTGTCGGAAGGTGCGCGGCAGGCGTTCAAGCCGCAGAAGATCGGCCCCGACGACGTCGCGTTCCTGCAATACACGGGGGGCACGACCGGCGTCGCGAAGGGCGCGACGCTGCTGCACCGGAATATCGTGTCGAACGTGCTGCAGGCCGGCGCCTGGCATCATCCGGCTCATGAGAAGTTCCCGGAGGTGAAACAGTTCGTGACGGTTGTCGCGCTGCCGCTGTATCACGTGTTCGCGCTGACCGTCTGCGGTTTCCTGACGATGCGCACGGGGGGCATGGGCATCCTGATCCCGAACCCGCGCGACATCGCCGGCATGATCAAGGAGCTGAAGGGCTATCAGATCTCGACGATTCCGGCCGTCAATACGCTGTACAACGCACTGCTGAACCATCCCGAATTCGATCAGCTCGACCTGTCCAAGCTCGTGATCGCCAACGGCGGCGGCATGGCGATCCAGGAGGGCGTCGCGAAGCGCTGGTATGAGAAGACCCATACGGCGATCATCGAAGGATACGGGCTGTCCGAGACGTCGCCGGTGGCGACCTGCAACCCGGTGACGGCGACCGAGTACAGCGGGACGATCGGCCTGCCGCTGCCGTCGACCGAAGTGGCGATTCGCGACGACGCCGGCAATGACGTTGCGCTCGGCGAGCCCGGCGAGATCTGCATCCGCGGGCCGCAGGTGATGGCCGGCTACTGGAACCGGCCGGACGAGACCGAGAAGGTCATGTTCCCGGACGGCTTCTTCAAGACGGGCGACGTCGGCGTGATGGATGCGCGCGGTTACGTGAAGATCGTCGACCGGAAGAAGGACATGATTCTCGTGTCCGGCTTCAACGTGTATCCGAACGAAGTCGAGGACGTGGTGGCGTCGCATCCGGGCGTGTTCGAGGTGGCGGCGGTCGGCGTGCCGGACGAGCATTCCGGCGAAGCCGTGAAGCTGTTCATCGTCAAGAAGGACCCGGCGCTCACCGACAAGGACATCCTTGCCTACTGCAAGGAGCGGCTCACCGGTTACAAGCGGCCGAAACTGGTCGAGTTCCGCACCGAGCTGCCGAAAACGAACGTCGGCAAGATCCTGCGGCGCGAGTTGCGCGACGGACGCGCGTAGCGGCGCGGTTGAACGGAAGAGCCCGGCTTGTGTCGGGCTTTTTTGTTTGCAGAGCGAGTGTGGGTTGGAAGAGGTGGTTTCGCGGGCGGATCGGGAGTTTCTACGCAGCGGACGGACGCGGAGCCCCGGCGACGCATGATGCGCGACCAGTCGATCCGCCGCACTCCCGCTTTGCCGCCGCACCGCAAAAGAAAAAGGCGCCCGAAGGCGCCTTCAATATGCTGCGGCTTGTCAGGCAAGCTGATTAGAACTTGTGACGGATGCCGACGCGTGCTGCGACCTGGTTGCTGGTGCTCGACCCTGCGAGACCGTTGATCGCTGCCTTTGCCTGAACGACGTTGCCGTTCGCGTCGAGCGCGTTGCCCGATGCGTGCTGGTACACGCCGATCACGTAGACGTCGGTGCGCTTCGACAGGAAGTAGTCGACGCCCAGCGAGCCCTGGTGGTACTTGGCTGCCGAGTTGCCGTCGATCTTGCTGCCTTGCGTGTAGTCGTACGCTGCGCCGAGAATCAGCGCCGGGGTCAGCTGATACTTGAAGTTGATTTCGCCGTTGTTGAACGTCGCGGTCTGGTTCACGAACGGACCGACCGAGAAGCCCTTGAACTTCGTGTTCGAGTACGTTGCGCCGATGGTCGCTGCGCCGAACGTGTAAGCGCCGCCCGCGCCGATGACCTGGTACGTGTTCGCGTTGTTCGCGTATGCGCCGTAGACCGGCGACGACACTGCCGTCGTCGCAGCCGTCGAGCCGTTGTTGAACATGCCGCCGAAGTTGCCCGGCGTACGTGCGTTCAAGTAGCCGACACCCAAGACCAACGGGCCGTTGTTGTAGCCTGCGCCGAGCGACCAGACCTGGTTCTTCGAGAACTGGCCTGCCTGGCCGCCGAAGCTGTACAAGCCGCCGAACGTGAAGCCGCCAAACGACTGGCTCGTGAACTTGACCGCGTTGTTCACACGATAGGCGTTGTTGAAGTTGTCGAGGTCGCCCGGGTGAGCCGCGATGTAGCCGCCCCACTGGTCGCCTGCCTCGAGCGGGCCGACGAAGTCGACGACGGAGTCGTACTGACGACCCAGCGTGACCGTACCGTACTGGCTCGACAGGCCGACGTAAGCCTGACGGCCGAACATCAGGCCGCCCTGACCGAGCTTGCCGCTGTTCACGTCGAAACCGTTTTCGAGGGTGAAGATCGCCTTCAGGCCGCCACCGAGGTCTTCGGTGCCGCGCAGGCCGAAGCGGCTGCCTTGCATCACGCCGCTTGCCATGCTGTACAGGTGCTTGCCGCCCGCGTTGTTGTTGAAGAGCAGGCCTTCATCGATGATGCCGTAAAGCGTCACGCTGCTTTGCGCATGGGCAGCGCCAGCAAACGCGCCCAGCGCGACGAGCGCGAGAAGCGACTTTTTCATTAACGGATCTCCAAGAATCACTGAATTTTTTTGGCGGGGCGGATAGTTATGTTCTGTTGACGGGCCCCATCAACTTCACAAGAAGTCGCACGTAATGTAGCAAAACCGTTTTTTGCCACAAAGCGAAATGCCGCAGCTCAAGGTCGCCATGTTTCCTTTATGCAACAATGGTTAAAATCACGGGTTAACCGCAATTTCCGCTGAATAATCAAGTCGGTTACGCAGCGGACTCGTGCCCGTGCCGCTCGCGGCGGCACATGCAGCCAGGAGAACAGGATGGTGTTGGATGAACTGATCAACGAATTCGATCGCGGCCTGCGATCGCTGACCGGCATCAGCCGGATGAGCCGGCCGGTGCCCGCGCCGGCCGACGCGCCGGACGTCGAGCTGACGCCCGCGGAGCGGACGCATGCCGCCGGGCTGATGCGCGTGAACCACGTCGGCGAAGTCTGCGCGCAGGCGCTCTACCAGGCGCAGAAACTCACCGCGCGCACGGCGTCGGCGAAGGCGATGTTCGAGGAGGCCGCGCGTGAGGAGGAGGACCACCTCGCGTGGACCGCGCACCGCCTGAAAGAACTCGATTCGCGCCCGAGCCTGCTGAACCCGCTGTGGTATGCCGGCGCGCTTGCGATCGGCGTGGCGGCCGGCACGCTCGGCGACAAGGTCAGCCTCGGTTTCATGGCCGAGACGGAGCGGCAGGTCGAAAATCACCTGGAAGGCCATATGTCGGAGCTGCCGGCGGCCGACACCGCGTCGCGCGCGATCGTCGACCAGATGCGTATCGACGAAGTGAAGCACGGCAAGGCCGCGACCGACGCAGGCGGGATCGAACTGCCGCTGCCCGCGCGGATGCTGATGCGCGCCGCGTCGAAAGTCATGACGAGCACTGCGTACTATCTGTGAGATTTGCGCCGGGGCGACGCGTGACGCCGCCCCGGTTCACCGCCCCCGATACCGCCCGTTTATTCCACGTTTTCCCGCCCCCGAAAGCCCCGTCCGCACACCCGTCTGGCTCGTCTTTCTCATGTATCACCTTCACATGTTGCACTAGCTCATTCATTTATAACGGTTTTTGGAATGAGGGGCCGCATGAGCATGTGCGCGTAAGTCCTTGTTCTAACTAACAAAATTCGTCAAAAAAGCGGGCCGCTCCCTTGACCGTGCCACACCCTTCCTCTAAAGTGGGAGACAGTGTGAGAAAGTGTATTTTTGTGTGATTTGGCGGGCTATTCCGGCTAAATTCTCAGCATTGGTCGGGTACTTCGGTGCCCTGAACGGGAGAGCGGAAAGTGTTCCAAGGGGCGTCGGCGCTGACGCTCGATGCGAAAGGGCGGATGTCGGTGCCGGCTCGCTATCGCGAAGCGCTGCAAGGACAGGCAGAAGGACGGGTGACTGTGACCAAGCACCCGGACGGCTGCCTGTTGCTGTTTCCGCGCCCTGAATGGGAAGTGTTCCGCGCCAAGATCGCCGCGCTGCCGATGGACGCGCACTGGTGGCGGCGAATTTTTCTCGGCAATGCGATGGACGTCGATCTCGACAGCGCGGGCCGGATTCTTGTATCGCCCGAGCTGCGCATGGCAGCCGGACTGGAAAAGGAAGTCATGTTGTTGGGAATGGGTAGTCACTTCGAGCTGTGGGATTCGCAGACCTACAACGCGAAGGAGCAGGCAGCGATGGCGCAGGGCATGCCCGACGCGCTGAAGAATTTCACGTTCTGATTGCGGTGACGGAGACGCCCGCGATGGGAAACGAATTGCAGCATCGGACAGTGTTGTTGGATGAAGCGGTCGAGTCGCTCGTGACGCGGCCGGATGGCGTTTATGTCGACGGCACGTTCGGGCGCGGCGGTCACAGCCGCGCGGTGCTTGAGCGGCTGGCGCCGACCGGGCGGCTGATCGCGTTCGACAAGGATCCGAGGGCGATCGAGACGGCGCAGGGCATCGAGGATGCGCGCTTCTCGATCGTGCATGACAGCTTTGCATCGATGCGCGACGCGCTTGCGGCGCGCGGCGTCGAGAAGGTGTCGGGTGTGTTGCTGGATCTGGGCGTGTCCTCGCCGCAGGTGGACGATCCGGCGCGCGGCTTCAGCTTCCGCGCCGATGGTCCGCTGGACATGCGAATGGATCCGACGCGTGGCGAGTCGGCGGCCGAATGGCTCGCGCGGGCTTCGGTGCAGGAATTGACGGAGGTGATACGAGATTATGGGGAAGAACGGTTTGCTTTTCAGATTGCAAAGGCGCTTGTTGCTCGCCGGGCAGAGTCCGACCGTCTTGGGCCTCTCGACACCACGGGCGAGCTTGCCCAAATCGTGGGTCACGTCGTCAAAACCCGTGAGAAGGGCAAGGATCCGGCAACCCGCACCTTTCAGGCTATACGGATTCACGTCAATCAAGAGCTTGCGGACCTGCAAGTCGTACTAGACGCGGCACTGTCGTTGCTGGAGCAAGGGGGGCGGCTGGTGGTCATCAGCTTTCATTCACTCGAGGACCGGATCGTCAAGCGATTCATGCAGGCACACGCCAGTGCGCCCGCGGTCGATCGTCGCCTGCCGATCCGTGCCGTCGACCTCCCGAGCCCGCCGCTCAAGATCATCAGCCGCCAGTTTCCGAGTGAAGCGGAGGTCGCCGCGAATCCGCGCGCCCGGTCCGCCGTGATGCGCATTGCGGAGCGCGTCACGCCATGAGCCGCTTCAATATCTTCCTGCTGATCATCGTGATGGGCTGCGCGCTGTCGGTCGTCAACTCGACGAACCAGCAGCGGCAGATCTTCATCCAGTTGCAGCGCGCGCAGTCGCAGGAGCGTCAGCTCCAGCAGGACTACGCGCAGCTTCAATATCAGCAGAGCGCGCTGTCGAAGACGTCGCGCATCGAGCAGCTCGCGAACGACTCGCTGAAGATGCAGCCGATCACGACCGGCCGCACGCAATACCTGACGCTGCCGCCGGGCGCCGCGAAGGCGATCGACGCGCCGATCCCTGCTTCGGCCGACACGGCCGGCAAGGGCAAGGGGGCCGCGCGATGAAGCCGTCGCAAAAGCGCCAGAACGTGAAATTCACGTCGAGCCCCGTGCTGGGCGTGCATCTGCCGATGTGGCGCTCGAAGCTCGTCGTGTTCATGCTGTTCATGGCGTTCGTCGCGCTGGCCGCACGGGCGTTCTGGATCCAGGGGCCCGGCAACGCGTTCTACCAGAAGCAGGGCGAAAGCCGCTACCAGCGCACGCTCGAGCTGCCCGCGACGCGCGGCAAGATCCTCGACCGTAACGGGCTCGTGCTCGCGACGAGCCTCCCCGTACGCGCGATCTGGGCGATTCCCGACGCGGTGCCGGACGATCTCGACGCCGACAAGGTCAACCAGCTCGGCAAGCTCCTCGGCATGACGCCGAAGGAACTGCGCGTGAAGCTTTCGCAAGACAAGGGTTTCGTCTACGTAAAGCGCCAGGTGCCGATCGACATCGCGGACAAGGTCGCCGCGCTCGACATTCCGGGCATCTACCAGCGCAACGAATACAAGCGCTTCTATCCGGAAGGCGAGATCACCGCGCACCTGATCGGCTTCACGAACGTCGAGGACGAAGGGCAGGAGGGCGTCGAGCTCGGCGACCAGAAGATGCTGTCCGGCACGTCGGGCGTGCGCCGCGTGATCAAGGACCGGATGGGGCACATCGTCGAGGACGTCGCCGAGCAGATCCCGCCGCACAACGGGACCGACGTCGACCTGTCGATCGACAGCAAGATCCAGTACATCGCGTACGCGAACCTGAAGGCCGCCGTCGAGAAATTCAAGGCGAAGGCCGGCGCGGCGATGGTCGTCGACGTGCGCACCGGCGAGGTGCTCGCGCTCGTCAACTACCCGACTTACAACCCGAACGACCGCTCGCGCATGACGGGCGAGCAGTTGCGCAACCGGATCATGACCGACGTGTTCGAACCGGGTTCGATCATGAAGCCGTTCACGGTGTCGCTCGCGCTCGACCTGCATCGCGTGACGCCGAACACGCTCGTCGAGACGGGCAACGGGCATTTCGTGCTCGACGGCGCACCAATTACCGACGACGCGGGTTTCGGCACGCTGACGGTCGGCGGCGTGATCCAGAAGTCGAGCAACATCGGCGCGACGAAGATCGCGATGACGATGCGGCCCGAGGAAATGTGGAATATGTATACCGGCATCGGCCTCGGTCAGGCGCCGAAGGTCGGCTTCCCGGGCGCGGTGGCCGGCCGCCTGCGGCCGTGGAAGAGCTGGCGGCGCATCGAGCAGGCGACGATGTCGTACGGCTACGGCCTGTCGGTGTCGCTGTTCCAGCTCGCTCGGGCGTACACGGCGATCGCGCACGACGGCGAGCTGATGCCCGTGACCATTTTCAAGACCGACCCCAACCAGCAGGTCGTGGGCACGCAGGTGTTCAACCCGACCACCGCGCGCGAAGTGCGCGCGATGCTCGAGACGGTGGTCGCGCCGGGCGGCACGTCGCCGGATGCGGCCGTGCCGGGCTATCGCGTCGGCGGCAAGAGCGGTACCGCGTACAAGCATGAAGGCCATGGTTATACGCGCAAGTACCGCGCATCGTTCGTCGGCATGGCGCCGATGCCGAATCCGCGTATCGTCGTCGCGGTGTCGGTCGACGAGCCGACCGCCGGCAGCCACTTCGGCGGCCAGGTGTCCGGCCCCGTATTCTCGGCGATCGCCGGCGACACGATGCGTGCGCTGAACGTGCCGCCGAACATGCCGATCAAGCAGCTCGTCGTGTCTGACGATTCGCCGGCAGCACCTGCCGCACCGGGGCCGCAAAAGCTGGCCGCGGGTGGCGGTGCGAAGCATATGATCGTGTCCAGCACGACGCGTAATTCACCAGGAGTTGTTCGATGAGCGCCGCCCGCAGTTCCCATCCGGCGCATCAGCAGATCGCAGCCGCGCTTGCGTGGCTGCGTCAGCATGTGGCCCCCGCCGCGCAACTGCATGCCGACACGCGCAGCCTCAAGGCTGGCGACGTGTTTGTCGCGTATGCGGTCGACGGGGCAGACAACCGCGCCTTCATTGTCGACGCCGTCGCACGTGGTGCGGCCGCCGTGCTGTATCAGCCGGAAGGGCTGGCCGCCGCGCCGGCCGTGCCCGTCGCGCTCGCGGTGCCGGCGCTCGACCAGCTCGCCGGCGAGATCGCCAGCGGCTGGTACGGCGATCCGAGCGACAGCCTGCTCGCGGTGGGTGTAACGGGTACGAACGGCAAGACCTCGTGCACGCAATGGATTGCCGCCGCGCTGACGGCGCTGCACCAGCCGTGCGCCGTGATCGGCACGCTCGGCAGCGGGATGCCGGGCCAGCTCGTGCCGACGGGCTTCACGACACCCGACGCGCCGCAACTGCAGCGCAGCCTGGCGCAGTTGCGCGACGCGGGTGCGAAGGCCGTGGCGATGGAGGTGTCGTCGCACGCGCTGCATCAGGGGCGCGTGAACGGTACCGCGTTCGACATCGCGGTATTTACGAATCTCACGCAGGATCACCTCGACTATCACGGCACGTTCGACGCGTACGAGACCGCGAAGGCGAAGCTGTTCGCATGGCGCGGCCTGCGCGCGGCGGTCGTCAACCGCGACGACGCAGCCGGCCAGCGCCTGCTCGAAAAACTGGCCGGCCGCGTACGCACGATCGCGTACGGGATCGGCGACGCGCAGACGCCCGACGCCGATCGCGAACTGGTCGCGCTCGACGTGCGCGCCACCGCGACCGGCACGGCATTCCGGCTGCATTCGTCGTGGGGCGACGCGGACGTCGAAGTCGGCACGCTCGGCACGTTCAACGTCAGCAACCTGCTCGCCGTGCTCGGCTCGCTGCTCGCGGCCGACGTGCCGTTCGACGCGGCGCTTGCCGAGATCGAACGGCTCGAGTCCGTCAACGGCCGGATGCAGCGGCTCGGCGGCCGGCTGCAGAACGACGAACCGCTCGTCGTGATCGACTACGCGCACACGCCCGACGCGCTCGAGAAGACGCTCGACGCGCTGCGCCCGATCGCCGCGGCGCGTGGTGGCCGGCTCGTCTGCATGTTCGGCTGCGGCGGCGATCGCGATGCGACGAAGCGGCCGCTGATGGGCGCGATCGCGGAGCGGCTCGCCGACGAGATCGTCGTCACGAGCGACAACCCGCGCAGCGAAGATCCGCAGCGCATCATCGACCAGATCGTCGCGGGCATGATCGCGCCCGATCGCGCACGCCGGATCGAGGATCGCGCGAGCGCGATCCTGCAGGCCGTGCGCGGCGCCGCACGCGAAGATGTCGTCGTGCTGGCCGGCAAGGGCCACGAAGCAACGCAGGAAATCATGGGCAAGAAGCGTACGTTCTCCGACCAGGATCACGCGCGGCTCGCGCTGGCAGCGCGCGCGACGCACGGCAAGGGAGGCGGCGAATGACGATGCTCAGTCTCGGTGAAGCCGCCCGCCTGATTCCCGGTGCAACCGTTCACGGCGATGCGGCCGTCACCTTCGACCGCGTGTCGACGGACAGCCGCACGGTCGGCCCGGGCGACCTGTTCGTCGCGCTGAAAGGCGAGCGCTTCGATGCGCACGACTTCCTTGGCGATGTCGCCGCGCGCGGCGCTGCCGCGGCGCTGGTCGCGCACGTGCCGGCGGGCCTCGCGATGCCGGCGATCGAAGGCGGCGAAACGCGTGCCGCGCTCGGCGCGCTCGCGCACGGCTGGCGCAAACGATTCCCGGTGCCGCTCGTCGCGGTGACGGGCAGCAACGGCAAGACGACCGTCAAGGAAATGATCGCGTCGATCTTCGCGGCGGCGGTCGGCACCGACGCGCGGCTCGCGACGGCCGGCAACCTGAACAACGACGTCGGCCTGCCGCTGACGCTGCTGCGCCTGTCGGCCGCGCATCGCCTCGCGGTGATCGAACTCGGGATGAACCACCCGGGCGAGACCGAGATCCTTGCGCGCCTCACGGCGCCGACGGTCGCGCTCGTCAACAACGCGCAGCGCGAGCACCAGGAATTCATGGCGACGGTCGAAGCCGTCGCGCTCGAACACGCGGCCGTGATTCACGCACTGCCGCCGGACGGCGTCGCGGTGTTCCCGGCCGACGACGCGTACGCGGGCATCTGGCGCGTCGCGGCGACCGGCAACCGGATCCTCGATTTTGCGTTGCACGATGCCGAACGGCAGAACGACGCACAGGTCACGGGCCGTCTTCACGGCGGCGAACTCGCGATCGACACGCCGGCCGGCGCCGTCACGGTGCGGCTGCGTGCGCTCGGCGAGCACAACGCGCGCAACGCGCTGGCCGCGACGGCCGCGGCGTTGGGCGCCGGCGTCGCGCTGTCGGCGATCAGGCAGGGCCTCGAATCGTTCGAACCGGTCAAGGGCCGGCTGCAGGTGAAGCCGGCGATCGCGGGCAGTCTCGCGGGCGCGACGGTCGTCGACGATACGTACAACGCGAACCCCGATTCGATGCGTGCCGCGATCGACGTGCTCGCCGCGCATCCGGCGCCGCGCGTGCTGGTGATCGGCGACATGGGCGAGGTCGGCGACGAAGGGCCGGCATTCCATCGCGAGATCGGCGCATACGCGCGCGAGCGCGGGATCGACGCGCTGTTCGCGCTCGGCGATGCATCGCGCGATGCGTGTACGGCATACGGCGACACGGCCCGCCATTTCGACGACGTCGGCGCGCTCGTGTCGGCGCTGCTCGCGGCGGGCTACGGCGCACAGGCGACGGTGCTCGTGAAGGGCTCGCGGTACATGAAGATGGAGCGCGTGGTCGACGCGCTGACGAACCAACCCGCGGCGGGCGCGACGCCCGCTGCACACTGAGTAGAAGGAAGGAAGCATGCTGCTGGCGCTGGCGCAATGGCTGCAAGGAGACGCAAGCTTTTTGCGCTTGTTCACGTACCTCACGTTCCGGGCGGTGATGGCCACCATCACCGCGCTGGGGATCGGGCTCGTGTGCGGTCCGTGGGTGATCCGCAAGCTGACGCAAATGAAGGTCGGGCAGGCCGTGCGCAAGGACGGCCCGCAGACTCACCTCGTCAAGTCCGGCACGCCGACGATGGGCGGCGTGCTGATCCTGATCGGCATCGCGGTCGCGACGCTGCTGTGGGGCGACCTGACGAACCGTTTCATCTGGATCGTGATGCTCGTCACGTTCGGTTTCGGCGTGATCGGCTGGGTCGACGATTACCGCAAGGTCGTCCACAAGGACCCGCGCGGGATGTCGTCCCGCGAGAAGTATTTCTGGCAGTCGGTGATCGGGCTGTTCGCGGCCGTCTACCTCGCCTTCAGCGTGTCCGAGGCGAACAACGTGCGCGTGTTCGACCTGTTCATGGCGTGGGTGCGCAGCGGCCTGTCGATGGGGCTGCCGGCCCGCGCCGACCTGATGCTGCCGTTCCTGAAGTCGATCAGCTACCCGCTCGGCGTGTGGGGCTTCATCGTGCTGACCTACTTCGTCATCGTCGGCGCGAGCAACGCGGTGAACCTGACCGACGGCCTCGACGGTCTCGTGATCATGCCGGTCGTGCTGGTCGGTGCGTCGCTCGGTGTGTTCGCGTACGTGATGGGCAGCGCGGTCTATTCAAAATACCTGCTGTTCCCGCACATCCCGGGCGCGGGCGAACTGCTGATCTTCTGTTCCGCGATGGGCGGGGCAGGGCTCGCGTTCCTCTGGTTCAACACGCACCCCGCGCAGGTGTTCATGGGCGACGTGGGCGCGCTGGCACTCGGCGGCGCGCTCGGCACGGTCGCGGTGATCGTGCGCCAGGAAATCGTGCTGTTCATCATGGGTGGCATCTTCGTCGCGGAAACGCTGTCGGTGATGCTGCAGGTTTCGTGGTTCAAGTACACGAAAAAGCGCTACGGGGAAGGGCGGCGCCTGCTGAAGATGGCGCCGCTGCATCACCATTTCGAATTGTCCGGCTGGAAGGAAACGCAGGTGGTGGTGCGTTTCTGGATCATCACGCTGATGCTGTGCCTGTTCGGTCTGACCACCCTCAAGTTGCGGTAAAGGAAAGGTAACAAGGATGTCTGGCGAGATGTTTGGAGATCGGCAACGGCCGATGGTGCTCGTACTGGGGCTCGGGGAATCGGGTCTCGCGATCGCGCGATGGTGCGCGAGGCACGGGTGCCGGCTGCGAATTGCCGATACCCGCGAGGCGCCGCCCAACCTTGCCGCGCTGCAGGCCGAAGGTATCGATGCGGAATTCGTCGGCGGGGCGTTCGCGCCCGCGCTGCTCGACGGCGGCGTCGAGATCGTCGGGCTGAGCCCTGGCCTGTCGCCGCTCGAGCCGGCGCTCGCGGCGCTGGTCGCGGCCGCGAACGAGCGCGGGATCGCGGTGTGGGGCGAGCTGGAATTCTTCGCGCAGGCGCTGCGCGCGCTCGGCACGAGCGGCTACCAGCCGAAGGTGCTCGCGATCACCGGCACCAACGGCAAGACCACGACGACGAGCCTTACGGGCCTGCTGTGCCAGCGCGCGGGCAAGAAGGTCGCCGTCGCAGGCAACATCAGCCCGGCGATGCTCGACCGGCTCGCGGGCGCGATCGACGAAACGGCGCTGCCCGACGTGTGGGTGCTCGAACTGTCGAGCTTCCAGCTCGAGACCGCGCGCACGTTCGCGCCGGATGCGGCCGCGATCCTCAACATCACGCAGGACCACCTCGACTGGCACGGCAGCTTCGATGCGTACGCGCAGGCAAAGGGCCGGATCTTCGGCGCGACGACGACGCGCGTGCTGAACCGCGACGATGCGGCCGTGATGAAGTTCGCGCCGGCAGCGGGCGTGGCAGACGCGCCGCGCACGGTCACGTTCGGCCTGAACGAGCCGACGCAGGACGGCGACTACGGGCTGTCGCGCGACAACGGCATTGCGTGGCTGGTGGAAGCCGTCGATCGCGACGCGCCGGATGAAGCGGCGCCGACCCGCCGGCGCAAGCGCGACGCCGCGCATACGCCCGACATCGCGCAGAAGCGCCTGATGCCGGCCGATGCGCTGCGCATCCGCGGGCTGCACAACGCGGCGAACGCGCTGGCCGCGTTCGCGCTCGCGCGTGCAATCGACCTGCCGGCCGCGCCGCTGCTGCACGCGCTGCGCGAATACCGCGGCGAGGCGCATCGCGTCGAAGTGATCGCGACGATCGATGACGTGGACTACGTCGACGACAGCAAGGGCACGAACGTGGGCGCGACGGTTGCCGCGCTCGACGGGCTCGCGCAGAGGATCGTGCTGATCGCCGGTGGCGACGGCAAGGGGCAGGATTTCGCGCCGCTGGTCGCGCCGGTCGCGCGCTGGTGCCGCGCGGTGATGCTGATCGGTCGCGACGCACCGGCGATTCGCGACACGCTCGCCGAAACGGGCGTGCCGCTCGCCGAGCATGCGACGCTCGAAGGCGCGGTGCACGCGGCGGCCGACCTGGCGGAGCCGGGTGACGCGGTGCTGCTGTCGCCCGCGTGCGCGAGCCTCGACATGTTCAGGAACTACGCCCATCGCGCGGATGTGTTCCGCGCGGCGGTCGACGAAATCGCCATCGACAAAGGAGCGACGCCATGAGCTGGTCCGATCGCCTCGTCTCCCGTTTCAACGATCGGCGCGATGCCGGCGGCAACGCCGCGGGCGGTCGCGTCGCGTCGGCCACGCGCGCCGCGACGGGCGGCCTCGCGAGCGTCGTCAATGGCGTGCGCCCGAGCCGCTCGCGGATGCTCGACTTCGACTACTCGCTTCTGTGGGTGGCGATCGCGTTGCTCGGGCTTGGCGTCGTGATGGTGTACTCGGCGTCGATTGCAATGCCCGATTCGCCGAAATACGCGTCGTATCACGATTACGCGTTCCTGATGCGCCACTGCGTGTCGCTCGTCGTCGCGTTCATCGCGGCGGTGATCGCGTTCCGCGTGCCCGTGTCGACGTGGGACAAGTACGCGCCGCATCTCTTCCTTATCGCGCTCGTCAGCCTCGTGATCGTGCTGATCCCGCACGTCGGCAAGGGCGTGAACGGCGCGCGCCGCTGGATTCCGCTCGGCATCACGAACATGCAACCGTCGGAAGTCATGAAGCTCGCGGTGACGATCTACGCGGCGAACTACACGGTGCGCAAGCAGGAATACATGCAGAGCTTCGCGAAGGGCTTCCTGCCGATGGCTTGCGCGGTGGGCCTCGTCGGCGCGCTGCTGCTGCTCGAGCCGGACATGGGCGCATTCATGGTGATCGCCGCGATCGCGATGGGCGTGCTGTTCCTCGGTGGCGTGAACGGCAAGCTGTTCGGCGGCCTCGTCGCGACGGCGGTCGGCACGTTCACGATGCTCGTGTGGCTGTCGCCGTGGCGTCGCGAGCGGATCTTCGCGTATCTCGACCCGTGGGACGAGCGCTACGCGCAGGGCAAGGCCTACCAGCTCACGCATTCGCTGATCGCGTTCGGCCGCGGCGAATGGTTCGGCGTCGGCCTTGGCGGCAGCGTCGAGAAGCTCAATTACCTGCCGGAAGCGCATACCGACTTCATCCTCGCGGTGATCGGCGAGGAACTCGGTTTCATCGGCGTGATGGTCGTGATCCTGCTGTTCTACTGGATCGTGCGCCGTGCGTTCGAGATCGGCCGTCAGGCGCTCGCGCTCGACCGCACGTTCGCGGGGCTGACGGCGAAGGGCATCGGTATCTGGTTCGGCGCGCAGGCGTTCATCAACATGGGCGTGAACCTCGGGCTGCTGCCGACCAAGGGCCTGACGCTGCCGCTGGTGAGCTACGGCGGCTCGGGCATTCTGCTGAACTGCGTCGCGCTCGCGGTGCTGCTGCGGGTCGACTATGAAAATCGCGTACTGATGCGGGGAGGGAAGGTATGACCTCCCCGTGTCAGTACGCGATTTCGGCGAAGGCTAACTTCGTGCGCGAAGCGTGCGAAGTTAAGCGCAGCGGCCGTAGCCAAAACGCTCGTTCATTCTTGCTGATGCGGGGAGGGAAGGTATGACCGCGTCGCGACGCACGCTGATGGTGATGGCAGGCGGCACCGGGGGGCACGTGTTCCCGGGGCTCGCGGTCGCGCACCGGATGGAAGCGGCGGGCTGGCGCGTCGTGTGGCTCGGCAATCCGGCCGGGATGGAAGCGACGCTCGTGCCGAAGCACGGCATCCCGATGGAGTACGTGCGGTTCGGCGGACTGCGCGGCAAGGGCCTGAAGACCAAGCTGACGCTGCCGCTCAACCTGCTGCGCGCGTGCTGGCAGAGCCTCGGCGCGTTGCGCCGCGTGCGGCCGGACGTCGTGCTCGGGATGGGTGGCTACATCACGTTCCCGGCGGGCGTGATGACCGCGCTGTCGGGCCGTCCGCTCGTGCTGCATGAACAGAATTCGATTGCGGGCCTGACGAACAAGGTGCTCGCGAAATTCGCGAAACGCGTGCTCGTCGCGTTCCCTGACGCACTGCCGCACGCGGAATGGACCGGCAACCCGATTCGCACGGAACTTGCGCGCACGGAACCGCCCAAAGCACGCTATGCATCGCGCAGCGGCCCGCTGAACGTGCTGGTCGTCGGCGGCAGCCTCGGCGCGGCCGCGCTGAATGAAGTCGTGCCCTGCGCGCTGGCGATGCTGGCGCCGGGTGAACGCCCACGGATCGTGCACCAGGCGGGCGCGAAGCATATCGACGTGCTGAAGGCGAATTACGAAGCGGCCGGTTTTGCGGCTGGCGAGGACGTGCGGCTCGTACCGTTCATCGACGACATGGCGGCCGCGTATGCGGCGGCGGATCTCGTGATCTGCCGGTCGGGCGCGATGACGGTGTCGGAGATCGCGGCGGTGGGCGTGGCGGCGCTGTTCGTGCCGTTCCCGTATGCGGTCGACGATCACCAGACGACCAACGCCGCGTTCCTCGCCGATGCGGGCGCGGCGGTGCTGGTGCAACAACGCGACCTGTCGGCGGATTTGCTCGCCGACTGGCTGCGCGGCCAGACGCGGGCGTCGCTCGCGGACATGGCGGAACGTTCGCGCTCATTGGCGAAGCCGGAGGCCACCGATGAAGTCGCGCGCATTTGCGCGAAGGTGGCCGGCGCGAACCTGGAAATATTGCAATGAAACACATCGTCAAACACATTCATTTCGTCGGAATCGGCGGCGCGGGCATGAGCGGCATCGCCGAAGTGCTCGTCAACCTCGGCTACGAAGTCAGCGGCTCGGACCTGTCGCGCAACGCGGTGACCGATCGTCTCCAGGCGCTGGGCGCACGGATCGCGATCGGCCACGACGCGGCGAACATCGAGGGCGCGAACGCGGTCGTCGTGTCGACGGCCGTGCGCTCGGACAACCCGGAAGTGCTGGCCGCGCGCCACCAGCGCGTGCCGATCGTGCAGCGCGCGGTGATGCTCGCGGAGCTGATGCGCCTGAAGCAGGGGATCGCGATCGCCGGCACGCACGGCAAGACCACGACGACGAGCCTCGTCGCGAGCGTGCTCGCGGCGGGCGGCCTCGATCCGACCTTCGTGATCGGCGGGCGGCTGATCAGCGCAGGCGCGAACGCGCGGCTCGGCACCGGCGATTTCATCGTCGCCGAGGCCGACGAGTCGGATGCGTCGTTCCTGAACCTGTATCCGGTGATCGAAGTCATCACGAACATCGACGCCGACCACATGGACACCTACGGCCACGATTTCGCGCGGCTCAAGCAGGCGTTCATCGAATTCACGCAGCGCCTGCCGTTCTACGGCAGCGCGGTCGTGTGCGTCGACGATCCGAACGTGCGGCAGATCATCCCGTTCATCTCGAAGCCGGTCGTGCGCTACGGCCTGTCGCCGGACGCGCAGGTGCGCGCGGAAGACATCGACGCGCGCGCCGGCCGGATGTATTTCACGGTGATCCGCGAAGGGCGCGCGCCGCTCGCGGTCGTGCTGAACATGCCGGGCCTGCACAACGTGCAGAACGCGCTCGCAGCGATCGCGATCGCGACCGACCTCGGCGTGGCGGACGACGCGATCCAGCAGGCGCTGGCGGAATTCAACGGCGTCGGCCGGCGCTTCCAGCGTTACGGCGAGGTGCCGACCGCGGACGGCGGCCAGTACACGCTGATCGACGACTACGGCCATCACCCGGTCGAGATGGCCGCGACGATTGCGGCCGCGCGCGGCGCGTTCCCGGGCCGTCGCCTCGTGCTGGCGTTCCAGCCGCACCGCTACACGCGCACGCGCGACTGCTTCGACGATTTCGTCAACGTGCTGTCGACGGTCGATGCGCTGGTGCTGACGGAAGTCTACGCGGCCGGCGAGGCCGCGATCTCGACGGCCAACGGCGACGCGCTGTCGCGTGCGCTGCGCGCGGTCGGGAAGGTTGACCCGGTGTTCGTCGCGACGGTCGACGACGTGCCGGACGCATTGGCGAAGGTCGCGCAGAACGGCGACGTGGTGATCACGATGGGCGCGGGTTCGATCGGCGGCGTGCCGGCGAAGCTCGTGCAACACACACAACAGAAGGCATGACATGAGCGGGATCGATCCGAAACGTTTCGGCAAGGTGGCGGTGTTGTTCGGCGGCGAGTCCGCCGAGCGCGAGGTGTCGCTTACCTCGGGCCGCCTCGTGCTGCAGGGCCTGCGCGATGCGGGCATCGACGCGCATCCGTTCGATCCGGCCGAGCGACCGCTGGCGGCGCTCAAGGACGAGGGCTTCGAGCGCGCGTTCATCGCGCTGCACGGCGGCTACGGCGAGAACGGCCAGATCCAGGGCGCGCTCGATTTCTACGGGATTCGCTACACGGGCAGCGGCGTGCTCGGGTCGGCGCTCGGCCTCGACAAGTTCCGCACGAAGCTCGTGTGGCAGCAGACGGGCGTGCCGACGCCGCCGTTCGAGACGGTGATGCGCAGCGACGACCTCGCGGCGCGCGCGACCGACATCGTCGCGAAGCTCGGCCTGCCGCTGTTCGTGAAGCCGGCGAGCGAGGGCTCGAGCGTCGCGGTGCTGAAGGTGAAGACGGCCGACGCGTTGCCGGCCGCGCTCGCGGAAGCCGCGACGCACGACAAGATCGTGATCGTCGAGAAGAGCATCGAAGGCGGCGGCGAATACACCGCGTGCATCGCCGGCGATCTCGATCTGCCGCTGATCAAGATCGTGCCGGCGGGCGAGTTCTACGACTACCACGCGAAGTATGTCGCCGACGATACGCAGTACCTGATCCCGTGCGGCTTGCCGGCCGAACAGGAAGCGGAACTGAAGCGCATCGCGCGCCGCGCGTTCGACGTGCTCGGCTGCACCGACTGGGGCCGCGCGGATTTCATGCTCGACGCGACCGGCAATGCGTATTTCCTGGAAGTGAACACGGCCCCCGGGATGACCGACCACTCGCTGCCGCCGAAGGCTGCGCGCGCGGTCGGCATCAGCTATTCGGAGCTGGTCGTGAAGGTGCTGTCGCTCACGCTCAACGACTGACGCAGGAACGGAACGACGTATGTGGAACAACGTTCGCCAACTCAACCTTGCCGCCAGCGCGCTGTACGCGCTGCTGCTGCTCGTGTTGGCGGCGGCCGGCTGCTACTGGCTGATCCAGCGCCCGACGTTCGCGCTGCGGGAAATCCGGATCGACGGCGACACCGAACACATCAACTCGCCGACGGTGCGCGCGGGCGTGGTCGGCCGGCTGAAGGGCAATTTCTTCACGGTGGATCTCGACACGGCGCGCGCCGCGTTCGAGCAGATGCCGTGGGTGCGGCATGCGAGCGTGCGCCGGGTGTGGCCGAATGCGCTGGCTGTCACGCTCGAGGAGTACAAACCGCTCGGGACCTGGGGCAGCGACCAGCTCGTGAGCGTCGACGGCGAGCTGTTCACCGCGAACCAGGGCGAACTGGACAAGGAACTGCCGGCGTTCGACGGCCCGGAGGGCAGTGCGAAGGAAGTCGTCACGCGGTATCGCGACTTCGGGAAATGGTTTGCGCCGCTGAAGGCGGCGCCGGAAGAAGTGACGCTGTCGGCGCGGTACGCGTGGACGGTGAAGCTGTCGAACGGCATGCAGGTCGAGCTGGGCAAGGAGCGCAACAGCGAATCGCTGCATGACCGGAGCCAGCGCCTTGTCGCGGCCTGGCCGGCCGTCACGGAGCGTTGGGGCAACGACATCGAGTACGCGGACCTGCGCTATCCGAACGGATTCGCGATTCGCGCGGCAGGCATGCGGTTCCTGACCGATACCGACAAGCGCAAGAAGTAACGAGAGATCACACGCAAGAGCACTTTATGAGCAAAGACTACAAGGATCTGCTGGTTTCCCTCGACATCGGCACGTCGAAGGTGGTGGCCATCGTCGCCGAGCTGAAGGGCGAGGGTCACTACGAGGTGATCGGTCTCGGCCAGAGCGAGTCGAAGGGTCTGAAGAAAGGTGTGGTGGTCAACATCGAGGCCACCGTGCAGTCGATCCAGCGCGCGCTCGAGGAAGCCGAGCTGATGGCCGACTGCAAGATCACCAACGTGTTCACGGGGATCGCGGGCAGCCACATCCGCAGCTTCAACTCGAGCGGGATGGTCGCGATCAAGGACAAGGAAGTCACGCAGACCGACGTCGCACGCGTGATCGAGACCGCGAAGGCGATCAACATCCCGACCGACCAGCAGGTGCTGCACATCCTCACGCAGGAATTCATCATCGACGGCCAGGAAGACGTGCGCGAGCCGATCGGGATGAGCGGCATCCGCCTCGAGGTGAAGGTGCACATCGTGACGGGCGCGGTGAGCGCCGCGCAGAACATCGTCAAGTGCGTGCGCCGCTGCGGGCTGGAAGTGAACGACCTGATCCTGCAGCCGCTCGCGTCGTCGCTGGCCGTGCTGACGGAAGACGAGAAGGATCTCGGCGTGGTGCTGGTCGACGTCGGCGGCGGCACGACGGACATCGCGATCTTCGCCGAAGGCGCGATCCGCCACACCGCGGTGATTCCGATCGCCGGCGACCAGATCACGAGCGACATCGCGATGGCGCTGCGCACGCCGACGCCGGATGCGGAAGACATCAAGGTTGGCTACGGGATCGCGAAGCAGGCGCTCGCCGATCCGGACGAGATGGTCGAAGTGCCGGGCCTCGGCGAGCGCGGCCCGCGCACGCTGTCGCGCCAGGCGCTCGCGGCCGTGATCGAGCCGCGCGTCGAGGAACTGTTCTCGCTCGTGCAGCAGGTCGTGCGCGAGTCGGGTTACGAAGAACTGCTGAGCTCCGGCGTGGTCATTACCGGCGGTGCCGCGATGATGCCGGGCATGGTCGAGCTCGGCGAAGACATTTTCCTGAAACCGGTGCGCATCGGCGCGCCGGAGTATGCAGGCGGCCTCTCCGACGTCGTGCGCAATCCGCGCTACTCGACGGCGATGGGGCTGCTCGTCGAAGGCAGTGCTCAGCGCATGCGCGGCCGCAAGGTCGCCGTGCAGTCCGGCAACGCGGGGCAGGTGTTCTCGCGGATGAAGGAATGGTTCCTGAGCAACTTTTGACGAACCGAATCGAAATTCGCGCTGGTGCCGGCGGCTGGCGCGCGACAGGGGGTTGCCCGATCTCCTGCCGAATAACGGCCGATTAGCAGTCATTCTCTTGACGGAGGCAACATGGAATTCGAAATGCTGGAAACCGAGACCAACGGCACCATCATCAAGGTGGTCGGCGTTGGCGGCGCTGGCGGCAATGCCGTACAGCACATGATCAACCGCGGCGTGCAGGGCGTCGACTTCATCGTGATGAACACGGACGCCCAGGCGCTGTCGCGTTCGCGCGCATCGTCGGTGATCCAGCTTGGCAACACGGGCCTCGGCGCCGGTGCGAAGCCGGAAATGGGCCGTGCGGCAGCGGAAGAAGCGCGTGAGCGCATCGCCGACGCACTGCGCGGCGCGCACATGGTGTTCATTACGGCCGGCATGGGCGGCGGTACGGGCACGGGCGCGGCACCGGTGGTCGCGCAGATCGCGAAAGAGATGGGCATCCTGACGGTCGGTGTCGTCAGCAAGCCGTTCGAGTTCGAAGGCGGCAAGCGCATGCGCGTCGCCGAAGCAGGTTCGCAGCAACTGGAGGATCACGTCGACTCGCTGATCGTCGTACTGAACGACAAGCTGTTCGACGTGATGGGCGACGACGCCGAGATGGACAAGTGCTTCCAGTGCGCGGACGACGTGTTGAACAACGCGGTCGCAGGCATCGCTGAAATCATCAACGTCGATGGCCTCGTGAACGTCGACTTCGAAGACGTGAAGACGGTGATGGGCGAGCAGGGCAAGGCGATGATGGGCACGGCGACGGTCGCCGGCGTCGATCGCGCACGCCTCGCGGCGGAACAGGCCGTGGCGAGCCCGCTGCTCGAAGGCGTCGATCTGTCGGGCGCGCGCGGCGTGCTGGTCAACATCACGTCGAGCCGTTCGCTGCGCCTGTCGGAAACGCGCGAAGTGATGAACACGATCAAGAGCTACGCGGCGGAAGATGCCACGGTGATCTTCGGTGCGGTGTACGACGACGCGATGGGCGATGCGTTGCGCGTGACGGTCGTGGCGACGGGTCTGGGCCGTGCGGCGAAGAAGCAGCAGTCGGCGCCGATGACGCTGCTGCGCACGGGTACGGACAACCAGCCGGTCAGCGCGGTGTCGCACGGCTATGCGCAGCCGCATCACGTCAGCACGGCCGACTACGGCGCGCTCGATACGCCGGCGGTGTGGCGCAACTCGCGCGAAACCGCGGCATCGCACGTGCAGGCGCTGCAGGAGAAGGGTGTCGACACCTACGACATCCCGGCTTTCCTGCGCAAGCAGGCTGACTGACGCAAACACAGGCGAAGCCGCGGCGGAATCGCCGCGGTATCGCCGCGGTATCGCCGGCGTGACGGATGCTACGGACCACGACAGGCCGCGTCGGATGCGACGCCGGGCCGGGAAACGTGCCCTCTTCGCTCAAGCGGGGCGGGATGGGCCGTGCTGTCCGCAACACGCTGAAAAACCGTATCGCTATGAGGGACCAGCCATGATTCAAGTGGGCGACGCGCTGCCCGACGCGCAGTTGTTCGAGTTCATCGACGACACGCGCGAAGGGTGCACGCTGGGGCCGAATGCCTTCAGCGTGCGCGACCAGGTTGCGGGAAAGCGGGTGGTGATCTTCGGATTGCCGGGCGCTTTCACGCCGACCTGCTCGGCGCAGCATGTACCGGGCTACGTCGAACACGCCGAGCAACTGCGCTCGGCGGGTGTCGACGAGATCTGGTGCGTGTCCGTCAACGACGCATTCGTGATGGGCGCATGGGGACGTGATCTGCACACCGCGGGCAAGGTGCGCATGATGGCGGACGGTAGCGCGGCTTTCACTCATGCGCTGGGGCTGACGCAGGATTTGTCCGCGCGTGGCATGGGAATTCGTTCCCTGCGCTACGCGATGGTGATTGACGGCGGTGTGGTCAAGACGCTGGCCGTCGAGGCGCCGGGCAAATTCGAAGTGAGCGATGCGGCGAGTGTTCTCGCGACGTTGACGTCCTGATCGTGCGGTGCGCCGTTGCCTGCCGGCAACGCTGCTCACCGGCCTCAGGGCAGTTGTAACACGGGCTGATGACCGGAAACGCCTCCGTTCCGGGCATCGGCCCGTCCCGTATCGGCGCGGGTAAACTGCCGAAACAGATTGATACGCAGTTTCAAACAGCGTTGAATAGGGAATTACGCTATAATCCCGTCTATTGAATATAACTCCTGATTGATATCTTCAATCAAGACGAAGAACACCATGCTGAAGCAGCGCACCATCAAATCGATCGTGAAGACCGTGGGTATCGGTCTCCACTCGGGTCGCAAGATTGAACTGACGCTCCGTCCCGCCGCGCCGGGCACGGGCATCGTCTTCTCGCGCATCGACCTGCCTACGCCCGTCGACATTCCCGCATCGGCGATGTCGATCGGCGACACGCGGCTCGCGTCGGTGCTGCAGAAGGATGGTGCGCGCGTGTCGACGGTCGAGCACCTGATGTCGGCATGCGCCGGCCTCGGCATCGACAACCTCTATGTCGACGTGACGGCCGAGGAAATCCCGATCATGGACGGCAGCGCGGCGACCTTCGTGTTCCTGATCCAGTCCGCCGGCATCGAGGAGCAGAACGCGCCGAAGCGCTTCATCAAGGTGACGAAGCCGGTTGAAATCCGCGACGGCGACAAGTTCGCGCGTCTCGATCCGTATTTCGGCTTCAAGCTGAAGTTCTCGATCGACTTCCGTCACCCGGCCGTCGACAAGACCGGCCAGGAGCTCGAGGTCGACTTCGCGAATACGTCGTACGTGCGCGAGATCGCGCGCGCACGCACGTTCGGCTTCGCGCACGAAGCCGAGATGCTGCGTGAGCTGGGCCTGGCGCGGGGCGGCAGCATGGACAACGCGATCGTGCTCGACGAATACCGGATCCTGAACAACGACGGGCTGCGCTACGACGACGAGTTCGTGAAGCACAAGATGCTCGACGCGATCGGCGACCTGTACGTGGTCGGCCATCCGCTGCTGGCGTCGTACACCGCGTACAAGTCGGGGCACGGGCTGAACAACGCGCTGTTGCGCGAGCTGCTCGCGCACGAAGACGCCTACGAGATCGTCACGTTCGACGATCCGCAGGCTGCGCCGAGCGGCTTCGCGTTCGACGCGCAGACTGCGTTCGCCTGACCGGCGTTCCGCATCAGCGATAAAAAAACGGCCTGCGGGCCGTTTTTTTATTGGCAGGCCGTCGGCGGCGGCGCGCTCAGCGCGGCGATTTCGCGCCGTGCCGGGCCGCCATTCGCGCGAGCGCGGCCTGCAGCGGCGACGGTTCGAGGTGATCGGCGAGGTCGCGCAATGCGGCGGCGCCGACCGAGGTCATCCGCGCCTGCTTCACGTGCGGCGGCTCCGGCGCGTCCTTCGGACGCACGCGCACGCGTAGCGTCGCGACGGGCCAGCCGCGCTTCTGGAGATCGCCGAGCAGCCGCGGCTCGACCTGCCGCAGCCGCGCGGCCAGCGCATTGTGCGCGGCAAAGAGGGTCAGGGTGCCGTCCTTGATGAAGCCCGGATCGACATGATTCGCAAGATAGTCGGGCAGGAGCGCGGACAGATCGCGCTGCAGCGACGCGATTTGCTCGACGCCGGCGCGCAGCGCCGTGAACGCGTCGGTGCGGCCGAGTACTTCGGACACGGGTTGCGGGCGATGCGCGGCGAGCGGGCCGAAACGCTTGGAAAATCGGTTCATCGAGGCATTCTTCGGGCGCGCACGCGCGCGGACGTTGACGCCGATTGTACCCGCGCCGGCCGGCCCACGGGCGGCTTTCGCCCGGTCCGCCCGGCTGTCGGCGGGCAATGCCCGTCCGGCCGAGACGCGGGCGCACGCGTCCCCGCGTGCTAAAATTCACCGTTTGAGTCCACTAATTCGCTAAGCCGCCGAGGCTCGGGCGCCGGGGCGCGCAACACGCGCCGGGCGCCGGTGCTGCGACGCAGGATCCGATCCGATGACAACCGGTTTTCTCCAGAAAATTTTTGGCAGCCGCAACCAGCGGCTCGTCAAGCAATACCAAAAGACCGTCACGACGATCAATGCGCTCGAAACGCAGATCGAGAAGCTGACGGACGACCAGTTGCGCGGCAAGACGGACGAGTTCCGCCAGCGGGTCGCGGCCGGCGAGTCGCTCGACAAGCTGCTGCCCGAAGCGTTCGCGGTCTGTCGCGAGGCGAGCCGCCGCGTGCTGAAGATGCGGCACTTCGACGTGCAGATGATCGGCGGCATGGTGCTCCACTACGGCAAGATCGCGGAAATGCGCACCGGCGAAGGCAAGACGCTCGTCGCGACGCTGCCCGTGTACCTGAATGCGCTGGCCGGGCGCGGCGTGCACGTCGTGACCGTCAACGACTACCTCGCGCAGCGTGACGCCGAATGGATGGCGCGCCTCTACAACTTCCTCGGTCTGTCGGTCGGCATCAACCTGTCCGGCATGGAGCACGACCAGAAGCAGCAGGCCTACGCGGCGGACATCACGTACGGCACGAACAACGAGTTCGGCTTCGACTACCTACGCGACAACATGGTCTACGAGACCGACGCGCGCGTGCAGCGGGCACTGAACTTCGCGGTCGTCGACGAAGTGGACTCGATCCTGATCGACGAGGCGCGCACGCCGCTGATCATCTCGGGCCAGGCAGAGGACCACACCGAACTGTACGTGCGGATGAACGCGCTGCCGCCGCTGCTCGAGCGCCAGATCGGCGAGGAGAAGGCCGACGGCACGGGTGTCGAGAAGCCGGGCGACTACACGCTCGACGAGAAGTCGCGCCAGGTGTTCCTGACGGAAGCGGGTCACGAGAAGGCCGAACGGCTGCTCTCCGAATGGGGCCTGATCGGCGACGGCGAGAGCCTGTACGCGCCGCAGAACATCACGCTGATGCACCACGTGTACGCGGCGCTGCGCGCCCACACGCTGTTCTACAAGGACCAGCACTACGTCGTGCAGAACGGCGAAGTGGTCATCGTCGATGAATTCACGGGCCGCCTGATGGCCGGCCGCCGCTGGTCCGACGGCCTGCACCAGGCCGTCGAGGCGAAGGAACACGTGAAGATCCAGAGCGAGAACCAGACGCTCGCATCGATCACGTTCCAGAACTACTTCCGGATGTACGCGAAGCTGGCGGGCATGACGGGGACCGCGGACACCGAAGCGTACGAATTCAACGAGATCTACGGTCTCGAGACGGTCGTGATCCCGACCAACCGTCCGCCGAAGCGGATCGACAAGCAGGACCAGATCTACAAGACGGCCAAGGAGCGCTACGACGCGGTGATCCGCGACATCCGCGACTGCTACGAGCGCGGCCAGCCGGTGCTGGTCGGCACGACGTCGATCGAGAACTCCGAGTTGCTGTCGCACCTGCTGAAGCAGGCCGGCCTGCCGCACGAAGTGCTGAACGCGAAGCAGCACGAGCGTGAAGCGGCGATCGTCGCGGAAGCCGGGCGCCCGAACCGCGTGACGATCGCGACCAACATGGCCGGCCGCGGCACCGACATCGTGCTCGGCGGCAATGCCGAGAAGCAGGCCGCGTTCATCGAGGCCGACGAAGCGATCCCGGCCGACGAAAAGGCGCGCCGCATCCAGCAGCTGCACGACGAGTGGGAAACGCTGCACGAGCAGGTGAAGGCCGCGGGCGGCCTGCACATCATCGGCACCGAGCGCCACGAATCGCGCCGGATCGACAACCAGTTGCGCGGCCGTGCGGGCCGCCAGGGCGATCCGGGCTCGTCGCGCTTCTACCTGTCGCTCGACGATCCGCTGCTGCGCATCTTCGCGGGCGACCGCGTGCGCTCGATCATGGATCGCCTGAAGATGCCGGAAGGCGAGGCGATCGAGGCAGGCATCGTCACGCGTTCGATCGAATCCGCGCAGCGCAAGGTCGAAGCGCGCAACTTCGACATCCGCAAGCAACTGCTCGAATACGACGACGTGTCGAACGACCAGCGCAAGGTCATCTACCAGCAGCGCAACGAACTGCTCGAAGCACACGACATCACGGAGACGATCACCGCGATGCGCCACGGCGTGATTACCGAAGTCGTCCGCCAGTTCGTGCCGGAAGGCAGCATCGAGGAGCAGTGGGACGTGCCCGAGCTCGAGGAAGCGCTGCGCAACGACTGGCAGCTCGATCTCGCGATCCAGGAAATGGTGAACGAGTCGTCGTCGATCACGGCCGAGGAAATTCTCGACGCGGTGATGACGGCCGCCGACGAGCAGTACGACGCAAAGGTCGCAATGGTCGGCCGCGAATCGTTCAGCGCGTTCGAGCGTTCGGTGATGCTGCAGACGGTCGACCGCCTGTGGCGCGAACACCTCGCTGCGCTCGACCACCTGCGCCAGGGCATCCACCTGCGCGGTTATGCGCAGAAGAACCCGAAGCAGGAGTACAAACGCGAAGCGTTCGAGCTGTTCGCCGCGATGCTCGAGGCGATCAAGCAGGAAGTCACGCGGGTCGTGATGAACGTGCAGATCCAGTCGCCGGAGCAGCTCGAGGAAGCAGCCGAGCAGATCGAAGAGCGCAGCAGCCATCTCGAGAACGTCGAGTACCAGCACGCCGAGTTCGCCGAAGCCGCCGCACCGGTGGCCGGCGGGGCAGCCGTCGCGGCCGCGGCGGCGACGGCCGACATGGTCGACAGCGCGATGCTCCACAGCGGCCCCGGCGGCGAGATGCCGAAGGTCGGCCGTAACGATCCGTGCCCGTGCGGCAGCGGCAAGAAGTACAAGCACTGTCACGGGAAGCTGTCATGATCGACGGCGGCATGCGTCACGCGTGCCGCTTCGTTCGCAGCTTCGAGTGAGTGATGTGAGTTGCGGCGGCCCGCGTGCGCGGCCGCCGGTTCTTCCAATCGATGCCGGCGCGTGCCGGCATTTTCCATCCGGCAGGTGTGCCCCATGGCTGTCAATTTTCCGTCGATCGATCCCGCCCAACTGCATCCCGTCGCCGGCGTCACGCTCGGCTGGGCGGAAGCGAATATCCGCAAGCCGAATCGCAAGGACGTGCTGGTGATCTCCGTCGACGAAGGGGCGACGGTCGCGGGCGTGTTCACCGAAAACCGTTTCTGCGCCGCGCCGGTCACCGTCTGCCGCGAGCACCTGGCGAAGGTGCGCGCAGGCGGCGCGGGCATCCGCGCACTGGTCGTGAATACGGGCAATGCGAACGCGGGCACCGGCGAGCCGGGCCTCGTGAACACCCGCGAGACCTGCACGGAACTCGCACGCCTCGCGGGCATCGAGCCGGCGCAGGTGCTGCCGTTCTCGACCGGCGTGATCCTCGAGCCGCTGCCGATCGACCGCCTGAAGGCCGGCCTGCCTGCCGCGCTCGAGAACCGCAAGGCCGCGAACTGGTTTGACGCCGCGCAGGCGATCATGACGACCGACACGCTGCCGAAGGCCACGTCGCGCCAGGTTACGATCGACGGCCACACGGTCACGCTGACGGGCATCAGCAAGGGCGCCGGCATGATCAAGCCGAACATGGCAACGATGCTCGGCTTCCTCGCGTTCGATGCGAACGTCGCGCAGACGGTGCTCGACACGCTCGTGAAGGAAGTCGCCGACCGCTCGTTCAACTGCATCACGATCGACGGCGACACGTCGACAAACGACTCGTTCATCCTGATCGCGTCGGGCAAGAGCACGCTGCCCGCGATCACGTCGACCGATTCGCCGGCCTATGCGGCGCTGCGCGATGCGGTGACGGAAGTCGCCCAGGTGCTGTCGCAACTGATCGTGCGCGATGGCGAAGGCGCGACGAAATTCATGACGGTGCAGGTCGAAGGCGGCAAGAGCGTCGCCGAATGCCGCCAGATCGCGTACGCGATCGGCCATTCGCCGCTCGTGAAGACGGCCTTCTACGCATCCGACCCCAACCTCGGCCGGATTCTCGCGGCGATCGGCTACGCGGGCGTCGCGGATCTCGACGTCGGCAAGATCGACCTCTATCTCGACGACGTGCTTGTCGCGAAGGCGGGCGGCCGCAACCCGGCCTACCAGGAAGAGGACGGCCAGCGCGTGATGAAGCAGAGCGAAATCACGATCCGCGTGCTGCTCGGCCGCGGCGACGCGCAGGCCACAGTGTGGACGTGCGACCTGTCGCACGATTACGTAAGCATCAACGCGGATTACCGCTCCTGATCGGGAGCGTTCGAACGACATGGACAAGCTTGAACAGTTTCTGACGCGCGCGGAAGTGCTGCTCGGCCGCCTCGAGGGGATGCTGCCGCCCGCGCCGGCGGCCATCGACTGGAACGCCGCGCACGCGTTCCGCTGGCGCAAGCGCCAGGGGCGCGGCTACCTGCAGCCGGTGCCGGCAGTGTCGTCGATCACGCTCGGCGACCTGCACAACATCGATCGCCAGAAAGGGTTGATCGAACAGAACACGCGGCAGTTCGTGCAGCAGAAGCCGGCCAACAACGTGTTGCTGACCGGTGCGCGCGGCACCGGCAAGTCGTCGCTGATTAAGGCGTGCCTGAACGCCTATGCGAAGGACGGGCTGCGCCTGATCGAAGTCGACAAGGACGACCTGCACGATCTCGGCGACATCGTCGATCTGATCTCGCAGCGTCCGGAGCGGTTCGTCGTGTTTTGCGACGACCTGTCGTTCGAGGAAGGCGAATCGGGCTACAAGGCGCTGAAAGTCGCGCTCGACGGCTCGATTGCCGCGCAGTCGGACAACGTGCTGATCTACGCGACGTCGAACCGCCGCCATTTGCTGCCCGAGTACATGAGCGACAACGAGTCGTACAAGCATCTCCCGGATGGCGAGATTCACCCCGGCGAAGTCGTCGAGGAGAAGATCTCGCTGTCGGAGCGCTTCGGCCTGTGGGTCAGCTTCTATCCGTTCAAGCAGGACGACTACCTCGGCATCGTCGCGCACTGGCTGCGTCATTTCGGCTGCGCGGATGCGGAGATCGAGTCTGCGCGCGGCGACGCGCTCGTGTGGGCGCTCGAGCGCGGTTCGCGGTCGGGACGCGTCGCGTGGCAGTTCGCGCGTGACTGGTCGGGACGCAAGGAGCAGGCATGAGCACGGATCTCGCACAGGGCGCCGTGCGCGCGCCGGATGGCCGCAAGGTGACGGAAGTCGCGGTCGGCGTGATGGTGAAGCCGGATGGCAGCTACCTGCTCGCGCAGCGGCTGCAGGGCAAGCCGTATGAAGGCTACTGGGAGTTTCCGGGCGGCAAGCTGGAGGCCGGCGAGAGCGTCGAGGACGCGCTGGCGCGGGAACTGCACGAGGAGCTCGGCATCGTCGTCACGGCCAGCCACCGCTGGCACACGCTCGAGCACGATTATCCGCACGCGTACGTGCGGCTTTATTTCTGCAAGGTGACGGGCTGGACGGGCGAGCCGCACAGCAAGGAAGGGCAGGCGTTCGTGTGGCAGCAGTTGCCGGTCGACGTCGCGCCGCTGCTGCCGGCGGCGCTGCCGGTGCTCGAACTGCTCGAGAAGGAAGCGGCGTCGCACTGATGCCGCGTCGGCCTGCCGGAAAGGCGGGCCATATCGCCGGCGGGCGGTGCCGCGCACCGCTTAGCTGTCGGGGCGGCCGTCCGTGCCGTCTTCTTCCGACGAAGGGCCTTCGTCGGACGTACCGCCGATCCGGTACTTTTCCGCGGCCCATGCGCCGAGGTCGAGCTGCTTGCAGCGGGCCGAACAGAACGGACGGAACTGATTTTCAGGGGTCCAGCGCACTTCGGCGCCGCACGACGGGCATTTCACAACGGTAGTCATACGAAAGCGTCGATCCGGCACGCGGCCGTTACAGATTGCACAGTGTCAGGTGGAACGGTACGTCGATGTCCACCGCGCGCGGCCGTACATCGCCGTCCTGCATGGTGAACCGTACCCACAGCATGTATTTGTTCGCGCTCGCTTCGGGAATGACGCGCAATTCCGGCGGTACGCGCACCTGCATCAACTGGTACGTGCGGCCGGACAGCATCTGCTGGTAGCTGCCCTGCATCGCCATGACCTTCGACGCCTGACCCGATTCGCGCGCGAGGCGCAGTACGATCGACGCGGCGTCGCGCAGCGGCAGCATCGGCATGATCCACTTCGCGATGTCCTGGCGTCGCTGCTCGGCGGGCCATTGTTGCCACGCATAGTACGAAGGCAGGTCGAACTTGCAGGTGCCGCCGGGAATCACTGCTCGGCTGCGGATGCTGGCGAGCCACTCGTTGTCGACGAGGTGCTGCCCGGTCTTGCCTTGCATCTGCGCGAGATTCGCGAGCGTCTGCTCGATTTCGCCGAGCACGGCTTCGAGCGCGTTCTGCTCGATGCCCGGATTGCCGCGAAAGGGGGCGAGCGTCTGGCGCTGACGTTCGAGCTCCTTCATCAGATCCGATTTCAGGTCCGCGCGGCCGGTTACCTCGGCGATTTCGAACAGCGTCGTCAGCGCGACGTGGTGTTCACGCGGGTCCTCCTGAGCCAAAAAGAACGCGAAGCGCTCGAACAGGTCTTCGAGGCGCAACAGCGTGCGAATTCGCTCGTTGAACGGATACTCGTAAAGAATCAAGCGCGCTCGCCTCTTGGGTAGGGATTGAAACAATGCAGGACATTCTAATGCTCACTCTCTACCCTAGCAACGCACCAATTTCGTACGCCATCACGATTGCGCTCGAGGCTCACTGCGCGGCGGCCGCGAACCCGAGATAGCGCTGGTGCAGTGCATCGACCTGTGCGGCGAGCGCATCGGGCGCCGTCGCGTCGTTGACGATCACGTCGTCGGCCGCCGCGAGACGGGCCTCGCGCGTCGCCTGTCTTGCGATGATCGCCTCGACCTGCGCGCGCGTGAACCCGTTGCGCCGCATCACGCGCGCGATCTGCGTTTCGACCGGACAGTCGACCACGAGCACGCGATTGCTGCGTGACTTCCAGTTGCCCGACTCGACGAGCAGCGGCACGACGAACATCACGTACGGGCCCTGCGCTTCGCGCGCCTCGCGATCGGTTTCCGCGCGAATCAGCGGGTGCGTGATTGCCTCGAGGCGCCGGCGCGCGTCGTCGTCGCTGAAAATCAGTGCGCGCATCTTCGCGCGATCGAGCGAACCGTCCGCGGCAACGAAGCCGCGGCCGAACGCCTGTTCGATCGCAGGCATCGCGAGGCCGCCCGGCGCGGTGATGTGGTGGGCGATCAGATCGGTATCGACGAGCGATGCGCCGCGGGCGCCGAACAGGTCGGCGACGGTGGTTTTGCCGCTGCCGATGCCGCCGGTGAGTCCTACTGCGAACATGTCAGCCTCCGAGCGCCGCATAGAAAGGGGTGCCGAAAAACAACGTCGCGACGCCGCCCGCCGCGAGGAACGGGCCGAACGGAATCGGCTCCTCGAAGCGCATGCGGCCGCGCCAAGTCGCGACGAGCCCGACGATCGCGCCCGTCACCGCGGCGAACAGCACGACCTGCGGCAGCGCGGCCCAACCCATCCACGCGCCGAGCGCGGCGAGCAGCTTAAGGTCGCCGAAGCCGATGCCCTCGATGCCGCGCAACCATTTGAACAGCCAGTAGATCGACCACAGGAACAGGTAGCCGGCCATTGCGCCGATCACGGCCGAGCGTAGCGACGTGAACGTGCCGCCGAGATTCAGCACGAGTCCGGCCCAGAGGAGCGGCAGCGTCATCGAATCGGGCAGGTAGCCGGTGCGGATATCGATCGCGCTCATCGCCAGCAGCGCGGCGCACAGCGCGAAGGCGGCAAGCGCGGCAACGGTCGGGCCGAACGCGGCGAGCGAGCCGGCGGCGAGCAGCGCGCACGCGAGCTCGACGAGTGGATAACGGATGCCGATCGCGTGGCCGCAGCGGCGGCAGCGCCCGCGCAGCATCAGGTAGCTGACGAGGGGGATGTTTTCCCACGCGCGCAGCACGTGGCCGCAATGCGGGCATGCGCTGCGCGGGTGCCACAGATCGTAGCGCGGCGGATAGCCGTCGTCGAGGGCGGTGCCGGCGTTGCCGGTCGCTTCGTCGATCTCGGCCTGCCATGCGCGCTGCATCATCACGGGCAGCCGGTGCACGACCACGTTCAGGAAGCTGCCGACGCAAAGGCCGATGACGACCGCGAACGCATACTGCAGCGCGGGCGGCAGCATCGCCAGTGCGAGCAGCGTGCTCTCGGGCGAATCGGGAACGGCGTACAGGGGCGCGGGCGTCATGAGGCTCAAGGTTCGGACTATAAAAGGCGACAGAATCGGTTGCGATGCTACACCACGTTGCCGAGCTGAAGGATGGGCAGGTACATCGCGATCACGAGGCCGCCGACGAGTGCGCCCAATACGATCACGATCAGCGGTTCGCCGAGCGCCGCGAGCGTATCGAGGCGCGCGTCGAGCTGGCGTTCGCACAGCGCGGCGAGGTCGGCGAGCATCGTGTCGAGCGCGCCGGTCTCCTCGGCGACGGCGATCGGTTGCACGACGTCGTCCGGAAAGCAGCCCGCCGACTGCATCGCGTCGGCAAGACGCGCGCCGCGCAGCACGCGTGCCGCGATGTGCGCGGTGGCCTGCTCGAACACCGGATGGCCGGCCGTGCGCTCGAGCGTCGCGAAGGCGTCGGCGAGCGGGACGCCGGCGCCGAGCAGCGTCGCAAGCGAGCGGCACCAGCGTGCGGCGGCGAACCGCGTGAGCGCGCTGCCCGCGAGCGGGGCGTGCAGCAGGCGCCGCGCGACCGCATGGCGCAGCGGCGCCGACCGCCGAAGCGAGTGATGGGCGGCAAACCCCGTTGCTGCAGCACCGGCCACGAGCACACCGCCCCACGCCGACAGCGCGGAGGATAGCGCAAGCAGTGCGCGGGTCGGCGCCGGCAGTGCGGTGCCGAAACCGTCGAAGATCTGCCGGAACGTCGGCACGACCCACACCATCAACGCAGCCGAGATCGCGAGTGCGAACAGGATGACGGCTGCCGGATACGCGAGCGCGGCACGCAGCTTGCGCCACTGCGCGTCGGCGCGCTCGCGGTGTTCCGCGACCCGTGTCAGCACAATGCCGAGCGAGCCGGACGCTTCGCCGACTTCGATCAACTGGCGATACAGCGTGCCGAACTGCGTTGGGTAGCGTGCGAGCGCATCGGCGAAGCGCTGCCCGCCGACGATCTCGCGGGCGAGGCCCGCTGCGATGCGCGGTACGCCGTCGCGCGTGCGCGTACGCGCGAGCATCTCGAGTGACGGCGCGAGCGGCAGCCCGGCCTGCAGCAGGCTCGCGAGCTGGCGCGTGAAGCGCGTGATGTCCCGTGCGCCGGCTGTCGGCGGCCGGGCCGGCCCGCGGACGTCGAGCGACGTTACAGCGATGCCGTCGCGCGCGAGTGCGGCGCGCGCAGCCGCGGCGTCGAAGGCGATGATGGTTCCGTGGCGCGGCGTGCCGTCGCGGCGGCGGCCGCGCCATGCGAAGCGGGTTTCACGCGGCGCCGTGCGCATGCTCACGCAGCCGGTGTAGCGGCGACGGCTTCCGCGATGCTCGTCGTGCCGTCCCGGACGCGCGCGAAGGCCGCGTCGCGCAGATTGCGCACGCCTTCGGCTGCCGCGCATTGCGCGAGTTCGCCGACGCTCGCCCGCGCGACGATGCGCTCCGCCAGCTCGGGCGATACCGGCATCGTCTGATGCAGGCCGATGCGGCCGCGATAGCCGATACCGTGACATGCGGAACAGCCGCGCGCGACGAACGGCCGCCATCCGGCTGCCAGGGCCGCGGGGTCGCAGCCGGCTTCCCGCAGCGCGCGCACCGGTGCGTCCGAGTGCACGCGGCAGGCGACGCACAAGCGCCGGACGAGGCGCTGTGCGGTGACGAGGTGCAGCGCGGCCGCGAGGTTGTATGGCGCGACGCCGATGTCGAGCAGCCGCGCGACGGCGGCCGGCGCGTCGTTCGTGTGCAGTGTCGACAGCACGAGATGGCCGGTCTGCGCGGCCTTGATCGCGACGTCGGCCGTCTCCGCGTCGCGAATCTCGCCGACCATGATGATGTCCGGATCCTGCCGCAGCAACGCGCGCAGCGCCGTCGCGAACGTGAGCCCCGCCTTTTCGGCGACACCGACCTGGCTGATGCCGTCGAGCTGGATTTCGGCCGGATCCTCGACCGTGCAGACGTTGTGCGCGTCGCGATCGAGCATCTGCAGCGCGCAGTAGAGCGACAGCGTCTTGCCGCTGCCGGTCGGGCCCGTGACGAGCACGAGGCCGTGCGGTGCGCGTATCGCCGCCTCCATCGCGGCCGCCTGCTGCGCGTCGAAGCCGAGGCGGGCGAGCGTGAGATCGGGCGGCAGCGTTTCGAGGCGCCGCAGCACGAGCTTCTCGCCGAACAGCGTGGGCAGCGAACTGACGCGGTAGTCGCCGCGCGTGCCGCCGTCGATCGCGATGCGCAGCCTGCCGTCCTGCGGCAGCCGCCGCTCGGCGATGTCCATGCGCGCGAGGACCTTGATTCGTGTGACGAGCGCGTCGCGCAGGTGCAGGGGCGGCCGCGCATGTTCGTGCAGCACGCCGTCGATGCGCAGCCGGATGCGCCAGCCGGCTTCGAACGGTTCGACGTGGATGTCGGATGCGTCGCGCACGCGTGCCGCGTGAAGCGTGTCGGTCAGCAGCCGCACGGCCGGTGCGTCGTCGAGCTGGGCCGCGTCGAGCGCGGGTGGTGCGGCGGCGGGCGACGCATCGGAGTGGACGGGCGTCGGCTGCGTGCGCAGCGGCGCCCCGGGAGGAGGGAAATGCATGTGAGCCGGCGCGCAGGCCGCCTGTTGAACGTGACCTGCAGATGGTCGCGCGTCGCGGGCGGCGCCGGCAGTCGGCCGTTCGGCTAGCGCAGGGCGGTGCGCGTGCCGCGCGGCTTGAAGAGCTTGACGGTGCGCACGGCCTGGTCGTCGCTGCGCATCACCTCGAGCATCACGTCGCCGATTTTCAGGCACACATCGTCTTCCGGAATTTCCTCGAGGACTTCGAGAATCAGCCCGTTCAGCGTCTTCGGCCCGTTGGTCGGCAGCTTCAGGTGCAGCCAGCGGTTCAGTTCGCGCAGCGGCATGCCGGCCGAGACGATGCATTCACCGTTCTCGTCCCAGCCGCCCGCGCGTTCGCTGCGCGGCATCGACGTCGTGAATTCGCCGATCAGCTCCTCGATGATGTCTTCGGGCGTGACGAGCCCTTCGAGCTCGCCGTATTCGTTGACGACGAGCGCGGTACGCTGCCGGGTCTCCTGGAAATACTGGAGCTGCTGAACCACCGGCGTGCCCGATGGCACATAGTACGGTTCGGCGAGCAGCGAGCGCAGCGTTTCGCGGTCGAACTCCTGGTTGTGCAGCGCGGTCAGCGTCTTGCGCACGTGCAGCACGCCGAGCACCTTGTCGATGTCGCCCTCGTAGACGACGAGCCGGTTGTGATAGCAGGTTTCGAGCTCGTGCAGGATGTCGTCGAGAGGCGCGTAGAAGTTGAGCGACTCGATCTGGCGGCGCGGCACCATCACGTCGTCGACCGTGATGTTCTCGAGGTCGAACAGGTTGAGCAGGATGCTGCGGTGCTTGGTCGGCATGAAACTGCTCGACTCGAGCACGATGGCCCGCAACTCGTCGGCCGACATCCGCTGGTCGCGGCCCTTCTTCGTGTTGATGCGCAGCACCCATAGCACGCCGTTCGCGAGTGCGTTGACGAACCAGACGACCGGCTTGAACACACGCATCAACGGCGCGATCACGAGGCTCGCGGGCAAGGCGATGCGCTCGGGGAAGGTTGCGCCGACGATCTTCGGTGCGATTTCCGCGAACACGATGATCAGGAACGCGACGATGCCGGTCGCGATCGACAGCGCGAGGTTGTTGCGGCCGAACGTATGGAGTGCGAGCGACGTCGTCAGGACCGGGATGATCGTGTTGAACAGGTTGTTGCCGATCAGGATCACGCTGAGCAGCAGGTCAGTACGCGTGAGTAGCCCCTGGGTGGTCTTCGCGCCGAGCGCACCCTGGCCGGCGAGATGCTTCAGCCGATGGCGATTGAGCGCCATCATCGCAGTCTCGGAAATGGAAAAGAAGCTGGAACAGAGGAGAAGCAGGAAGACGGCGCCGATTTGCGCCCATAAGGGAATTTGGTCCACGCGTCGGAAAGGGCAGTGAAGGACAGGGATGGAGGGAATATAGCAGAGGCCGGCGACCGCGATGTGTCGTGCGCGACACGATGGGCCCGCAGCGGCTGGACGAAAAAAAACCGTGCACATGGTGCACGGTTTTTTACAAATCTGGTCGGGGTGAGAGGATTCGAACCTCCGGCCTCTACGTCCCGAACGTAGCGCTCTACCAGGCTAAGCTACACCCCGATTTGGACTCTTCCGATTTCGTAGTCTTCTTCAAGACCGCTGCGTCGTCGAGCAAGAACATAACTATAACGACGTTTCTTCGAAAATGGAATACCTTGGCGAAGAAATTTTTCGAGACACGGGAATCGCACCGTGTCGAACGTGCGTCGTCGCAGCAGTGCCGACGACGCACGTTATGCGTTTACGACTGTCGCGACGTCGAGTACGAGCACAGCGCGAGCAGGCTCTCCTTGTAGATCGAATCGGGAAACGCGGCGATCGCTGCCGCGGCCGCCTGCGCTTCCTGACGTGCGCATTCGAGCGTGTGATCCAGCGCGCCCGAGCGCGTGATCGCTTCGAAAATCGTGTCGAAGCGATCGGTGCCGCCTTGCTCGATCGCCTCGCGTGCAAGCGCCGACTGTTCGGGCGTGCCGCGTTCGATCAGATAGATGAGCGGCAACGTCGGCTTGCCTTCACGCAGGTCGTCGCCGGCATTCTTGCCCATCGCCTCGACGGTGCCCGCGTAGTCGAGCCAGTCGTCCATGATCTGGAACGCGGTGCCGATCCGGCGGCCGTATTCGGCGGCGGCGGCTTCGGTCGGCGCATCGGCGCCTGCGAGCACCGCGCCGAGGCGTGCCGACGCCTCGAACAGCTTGGCCGTCTTGTAGCGGATCACCTGCATGTAGCGCGTTTCGTCGACGTCCGCGTCGTGCATGTTGAGGAGCTGCAGCACCTCGCCTTCGGAAATGATCGTCGTCGCTTCCGACAGGATCTCCATCACGCGCATCTTGCCGACGCCGACCATCATCTCGAACGAGCGCGAATAGAGGTAGTCGCCTACCAGTACGCTCGCCGCGTTGCCGAACAGCGCGTTGGCGGTCTGGCGGCCGCGGCGCAGCTCGGATTCGTCGACGACGTCGTCATGCAGCAGCGTGGCCGTGTGGATGAACTCGACGACGGCGGCCAGCACGTGCCGCTGGTGCGACGTTTCGCCGAGCGCGCCGGCGACGAGCAGCAGCAACGCCGGACGCAGCCGCTTGCCGCCCGCGCCGATGATGTACTCGGCGATCTGGTTGATCAGCAGCACGTCGGACGCGAGGCTTTGCCGGATAACGCGATTCACCTGCTCCATGTCGCTGGTGATCGGGGCGAGCAGGTGGGCGGCGCTGAGGGTGGGGGAGGCGGTGGACGACGACATGATGATCGAATTGGGTGATGCCGCGGATTATAAGTCGAATCCGAGATCTCCCGGTCTGTCGCACGCGCCGCCGCAGCGATTTTGGCCGTCCGGCAGAGGCCCGCGCGCGGCAATCGTCGATCGGTTTTGACTTCGGTGCTAACCCCATGTATAATCACGTGTTTTCCGCGCGTGGTGTGCGGAAAATTTGGATCCAGAGTGAGGTTCTCAATGTACGCGGTCATAAAAACCGGCGGCAAGCAGTACAAGGTTGCCGTTGGCGAAAAACTCAAAGTAGAACAGATACCGGCTGACATTGACGCTGAAATCACGCTCGACCAGGTTCTCGCAGTGGGCGAAGGCGAATCGATTAAGTTCGGTACGCCGCTGGTCAGTGGGGCTTCCGTCAAGGCCACCGTTGTGTCGCACGGTCGTCATGCCAAGGTCACCATCTTCAAGATGCGTCGCCGGAAGCACTACCAAAAGCACGGCGGCCACCGCCAGAACTACACTGAGCTGCGCATCGACGCGATCAACGCGTAAGCGCCTCGGTAAAGGAGCAATCAGATGGCACACAAAAAGGCAGGCGGCTCTTCCCGGAACGGCCGCGACTCCGAGTCGAAACGTCTCGGCGTGAAGGTGTACGGCGGCCAGGCAATCAATGCCGGCGGCATCATCGTGCGTCAGCGCGGCACGCGCATGCACGCAGGCGAGAACGTCGGCATGGGCAAGGATCACACCCTGTTCGCGCTGGTCGACGGTCACGTGAAGTTCGCGACGAAGGGCGCGGACAAGAAGCATCTGGTCATCGTTGTCCCGGCGGCTGCCTAACCAGGCACCCACGGGCTTCGTAGCCGAAAGGCCCCGCAGTCTTCGCGGGGCCTTTTTTTATTTGGCCGCCGGGCGCATGTGCGCTCCGGCGACCGTCGCGCAACCGGCGTACGATCGGCCGAACGGCAGATTGTTCAAGCGCGCCGGCGCGCGGCACAATAGTGGAAATACTGGGCGGAGTGACGAATGAAGTTCATTGACGAAGCACGAATCGAAGTCATCGCCGGCGACGGAGGCGATGGCAGCGCGTCGATGCGCCGCGAGAAATTCGTCCCGTTCGGCGGGCCGGACGGCGGCGACGGCGGCCGGGGCGGTAGCGTCTACGCGATCGCCGACCGCAACATCAACACGCTGATCGACTATCGTTACGCGAAGAAGCACCTGGCGCGCAACGGCGAAAACGGTCGCGGCTCGGATTGCTACGGCAAGGGCGGTGACGACGTCACGCTGCGCATGCCGGTCGGCACGATCATCAACGACATGGATACCGGCGAGCTGATCGCCGACCTGACCGAGCACGACCAGCAGGTGATGCTCGCACAGGGTGGCTCCGGCGGCCTCGGCAACCTGCATTTCAAGTCGAGCACGAACCGCGCGCCGCGCCAGAAGACGGACGGCAAGCCCGGCGAGCGGCGCATGCTGAGGCTCGAGCTGAAGGTGCTCGCCGATGTCGGCCTGCTCGGCATGCCGAATGCGGGCAAGTCGACGTTCATTTCGTCGGTGTCGAACGCGAGACCGAAGATCGCCGACTACCCGTTCACGACGCTCGCGCCGAATCTCGGCGTGGTGCGCGTCGGTCCGAGCAAGAGCTTCGTGATCGCCGACATCCCGGGGCTGATCGAGGGCGCCGCCGAAGGTGCGGGCCTCGGGCATCAGTTCCTGCGTCACCTGCAGCGCACCGGCGTGCTGCTGCATCTTGTCGATCTCGCGCCGTTCGACGAAAGCGTCGATCCGGTCGCGGAAGCGACCGCGATCGTCGGCGAGCTGCGCAAGTACGACGAGGCGCTCTACGAGAAGCCGCGCTGGCTCGTGCTGAACAAGCTCGACATGGTGCCGGAAGACGAGCGCGAGGCGCGCGTCGCGGATTTCCTCGACCGCTTCGGTTGGGACGGCCCCGTGTTCGAGATTTCGGCGTTGACGGGCCAGGGCTGCGAAGCGCTGTGCTACGCGATCTACGACTACCTGTCCGAGCATTCGGACGCGCATCGCGCGGCGGAAGCGGAAGATCTCGCGGCGGACGTGCGCTTCCGCGATGCGCCGCCTGCGAACGGCGGTGCAGCACCGGGCGACGACGCCTGAGCGGTTCCGGAACGCGCCGGGCGTGCCGCCCGGCGTCGGCGTTCAATCGCGCCCGGCCGGGCAGGCATCAGATACAGGAGACAGTGCAGGATGCGTTCGATCATCGCGGATTCGAAGCGATTGGTGGTGAAGGTGGGCTCCAGCCTCGTGACCAACGACGGCAAAGGGCTCGATCATGCTGCAATCGGCCGCTGGGCTGCCCAGATCGCCGCACTGCGCGCTCAGGGCAAGGAAGTCGTGCTCGTCAGTTCGGGTGCAATTGCCGAAGGGATGCAGCGGCTCGGCTGGAGCAAGCGACCGCGGGAAATCGACGAGCTGCAGGCCGCCGCCGCAGTCGGCCAGATGGGGCTCGCGCAGGTCTATGAGAGCCGCTTCACCGAACACGACATCCGCACCGCGCAGATCCTGCTCACGCACGCCGACCTGGCGGACCGCGAGCGCTACCTGAATGCGCGCTCGACGCTGCTCACGCTACTGCGGCTCGGCGTTGTCCCGATCATCAACGAGAACGACACGGTCGTTACCGACGAAATCAAGTTCGGCGACAACGATACACTCGGTGCGCTCGTCGCGAACCTGATCGAAGGCGATGCGCTGATCATCCTGACCGACCAGTCGGGGCTGTTTACGGCGGATCCGCGCAAGGATCCGAACGCGACGCTCGTTGCCGAGGCCAACGCGGGCGCGCCGGAACTCGAGGCGATGGCGGGCGGCGCGGGCTCGAGCCTCGGCCGCGGCGGGATGCTGACGAAGATCCTCGCGGCGAAGCGTGCGGCGCACAGCGGCGCGAACACCGTGATCGCGAGCGGCCGGGAGTCAGACGTGCTCGTGCGTCTGGCGGCCGGCGAGGCGATCGGCACGCAACTGATCGCGCGTACGGCGCGGATGGCGGCGCGCAAGCAATGGATGGCCGACCACCTGCAGGTGCGCGGCCATGTCGTGATCGACGCGGGCGCGGTCGAGAAACTGACGGCTGGCGGCAAGAGCCTGCTGCCGATCGGCGTGACCGACGTGCAGGGCGCGTTCGCGCGCGGCGAGGTGATCGCGTGTGTCGGCCCCGACGGGCGCGAAGTGGCGCGCGGGCTGACGAACTACAGCAGCTCGGAAACGAAGCTGATTCAGCGCAAGCCGAGCGGCGAGATCGAGAGCGTGCTCGGCTACATGTTGGAGCCTGAATTGATCCACCGCGACAACCTCGTGCTGGTGTGATTGCCCGTTCCGGTTCAGGTAGCCAAATAAAAAAGCCCGCGTGACGCGGGCTTTTTTCATGCGGCGGGGCGGGCAGGCGGCCCGTACCGTACGCCGTCAGCGCAACTGGCTCATCGCGGTGCGGTGAAACCGGATGTTCTCCAGGATCTGTTGGGTCGAGCCCTGCGGCATCTTGTTCGCGCAGAAGTAGTCCTGATAAAGCGACGAGTGGTACGCATTCAGTTCGCCGTTCTCGATGCGCCGCCAGTCGTTCTCGACCGTGCGGTCCCAGCCGTCGTGATCCGAATTCAGGCCGGCGTACTGGCGCCATTCGTAGGTGTCGCAGCGGATGCCTTCGTAGTTCACATTGCGCGCGCCGGCCGGGCTCGTGATGACGACGGCGTAGCGCACGACACCATCGGTGCCGACCGCGAGCGACTTCGCGTCGACGAAGAACTTGAGCGGCGTGTTCTGCGATACGTTGAACGGCAGCAGGTCGCCTGTCTGCGGCATAGGCGGCAGCGTGTCGACCGTGTTTTCCTTCCAGGTACCCTGGCGATCCAGCAGATACACGAACTCGCTGTCATCCTTGTTGGTCGGCGTCTTCGAATTCGCGCAACCGGCCAGCGTGGCCGCCGCGGCAATCGATGCGAGCGCGAGAGCAATCGCTTTCAATATGCATTCCTCGTAAAAAAAGGGCGCGACACCAAGGTCGCGCCCGGTCATGCAGTCCGACTCGTCATTTGCCGACGATCACGTGGGGCGGCATCGCGTCGAGCGTGCTCGCTTCCACTTCGATCTCCGAACAGACTACCGATGTGTCGACAATCGTCAACGTCTGCTGGGCCTGTGCGCCAATGACGCGCGGATAGCGCGACAGACGCGGCCCGCGCGGCTTTTCGGCTCGCTGCGCCGGGCGGCGCAGGAAGCGCGACAGTTCCGTCAGCGCCAACTGATAGACATCCCGCTTGAACTCGATCACCGCATCGAGCGGCACCCAGTACTCGTTCCAGCGCCACGCATCGAACTCCGGGTGATCGGTCGCGCGCAAGCAAATGTCGCAATCGCGTCCAACCATCCGCAGCAGGAACCAGATCTGTTTCTGGCCGCGGTAATGACCGCGTACTTCGCGTTTGATGAACTTGTCAGGCACCTCGTAACGCAACCAGTCGCGAGTGCGGCCGATTATCTTGACGTGTTCCGGATGCAGGCCCGTTTCCTCGTGCAGTTCCCGGTACATCGCCTGCATGGGGGTCTCGCCGTACTTGATCCCACCTTGAGGAAACTGCCAGGAGTGCTCGCGGAGCCGCTTGCCCCAAAACACCTCGTTGCGCGCGTTCAAGAGGATGATGCCGACGTTCGGGCGAAAGCCTTCACGATCCAGCATACAACCACCTTCGAATCCTTTAAAATTGCTTTGATTATAAACAGATAACGGGCGCTGCGCACCGTGACGGAGCGAATCCGCGCGGGGCGCGCCGGCTGAATTGTCCCTGATTAGTCTGCTACGTCATCTGCGCCATCGTCGTTCGTCGCGCGCAGCTTTTTCACCTTGAAACTTTTTCGGGCGCCCCGCCTGGGGGCGCCGTTTTTGGAACCGTCCGCATGAAAGCTTCCCGTTTCTTTATCGGCACCCTGAAAGAAGCACCCGCCGACGCAGAGATCGTCAGCCACAAGCTGATGGTACGCGCCGGCATGATCCGTCGCGTCGCCGGCGGCATCTATAACTACCTGCCGGTCGGCCTGCGTTCGATTCGCAAGGTCGAGGCGATCGTGCGCGAGGAAATGAACCGGGCGGGCGCCATCGAGCTGCTGATGCCGGCCGTGCAGCCGGCCGAGCTGTGGCAGGAATCGGGCCGCTGGGAACAGTACGGCCCCGAGCTGCTGCGCTTCAAGGACCGCAAGGACAACGACTTCGTGATCGGGCCGACGCACGAGGAAGTCATCACCGACATCGCACGCAACCAGATCAAGAGCTACCGGCAGATGCCGGTGAACTTCTACCAGATCCAGACGAAGTTCCGCGACGAGATCCGGCCGCGCTTCGGCGTGATGCGCGGCCGCGAATTCATCATGAAGGACGCGTATTCGTTCGACAAGGATGCAGCGGGCCTGAACGAGTCGTATCGCAAGATGTACGACGCGTACGTGCGCATCTTCACGCGCCTCGGCCTCGAATTCCGTGCGGTCGCGGCCGACAGCGGCTCGATCGGCGGCAACTTCTCGCACGAGTTCCACGTGATCGCCGACACCGGCGAGGACGCGATCGCCTACTGCCCGACGTCCGAGTTCGCGGCGAACATCGAGGCGGCCGAAGCGCTGCCGCTGATTGCCGAGCGCGCTGCGCCGGCCGAAGCGATGGAAAAGGTCGCGACGCCCGGCAAGGCGAAGTGCGAAGCCGTTGCCGAACTGCTGGCCATCCCGCTCGAGCGCACGATCAAGTCGATCGTGCTCGCGACCGACAACGAAGGCGCCGAGCCGACCATCTGGCTCGTGATGCTGCGCGGCGACCACGACCTGAACGAGATCAAGGTGTCGAAGCTGCCGGGCCTGAAGAACCACCGCTTCGCGACCGAGCAGGAAATCGTCGAGTGGTTCGGCACGCCGCCGGGCTACCTCGGCCCGGTCGGCACGAAGAAGCCCGTCAAGGTGATCGCGGACCGCACGGTCGCGAACATGAGCGACTTCGTCGTCGGCGCGAACGAGGTCGACTATCACATCGCGGGCGTGAACTGGGGCCGCGACCTGCCGGAGCCGGACGTCGCCGACGTGCGCGACGTGCAGAAGGGCGACCCGTCGCCGGACGGCAAGGGCGTGATCGACATCTGCCGCGGCATCGAGGTCGGCCACGTGTTCCAGCTCGGCACCAAGTACTCGGAAGCGATGGGCGCGACGTTCCTCGACGAGTCGGGCAAGCCGCAGCCGATGCTGATGGGCTGCTACGGCGTCGGCGTCACGCGCATTCTCGGCGCGGCGATCGAACAGAACTTCGACGATCGCGGCATCATCTGGCCCGAGTCGATCGCGCCGTTCGAGGTCGTGCTGTGCCCGATGGGCTATGACCGCAGCGAAATGGTCCGCGAGACCGCCGACAAGCTGTACGCGGAACTCGCCGCGGCCGGCATCGACGTGATCCTCGACGATCGCGGCGAGCGCCCGGGCGTGATGTTCGCCGACTGGGAACTGATCGGCGTGCCGCATCGCCTCGTGATCGGCGAGCGCGGCCTGAAGGAAGGCAAGATCGAGTACCAGGGCCGCCGCGACGCCGAAGCGACGCTGCTGCCGGCCGACGCGGCTGCGGCGACGGTCGCGGAGAAGATCCGCGCCGCGCTCGCGCACTAAGCACGGCGACCGGGGGACACGATGGAATACACGTTCCTGTCGGCCACCGTGCTCCTGGTGCTGATCACCGATCCGCTCGGCAACATCCCGCTGTTCATTACGGCGATGCGGGATGTGCCGCGCGAACGGCGCGTGAAGCTGATCCTGCGTGAAGTGGGGATCGCGTTCGTGATCCTGCTGTTCTTCATGGTGGTCGGCGACCGCTTCCTGCGGATGATGAACCTCACCGACCTGTCGTTGCGGCTCGGCGGCGGGATCGTGCTGTTCCTGATCGCGCTGCGGATGATCTTCCCGCATCCGGACGGCGCGCTCGGCAGCGATCCGCGTGCGGGCGGCGAACCGTTCATCGTGCCGCTCGCGATTCCGGCACTTGCCGGGCCGTCGGCGCTCGCGACGGTGATGCTGCTGACGTCGCAGGCGCCGGGCAAGATGCTCGAGTGGGTCGGCGCGCTGACGGTCACGATGATCGTCTGCGCGATCACGCTGGTGCTGGCCGAACGGATTCAGCAGTGGCTCGGCGAGCGGACGGTCGCGGCGTTCGAGCGGCTGATGGGCCTTGTGCTCGTCGCGATTTCGGTCGAGATGCTGCTGGCCGGCATCCGCGCGTTCGTGCACCAGCTGTAGGGCGGCGCGCGCACGAAAAAAAGCGGCGCTCCGGGAAACCGGAGCGCCGCTTTCTATTTATACGGCGGGCAGGGCGGCGATCAGACGTTCGTGGTCAGCGCGCGGATCGTCGGCAGGTTGCGCCAGTAGCCCTTCGCATCCATCCCGCAGCCGAACACGTAGCGGTCCGGCACCGAGAAGCCGCAGAAGTCGGGGTGCAGCGGTTTGGCCTTCGCGAGCGTCTTCTCGCACAGCACGGCCGACATGAAACGCTGCGCGCCCATGTCGAGGATGCGGTCGCGGATCGCGGCCATCGTCTCGCCTTCGTCGAGGATGTCGTCGAGCACGAGCACGATGCGGTCCTTCACCGATTCGCGGGGTGCCACGCGCCAGTGCATCTCGGGGCTGCCCTGCGTCGTGTTGCGGTAGCGGGTCAGGTGGATGTAGTCGAATTCGAGCGGGAAATCGAGATGCGGCAGCAGCATCCCGGTAAACACCGCGGCGCCGCCCATCACCGAGAGAACGAGCGGGAACGCATCGCCGATCTCGGCGCGGATCGCGTCGGCCATCCGGGCGATCGACGCATTGACGGCGTCGGCCGAGACGATCTCTTCGGAGTGGTCGAAAATGTGGAGGGCTTCTTCGCGGTTCATGTGTTCTGGCGGGCAGTCGGTATACAAATAAGAATGAAGCAGAACGGACGGCGCGCGCTACAGCAAAAACCCGCGCGCCGGCCGACGGGCGGAATCAGCGCATGCCGGGCATCATGCCCTTCAGGCCGCGCATCATCTTCTGCATGTTGCCGCCCTTCAGCTTCTTCATCATCGTACGCATCTGGTCGTACTGGTTCAGCATCCGGTTGACTTCCTGCACCGGCACGCCCGCGCCGGCCGCAATGCGGCGCTTGCGCGTCGCCTTGATGATTTCGGGTTTCGCGCGCTCGGCGGGCGTCATCGAGCTGATGATCCCTTCCATCCGGCGGATCTGCTTCTCGGCCTGGCCCATGTCGGCGCCGGCCGCCGCCTGCTGGAATTGCGCGGGCAGCTTGTCCATCAGCGACGACAGGCCGCCCATGTTCTTCATCTGCGAGATCTGCGCGCGGAAGTCGTTCAGGTCGAAGTCGCCGCCTTTCTTGACCTTGTCGGCGAGCTTCTGCGCGGCCTGCACGTCGACGCCTCGCTGCGCTTCCTCGACGAGCGCGAGGATGTCGCCCATGCCGAGGATCCGGTTCGCCATCCGGTCGGGGTGGAACACCTCGAGGCCGTCGAGCTTCTCGGCGACGCCGACGAACTTGATCGGCTTGCCCGTGATGTGGCGCACCGACAGCGCGGCGCCGCCGCGCGAATCGCCGTCGAGCTTGGTCAGCACGACGCCGGTGAGCGGCAGCGTGTCGTTGAACGCCTTCGCGGTGTTGACCGCATCCTGGCCGAGCATCGCGTCGACGACGAACAGCGTTTCGGCCGGCTTCAGCGTGCCGTGCAGCGCGGCGATTTCCTGCATCATCGCCTCGTCGATGCCGAGGCGGCCGGCCGTGTCGACGATCAGCACGTCATGGTAGTGGCGCTTCGCCCAGTCGACGGCCGCGATCGCGATGTCGACGGGCTTCTGGTCCGGCGTCGACGGGAAGAAGTCGGCGCCGACCTGTTCGCTCACCGTTTTCAACTGCATGATCGCGGCCGGGCGATACACGTCGCACGACACGGTCAGCACCTTCTTCTTGTACTTCTCGCGCAGCAGCTTCGCGAGCTTGCCGACGGTCGTGGTCTTGCCCGCACCCTGCAGGCCGGCCATCAGGATCACGGCGGGCGGCGTGACCGCGAGGTTCAGCTCGGCGGCCTTGCCTTCGTAGTCGCCGCCGATCACGGCGGTCAGTTCCTTCTGGACCACGCCGACGAGCGCCTGACCCGGCGACAGGCTGCTGATCACTTCTTCGCCGAGCGCCTTTTCCTTGACCTTGGCGATAAATTCGCGGACGACCGGCAGCGAGACGTCGGCCTCCAGCAGCGCGAGACGCACCTCGCGGAGCATCTCCTGCGTGTTCGCCTCGGTGAGGCGGGCCTCGCCGCGCAGCGTCTTGACGACGCGCGCCATCCGTTGAGTGAGATTGTCGAGCATGGGGAGCGATGGACAGTGGGGCCCGAAGGCGCGGCGGAACCGAATAAAGGGAGCCGTCGCGGGAAGGGGGCCTAGTGTAAACTTCGAACATGGATATTGTACTGTATGCCCTCACCGCATTCCTGTACGGCGGCCTCGCCGTCGCAGGCTGGCGCACGCACCGCCAGGGCGCGACGCCGCTCGTCGCGAGCGTGCCGGCCGTGCCGGTTCCCGCGTCCGCCGCGTCCGGGATGAGCGGGGCCGGTCGCGCGCTGCTGTTCGCCGCGCTCGTCGCGCATGGCGTGCTGCTCCACACGACGATTTTTCCGAACGACGCGATGGTGTTCGGCTTCGCGTTCGCGCTGTCCGCGATGTTCTGGCTCGGCGCCGGCATCTACTGGATCGAGAGCTTTTTCTTCCCGCTCGACAGCCTGCGCCTGCTGGTGCTGCCGCTTGCGTGCGGCGCGTCGCTGCTGCCGCTCGTGTTCGGCGGCGTGCGGGTGCTTCCTTATGCCGCAGCACCGCTGTTCAAGCTGCACTTCCTGATCGCGAACATCGCGTACGGCCTGTTCGCGATCGCCGCGCTGCACGCGATCCTGATGCTGATGGTCGAGCGGCGCCTGCAATCGCTGCGCAACGGCGGGCGCGACGGCTCGACGGGCTGGATCGCGAGCTGGCTCGAAACGCTGCCGCCGCTGCTCACGCTCGAGAAGCTGCTGTTCCGCCTGATCGGCGCCGGCTTCGTGCTGCTCACGCTGACGCTCGCGTCGGGCATCCTGTTCAGCGAGCAGGTCGACGCGCGCGCGCTGCGGCTCGATCACAAGACCGTGTTCGCGATCCTGTCGTGGCTGATGTTCGGCGGCCTGCTGGTCGCCCGCAAGACGTCGGGCTGGCGCGGGCGCGGCGCCGCGCGCTGGGTGCTCGTGTCGTTCGCCGCGCTGCTGCTCGCGTATGTCGGCAGCCGGTTCGTTTTCGAGGTGCTGCTGCACCGTTCCGTGGTTTGACCGCAGGTTTCCGATGCGACAGATTCTTCTCCTGATTCTTCTCTTCTTCGCCGGCTCGTGGCTCGCGCGCAAGGTGCGCCAGGCCCAGGAGCACGCGCAGGCGCGCAGCGGCCGCGGCGCGGGTGACGACGGCGCGCCGGGTGCCGGCGCTGCGCGCCCGAATGGCAACGCGCGGTCGCTGCCCGAACCGATGGTGCGCTGCGCCGAATGCGGCGTGCATGCACCGAAGGGCGACGCCGTCGCCGCGGGCGGCGAATACTTCTGCAGCGCCGAGCACGCACAGCGCCACGCCGCGCGCGCGAGCGGTCACGACGCACGATGAGCGACGCGCCGCCGTTGTCGGTCGACGCGAACGGCTGGGTGCGCGAAGCGCGCCATGCACCGTCGCCGAACTTCGAGGCGCGGCCCGCGGGTGCGGTGCCGACGCTCGTGGTCGTCCACAATATCAGCCTGCCGCCCGGCGAATTCGGCGGCGACGCGATCGAGGCGCTGTTCCTGAATCGCCTCGATTGCGATGCACACCCCTATTACCAGAGCCACCTGCGCGGCGTGCGCGTGTCCGCGCACTTCCTGATCCGCCGCAGCGGCGAACTCGTGCAGTTCGTGTCGTGCGACGAGCGCGCGTGGCATGCGGGCTCGTCCGAATTCTTCGGCCGGCCGCGCTGCAACGACTTCTCGATCGGCATCGAGCTCGAAGGCGCGGACGACGTGCCGTTTGACGACGCGCAGTACGCGATGCTCGCCGCGCTCTCCCGTGCGCTCGCCGCACGTTATCCGGTCGACGCATTCGCGGGGCACTCGGACGTCGCGCCGGGCCGCAAGACCGACCCGGGCCCGCACTTCGATTGGCAACGCTTCGCGAGCGATGCCGGTTTTTCCGCCGGATACTTTCCTTTCCGTCAGCACTGATCGCGGGGTTTTTTGATCGGAGAAAGTTTTTTCTCCGACCAATGCCTTGTCGTGTCGGCGCGTGAGCGATGTCAAGACCTTCACCGCAAATTATCCGTTTGGACGTCGTCCGAATGTCCACTATACTTGGTGCCAGTTGAGCAGTTCTGCACTAGATATAGTGTGTGTCGCAGGGGAAAACCCGAGCGGCACCGGCCGGCGGGCAACGCCGGCGGACAGGGTTCTCAGGGCGGCGCGTCAGGCCGGGCGGTCCGGGCGTCGCGATCAGCGCAGCGAACTTCGACGGGGCAGGGTACACATGACGAAGCACACGACCGGCTCGGTTGTCGCGCATCGACCGAACCGGCTTCCCCGGCGTATCGCTCGCCTCTTACCGCTCGCGCACCGCATTGCGCAGCGTTCGTTTTAATCCGCGGTTCTCTCCGCACCATCCAACACCAGGAGCTTTGCACATGCAAACCACCGACAACGCGACGTCCCAGTACGAGAGCGCCTCGAGCCGTCCGCTCGGCGGGACCGAACAGGGCGCGAAGGCGCTCGCGCCGCAGGCTACGTTCGCCGACTACAAGGTGATCCGCCGCAACGGCAGCGTCGTATCGTTCGAGCCTTCGAAGATCGCGATCGCGGTGACCAAGGCTTTCCTGGCCGTCAACGGCGGGCAGGGCGCGGCATCGGCGCGCGTACGCGAGCAGGTCGAACAACTGACGCACAGCGTCGTGCGCGCGCTCGTGCGCAGCCGCCCGAACGGCGGTACGTTCCATATCGAAGACATCCAGGATCAGGTCGAACTCGCGCTGATGCGCGGCGGCGAGCACAACGTCGCGCGTGCGTACGTGCTGTATCGCGAGAAGCGTCACCTCGAGCGCCAGCATGCAGGCGAGGAAGCAGCGGCGGCAGGCGGCGAGTCGAGCACCGGCATCAACGTCGTCGACAACGGCGTTTCGCGCCCGCTCGACCTGAACGCGCTGCGCGCGCTGATCGTGTCGTCGTGCGATGGCCTCGGCGCTGCGGTTAACCCTGAGCCGATCGTCGCGGAGACGGTGAAGAACCTGTACGACGGCGTGCCGATGAGCCAGGTCTACGACTCGGCGATCCTCGCTGCGCGCACGATGATCGAGAAGGATCCGGCATACAGCCAGGTCACGGCCCGCATCCTGCTGCACACGATCCGTCGCGAGATCCTCGGCGAGGAAGTGGTGCAGGCAGAGATGTCGGCCCGCTACGCGGAATACTTCCCGCAGTTCCTGAAGCGCGGCGTCGACGCCGGCCTGCTCGACGACAAGTTGCTGCAGTTCGACCTGAAGCGCCTCGGTGAAGCGCTCGACGCGAACCGCGACCTGCAGTTCGGCTACCTCGGCCTGCAGACGCTGTACGACCGCTACTTCCTGCATGTCGAAGGCACCCGCATCGAAATGCCGCAGGCATTCTTCATGCGCGTCGCGATGGGCCTGTCGCTGAACGAGATCGACCGCGAAACGCGCGCGATCGAGTTCTACAACGTGCTGTCGAGCTTCGACTTCATGAGCTCGACGCCGACGCTGTTCAACTCGGGCACCCACCGCTCGCAGCTGTCGTCGTGCTACCTGACGACGGTCGCGGACGATCTCGACGGCATCTATGAGGCGCTGAAGGAAAACGCGCTGCTGTCGAAGTTCGCCGGCGGTCTCGGCAACGACTGGACGCGCGTGCGCGCACTCGGCTCGCATATCAAGGGCACGAACGGCAAGTCGCAAGGCGTGGTGCCGTTCCTGAAGGTCGTGAACGACACGGCCGTCGCGGTCAACCAGGGCGGCAAGCGCAAGGGCGCGGTCTGCGCGTACCTCGAATCCTGGCACCTCGACATCGAGGAATTCCTCGAGCTGCGCAAGAACACGGGCGACGATCGCCGCCGTACGCACGACATGAACACGGCGAACTGGATTCCCGACCTGTTCATGAAGCGCGTGATGGAAGGCACCGACTGGACGCTGTTCTCGCCGTCGACCTGCCCGGACCTGCACGACAAGTTCGGCGCCGATTTCGAGAAGGCTTACACGGCTTACGAAGAGAAGGTCGCGCGCGGCGAGATCAAGCTGTTCAAGAAGATCCCGGCGGCGCAGCTCTGGCGCAAGATGCTCGGCATGCTGTTCGAGACGGGCCACCCGTGGATCACGTTCAAGGATCCGTGCAACGTGCGCTCGCCGCAGCAGCACGTCGGCGTCGTCCACTCGTCGAACCTGTGCACGGAAATCACGCTGAACACGAGCGACACCGAAATCGCGGTGTGCAACCTCGGCTCGGTGAACCTCGTCGCCCACCTGGTGAAGCAGGCCGACGGCAGCTACGCGCTCGACCACGACAAGCTGAAGCGCACGATCAGCGTCGCGATGCGCATGCTCGACAACGTGATCGACATCAACTACTACGCGGTGCCGAAGGCGCGTAACTCGAACCTGAAGCACCGTCCGGTCGGCATGGGCATCATGGGCTTCCAGGACTGCCTGCACCTGCTGCGCACGCCGTACGCGTCGGAAGCGGCGGTCGAGTTCGCCGATCGTTCGATGGAAGCGGTCTGCTACTACGCGTACCACGCGTCGACCGAACTGGCCGAGGAACGCGGCCGCTACTCGAGCTACCGCGGCTCGCTGTGGGATCGCGGCATCCTCCCGCAGGACACGCTGAAGCTGCTGGCCGAAGCGCGCGGCGGCTACGTCGAGGTCGACACGTCGGAGTCGCTCGACTGGACGACGCTGCGTTCGCGGATCGCCGCGCACGGCATGCGCAACTCGAACTGCGTCGCGATCGCGCCGACGGCGACGATCTCGAACATCATCGGCGTGTCGGCATGCATCGAGCCGACCTTCCAGAACCTGTACGTGAAGTCGAACCTGTCGGGCGAATTCACGGTGGTGAACGAGTACCTCGTTCGCGACCTGAAGGACCGCGGCCTGTGGGACGAAGTGATGGTCGCCGACCTGAAGTACTTCGACGGCATGCTGTCGCGCATCGACCGCATCCCGGCCGACCTGCGCGCGATCTACGCGACCGCGTTCGAAGTCGACCCGACGTGGCTGGTCGAAGCGGCATCGCGTCGCCAGAAGTGGATCGACCAGGCGCAGTCGCTGAACATCTACATGGGCGGCGCGTCGGGCAAGAAGCTCGACGAGGTCTACAAGCTCGCATGGCTGCGCGGCCTGAAGACGACCTACTACCTCCGCACGATGGCGGCGACGCACGTCGAGAAGTCGACGGTCGCACACGGCGCGCTGAATGCAGTGCCGACGGGTGGCGGTTCGAGCAGCGGCGGCGCGCAAGGCGCGGCAGGCGGCTTCGGTGCGGCGGGCGGCAACGCGTCGTCGGGCGCGATCGGTGCAGCGGCGGCGCTCGCGCCGGTCGAGGCCGACGGTCCGGTGTGCACGATGCGTCCGGGCGATCCGGGCTTCGACGAATGCGAAGCGTGCCAGTAACGCAGCGCGCCTGACCTGAAGATGTGCCGGGCGGCGCGCACGACGACCGATCGAGGTTGAAGTGTGCGCCGCTCTCAACTAAAAAAATGATAAGGAATCTGTAACGCGGCACCTGCGTTGCAGGCAGTGACAAGCGATCGAAACATCCCCGACGACGTCGCGTTTCGATCAGCGTTCGATGCGTCGAGCGCACCTCGCGATACACGCGCGACACACGTCGCGCTCTGCATGAACGACGATGCGTTGCTCAAAGTGTTGTATCGAGGTCGCAACGCGAATCGAAAAAAGGATTTTTCGTGAGCGAACCCTTTTATCGCTCAGGAAAAGATGGTACAAACCGTTCTAAATTGATGGTGAGAATTTATGCTCAACTGGGATGACGAGAAGACTGCCGTAACTCCCGCGAGCGGAGCGCAGCACAACGCGATGCGCGCCCCCGCAGGAGTGGCTGTCGGAATGCAGGCTGCGTCGCCTGCCGCCCATCAGGTCCGCGACATTTTCGAAGGCGATCTTGCGGTGCCGCCGCAGGCATCGGCTGTTCCCGCCGGCGGTTCGGAAGCCCGGGTCAATGTCGCCGACAAGCGCATCATCAACGGCCAGACTGACGTTAATCAGCTGGTGCCGTTCAAGTACAAGTGGGCGTGGGAAAAGTATCTGGCCGGTTGCGCGAACCACTGGATGCCGCAGGAAATCAACATGTCCCGCGACATCGCTCTGTGGAAGGACCCGAACGGTCTGACCGAGGACGAGCGCCGCATCGTGAAGCGCAACCTCGGCTTCTTCGTGACGGCCGATTCGCTCGCGGCGAACAACATCGTGCTCGGCACGTACCGCCACATCACGGCGCCCGAGTGCCGGCAGTTCCTGCTGCGCCAGGCGTTCGAAGAGGCGATCCACACGCACGCGTACCAATACATTGTCGAATCGCTCGGTCTCGACGAAGGCGAGATCTTCAACGCGTACCACGAGGTCACGTCGATCCGCGCGAAGGACGAATTCCTGATCCCGTTCATCCACACGCTGACCGACCCGGCCTTCAAGACCGGCACGCTCGAAGCGGATCAGAAGCTGCTGAAGTCGCTGATCGTGTTCGCCTGCATCATGGAAGGCCTGTTCTTCTATGTCGGGTTCACGCAGATCCTCGCACTCGGCCGCCAGAACAAGATGACGGGTGCTGCAGAGCAATATCAGTACATCCTGCGCGACGAGTCGATGCACTGCAACTTCGGTATCGACCTGATCAACCAGATCAAGCTCGAGAACCCGCATCTCTGGACCGCGGAATTCCGCGCCGAGATCCGCGAGCTGTTCAAGCAGGCTGTCGAACTCGAATACCGCTACGCCGAGGACACGATGCCGCGCGGCGTGCTGGGCTTGAACGCGTCGATGTTCAAGAGCTACCTGCGCTTCATCAGCAACCGCCGTTGCCAGCAGATCGGCCTCGATCCGCTGTACCCGAACGAGGAAAACCCGTTCCCGTGGATGAGCGAGATGATCGACCTGAAGAAGGAGCGCAACTTCTTCGAGACGCGTGTGATCGAGTATCAGACGGGGGGCGCGCTGTCCTGGGAATAACCCGCAGCAGCGAACCCGTTACATGATGGAGCAGCCGGCGGCCTCTCGGCCCCGGCCCAAGGTTTAGGAGCAAGAACGCCTGATGCAAAGCATGCCCGGTGCCTTAGCGGCCCAACGATACGACCGGCACTTTGCGAACCCTTCAGTGGGATGGGCAAACTTCCCTCCGGATAAAGCGGACAGCCGTGTGGCGGTCCGCTTGATCAAGCGATTAGGGGTAGCGGCGCGAGGTGCGCCGGCTACCGACTTGATTTGGCGCGCGAGGCCATGGGGCCACGCGCGCCATACCGTATTCATTAGCGTAAGCGCGCGGTATCCGCGTACGCCGATGAATAGCCCGCTTCGAAGCGCACGTCCTGAACAGCGTCCGCGGGAAGCGGGTTTTGACGAAGGGTGTAGTTTGAACTGACTCTCATCTGAACCTGAAGGAGAACAACATGGCTACCGCCAAGAAGAAACCGGCTGCTAAGAAGGTTGCTGCCAAGAAGACCGTTGCGAAGAAGGCTGCTGCTCCGGCGAAGAAGGCCGCTGCAGTGAAGAAGGTTGCTGCGAAGAAGGTCGCGGTGAAGAAGGTTGCCGCGAAGAAGGCAGCACCGGCGAAGAAGGCCGCCGCGAAGAAGGTCGCAACGAAGAAGGTTGCAGCCAAGAAGGTCGCAGCCAAGAAAGTCGCAGTGAAGAAGGTTGCTGCGAAGAAGGCAGCGCCGGCCAAGAAGGCCGCTGCGAAAAAGGTTGCAGCCAAGAAAGTCGCAGTGAAGAAGGTTGCTGCGAAGAAGGCTGCACCGGCTAAGAAGGCTGCTGCGAAGAAGGCCGCGCCTGCCAAGAAGGCCGCCGCGAAGAAGGCTGCGCCTGCGAAGAAGGCTGCTGCGAAGAAGGCTGCGCCTGCCAAGAAGGCCGCCCCTGCGAAGAAGGCTGCCGCTCCGGCGACGAAGGCTGCTGCGCCTGCGAAGAAGGCTGCTGCTCCGAAGAAGGCCGTCGTGAAGAAGGCTGCGCCGGCAACGACCGCGTCGACCGCATCGGTTGCGCCGGCATCGGGCGTGAAGACCGCGCTCAATCCGGCAGCGGCATGGCCGTTCCCGACCGGCAGCCGTCCGTAATCGCGGCTGACCAGCACCACCCGGACACTCACGTGGTGTCCGTGGGTTGAGTAGCGCTACTCAATCAGTCCCGCCATCTGGCTCAGGTGGCGGGATTTTTTTCGTCCGTATACGCCCATGTGCCGGCCGCGGCGAGTACGGACGAAAAAAAACGCATGTGCAGCTTCGCACATGCGTTCGACCGCGGCTTGCGCCGCGTGCTGAGGTACCTGGTTAGTGCGTGACGCGCGTGACGCCGCCGCTCGACAGCAGTCGCACACGCTCGCCGGCGCGGAACGCTTCGCCGCTCGCTGCCTGCGTGATCGAGCGCAGGTCGCCGTTGTCGAGGCGCACGGTGATTTCGACACCGTTCGCCGTGCTGAGGTTTTCGCCGACCGCGTTGCCCGCGACCGCGCCGACGAGGCCGCCGGCGATCGCCGTCAGGATCGATCCCTTGCCGCCGCCGATCGCGCTGCCTGCGACTGCGCCGAGTGCGCCGCCGCCGAGCGTGCCGATCGCGCTGCCGCCGCCGTCGGACTGGATGCGCACCGCACGGACGCTTTCGACCACGCCCATGCGGACCGTCTGTTCGCGCTGCGCCTGGCCGACGCTATAGACATCTGCCGAACCGGGGGCCGTGAAGCAGCCGGCGAGGGTCAGCGTGGCCGTCAGCATGGCCGCGAGCGTGAGGGTTTTTTTCGTCAACATCTTTGCTCTCCCACAATATTCATTTGAGACTGTAACCGAATGCAGCCTCGAAGCGCGCATCGATTTCGGCGCGCGTCAGTACGTAAGTCTGGGGCCCCTGGTGGGCGATCTTGATCGAGCCCATCAGGCTCGCGAGGCGGCCCGTGGTTGCCCAGTCGAGGCCATTCTCGATGCCGTACAGCAGGCCGCCCCGGAAGGCATCGCCGCAGCCGGTCGGATCGACGACACGCTCGGCACCCACGACGGGAATCTGTTCTTCGCCGTTTTTGTGAAGAATGGTAGAGCCGTGCTCGCCGCGCGTGATGATCAACGCCTGAACCCGGCTGGCGATTTCCTGTTCGGACCAGCCCGTCTTGTCGCTGACGAGCTTGCCTTCGTAGTCGTTGACCGCTACGAACGTCGCGAGTTCAATGATGCGGCGCAGCGTCGCACCGTCGAACAGCGGCAGGCCCTGGCCCGGATCGAAGACGAACGGGATGCCGGCCTTCGCGAACTGTTCGGCGTGCTGGACCATCCCGTCGAAGCCGTCCGGCGCGACGATGCCGAGCTTCACGCCCGCCACTTCGTCCGCGCGGTTCAGGTGCGACTGCATCATCGCGCCAGGGTGGAATGCGGTGATCTGGTTGTTGTCGAGATCGGTCGTGATCATCGCCTGCGCGGTGTGCGTTTCCGGCACCACGCGCACGCTGGCCTTCGACAGGCCGAGGCCGTCGAGGCGTTCGAGATAGCGGTCCGCGTCGTTCGCGCCGACCGTCGCCATGATGCGCGCGTCGCCGCCGAGCATGTGGAGCGCGTAAGCGATGTTCCCCGCGCAACCGCCGAATTCGCGTCGCATCGTCGGCACGAGGAAGCTCACGTTGAGAAGGTGAACCTGGTCGGGCAGGATGTGCTCGCGGAACCGACCTTCGAAGGTCATGATGTTGTCGTAGGCGAGCGAGCCGCAAATCAGCGTAGTCAAGGCGTGCGTTCCTGTAGAGAGCAAAGGGAAGCGGCCGCCCGGCCGGCGCGGAGGGCCCGTCGGGCCTCGCGCGGCAGGGCCGGGCGGCAGCGGGTTACTTCAGTGCGGCGAGCGCGGCGTCGTAGTTCGGCTCGTCCTTGATTTCGCCGACGAGTTCCGCGTGGATCACCTTGTCCTGCGCGTCGAGCACGACGACGGCACGTGCGGTCAGGCCGTTCAGCGGGCCGCTCGTCACGTCGACGCCGTATGCGTTCGCGAATGCGCGGCCAGTGCGGAACGTCGAAGCCGTCACGACGTTCGCGAGGCCTTCGGTCGTGCAGAAGCGCGTGGCGGCGAACGGCAGGTCGGCGGACACGACCACCACGACCGTGTTGTCGAGCGACGACGCGGCTTCGTTGAACTTGCGGGTCGACGTCGCGCAGGTCGGCGTGTCGAGGCTCGGCACGATGTTCAGCACCTTGCGCTTGCCGGCGAAGCTGGCGAGCGACAGGTCGGCGAGATCCTTGCCGACCAGCTTGAAATCGGCGGCTTGGGCGCCGACGGCCGGGAACGTGCCGGCGAGATCGATCGGGTTGCCACCCAGCGTAACTTTGCTCATGTTCGTGCTCCGAAATAGCGCGCCGCTTGGGCGCGCGGGTTGAGACGGGCGCGCAGGCGCGCGCCGCGGCGCGTCACGGATAGAAGATCTGGACGCGGAAATTCGAGGCGGGCGCGCCGTTCGTTTCGATGCGGACGACCATCGTCTGCGTCGTGCCGGGCGGCAGCCCGGCGTCGATCGGCGTGCCCGGGCGCACGTAGTCGCGCGGCGCGAGCACGCGGCGCACGGTGACGTGATTGGTGTCGTCGAGCAGCGTCAGTTCGAGCGACGGGTACGCGAGTGCGACGTGGTAGCGGTTCGTCAGCGGCACCTTCAGCTCGAGCACGCGCGGGCCGTCGAGCTGGCGCAGGTCGGTCGCGTCGAGCCGCAGGCCGTCGATCGCGCGCGGCGGCGCGACCGTGCAGCCGAGCGGCGCGCAGGCCTGACGGAACCAGCCCTGCGTTACGGGCCAGTAGATCATCAGCGTTTCACGTTGCCACCACGCGAGTTGCGCGACGAGCAGCACGGCCAGCACCGCGGCGACGAGGCCGCCGAAAAAGCCGCCGAGCAACCCGCGCCGCTGCGGCGCGCGCGTCTCGCGTGTGACGGCGAAGTGCGGGCGATCGTCGTCGGTCAGCGCGGCCGGGAACGGCGCGGCGGGCGTGTCGGTGGGCGCGGCAGGCGTTTTTTCGTGCCGGGTGACGGCATCGGGTTCGGATCCGGTTTCGGGTGCGGTTACGGCCGGCGCCGGCGTGAACGCAAAACGCGGTTCGCGCGGAGCGCGCTCGTCGTCCGGCACTGCGAAGTGCGCGTTGCCCACGGGTTCGGCGTCGTTGGTAGCGGCTTCTGCTTCCGATGGAGTGTGGGCGACGAAGCGGGGCTCGTGCGGGTCGCGATCGACGGGCACGGGCGCTGCTTCGGTTTCCTGTTCCGTCTGCTTCGAATGCGGTTCGGTCGGTTGCGCGGCGTCAGCCGATGCGTCCAGCTCGGCCGGGGACGGGAACGACGCGGGCGTACCCGACAGGTGAACGACGCCGGCGTCGGTGGACGGGAGCGCGACCGGCACCAGCGGTTCGGTGCGCACGGTCTGCACGTTGTGCTGCAACGACGGATCGACGCCGGCGTCGAGCCAAGGCGCCCACATGTCCCAGCCTTCCGGCTTGTAGTCGAGGTCGGACGGCGACCCGGCCGGCGCGTCGGCCGTGAACAGTCGTGCGGGCGCGGCCGGGTGGTGCGCGTCGCCGTCGTGCGGCGCGGCAGCCGTTTCGGTCAATGCCGGTTCGGGCTGCTGCGCGTGCTCGGGGACGAGCGATTCCGATGCGTTGAAGACTTCGTGGCAATGCCCGCAGCGCACGAGCCCTTGATGCAGCGAGAGCTGTTCCTGCTGCAGCCGGAAGACGGTTTCGCAATGAGGGCAGCGCGTCGCAAGAAGCATGTCGAGCCGGGCGGCCTGCTGGCCAGAGTGAAGGACAGCGCTATTCTAATGGCTTTCCCGCCGGGTTCCGGCGAGGCATACCCAACCTTCGTGTTCGCGCCAGACCGAGATGTCGATGTAGCGCGCATAGACGGCCGCGACTTCGTCCGCCTGGCGCGCGAGCACGCCCGACAGCGCGATGCGCCCGCCCGGTTTGACCTTCGACGCCAGCATCGATGCCATCAGCTTCAGCGGGTTCGACAGGATGTTCGCGACGACGATGTCGAATTCGCCGTCCGGGCACGCATCGGGCAGCCCGTACGTGACTTCCGCCCGGTTGCGCTCGCTGTTCTGCCGCGCCGATTCGACCGCCTGCGGATCGATGTCGATGCCGATGACGGGGTTCGCCCCGCATTTCTTCGCGAGGATCGCGAGAATGCCGGAGCCGCAACCGTAGTCGAGCACCGACTGGCCGGGCTTCACCGACTGTTCGAGCCATTCCATGCAAAGGCGCGTGGTCGGATGGCTGCCGGTGCCGAACGCGAGGCCGGGGTCGAGTTCGAGTACGAGCGCGTCGGGATCGGGCGCGTCGTGCCACGACGGCACGACCCAGATCCGCTCGCCGATCGGGATCGGCTCGAACTGCGATTGCGTGAGCCGCACCCAGTCCTGTTCCTCGACTTCGCGGACGTCGAACTTCGGCGCGCCGGCGAGGCCGATCTCGTTCGCGGCGGCCGCGAGCAGCACGGCCGGCTCATGGTCGGGCGACAGCAGTGCGACCACGCGCGAGTGCTGCCACGCGGTGCGATCGGGCACGAGGCCGGGCTCGCCGAAGAGCGGCTGTTCGTCGGGCGTGTCGGCGTCGGCGTCCTCGACGGACACCGACAGCGCGCCGAGGTCGAGCAGCGCGTCGGACAGTGCCTCCGCATGCTCACGGGCCAGTTCGACGACGAGTTCGCGATAACTCATGCTTACGCTTCTTCCGGTGCGACCTGCTGCTTCTGCGCGAGCCGGTTTTCGAGGTAGTGGATGCTGGTGCCGCCTTCGACGAACTTCGAATCGATCATCAGCTCGCGGTGCAGCGGGATGTTGGTCTGGATGCCTTCGACGACCATCTCCGACAGCGCGATGCGCATCCGGCTGATCGCCTGCTCGCGGGTCGCGCCGTAGGTGATCAGCTTGCCGATCATCGAATCATAGTTCGGCGGCACGAAATAACCATTGTAGGCGTGCGAGTCGACGCGCACGCCGGGGCCGCCCGGCGTATGCCACGACGTGATCCGGCCCGGCGACGGCGTGAACTTGAACGGATCTTCTGCGTTGATCCGGCATTCGATCGCATGTCCGCGGAACTGGATGTCGCGCTGGCGCAGCGCGAGCTTCTCGCCGGCCGCGATGCGGATCTGCTCCTGCACGATGTCGACGCCCGTGATCAGTTCCGACACCGGGTGCTCGACTTGTACGCGCGTGTTCATCTCGATGAAGTAGAACTCGCCGTTTTCGTACAGGAATTCGAACGTGCCCGCGCCGAGGTAGCCCATCTTCTTGCACGCGTCCGCGCAGCGGTCGCCGATGCGGTCGATCAGGCGGCGCGGAATGCCGGGCGCCGGCGCTTCCTCGATCACCTTCTGGTGACGGCGCTGCATCGAGCAGTCGCGCTCGCCGAGCCAGATCGCGTTCTTGTACGCGTCGGACAGCACCTGGATCTCGATGTGGCGCGGGTTCTCGAGGAACTTCTCCATGTACACCTGCGGGTTGCCGAACGCACGGCCGGCTTCCTCGCGGGTCATGTTGACCGCGTTGACGAGCGCGGCCTCGGTGTGCACGACGCGCATCCCGCGCCCGCCACCGCCGCCTGCCGCCTTGATGATGACCGGGTAGCCGATCGCGCGCGCAATCTTGACGATCTCCTTCGGATCGTCCGGCAACGCGCCTTCCGAGCCCGGCACGCACGGCACGCCGGTCTTGATCATCGTCTGCTTGGCGGTGACCTTGTCACCCATCATGCGGATCGTTTCCGGGCGCGGGCCGATGAACGTGAAGCCCGACTGCTCGACGCGTTCCGCGAAATCGGCGTTCTCCGACAGGAAGCCGTAGCCGGGGTGGATCGCCTCGGCGTCGGTGACTTCCGCGGCGCTGATCAGCGCCGGCATGTTCAGGTAGCTCAGGTTCGACGGGGCCGGGCCGATACAGACGGCTTCGTCCGCGAGGCGCACGTACTTGGCTTCCTTGTCGGCTTCCGAGTAGACGACCACCGTCTTGACGCCGAGCTCGCGGCACGCGCGCTGGATGCGCAGCGCGATTTCACCGCGGTTGGCAATGAGGATTTTTTCAAACATAGCGAGTATTCGTCTCTTCGAGGGGCGCGCGAACGGCGCCTGGCGAGCATCGGCGGCGCGCGGCCGGGTTAGCCGCGCGGCGGACTTAGCCGATCACGAAAAGCGGCTGGCCGTATTCGACGGCCTGGCCGTTCTCGACGAGGATTTCCTTGATCACGCCAGCCTTGTCCGACTCGATCTCGTTGAGCAGCTTCATCGCTTCGATGATGCAGATCGTCTGGCCTTCCTTGACCGTGTCGCCGACCTGGACGAACGGGTCCGCGCCCGGCGACGGCGCGCGATAGAACGTGCCGACCATCGGCGACGTCACGACGTGGCCCTGCGGGACGGCCGGCGCGGCTGCGGCGCCGGCTGCCGGCGCAGCGGCACCTTCGGCCGGCAGCGCGACCGACGGAGCGGGCGCGCTGAATTGCGGGGCATACCCAGCCGTCGGCTGCACGTAGACCGGCGGCGCGTTCTTGACGATGCGCACCTTGCCTTCGCCTTCCGTCACTTCCAGCTCGGAGATGCCGGATTCGGAAACGAGGTCGATCAGAGTTTTCAGCTTACGAAGATCCATCGGGAATTCCCCTTTCAATACGTGAAAGCGCCGGTTAGGGGCCGGCGCTGAATCTAGATCGCGAATTCAGCCGCGCGACGTGCCTTGCAGCTTGTCCAGCGCGTACTCGAGCGCGTACAGATAACCTTTCCAGCCGAGCCCGCAGATCACGCCTTCGGCCTGGTCGGAAAAGTAGGAGTGGTGCCTGAACGCTTCGCGGCGATGCACGTTCGACAAATGAACCTCGACGAACGGGATGCCAACGCCGGCGATCGCGTCCCGGATCGCGACGCTCGTGTGCGTATACGCGGCCGGATTGATCAGGATGAAATCGGTCTGTTCCTCCCGCGCGGCCTGGATGCGGTCGACCAGCGCGCCTTCATGGTTGCTCTGGAACGACGACAGTTCGGCGCCGGCTTCCCGGGCGCGCGCGGCAAGCGCCTGATCGATCTGCGCCAGCGTGACGCGGCCGTACACCTCCGGTTCCCGGGTGCCGAGAAGGTTCAGGTTGGGGCCGTGCAGCACCAGCAATCGTGTCATGGTCGCTTCTATTTCTGCGGAATTGCGCGAACTTTAGCGCTATTTAGAGAAATTTGTCTAGTTTTGCCGAACGGCCGGGCGCGTCGGACCCGCAAGAATTACCGATGCGGACGCAAAGTATCGGCGAATTCACGCGAAATTGCGTCGATCGACGCACAAATCGCCGCCAACGTGCGGGCCGCCGTTCAGGCGGGTTACAGCGCGTCGAGGGTCTTTTTCAGCTCGGCCGGCTGGATTTGTCCTAATTTTGTCTCGCGAATCTTGCCGGTTTCGTCGATGACGACCGTAAACGGCAACGCGCCAGCGGTATTTCCGAAATTACGGGCCAGATCTGCGCCCGCATAACCGCTGACGAAGATGGGGTAGTCGACCTTCACTTTCTGCAGGAAGGTCTTCACGTTTTGATCGGAATCGACGCCGATCCCGATGAAACGGATGCCTTTCTGCTTGTATTGGTGCGACAGCGCGACGAGCTCGGGCATCTCCTCGACGCACGGGCCGCACCATGACGCCCAGAAATTGACGACGACCTTCTGGCCCTTGAAGGCGGCCAGCGTGGCCGGCTTGCCGTCGACACTCGTCAGCGACGCCGCCCACAACTGGTCGACCGGGCTGCCCTGTGCGGCGGGCGCGGCGACGGCGACGCCGTCGTCGGCCGTGCCGCGGAACCAATGGCCGGCGGCGACTCCGCCGGCGACGGCGGCGGCCGCGACCACCGCGAGCGCCAACATGCGTTTCATCATCATCGTTGAATCATTCCGGTTCGGAAGGGGCTTTGCCTGCTTCGACGAGCGCGCGCAGCGCGGCGGCATCCGCGCGGGCGACACGGCCGCGCGAGTCGGCCTTGACCGCGCCGCGCAGGTCGTCGCTCGCATAAAGCGCGAGGTGGATGCCGATCGCGTCCACGTCGCGCCGCGGGCGCCACAGGAAACTGAGCGTCTCGACATCGCCGCGGCCCGCGAAGTGCCGCGTCTCGGATACGTCGTACTGGACGTTCTGGTTCAGCAGGTAGATCGCAACATCCTTCGGGTTGTCGGTAAATGCCTGCAAATGGATGTCCGAATGCGCGTTCGCGGTGCCGTTCAGCACGGCGCCCGTCACATACGGACGGAACTCGGCGAGCCGGCGCATCCAGTCGAGCGCGATCTCGCGCAGCAGGCGCAGTTCGTCCGGCTGCGTGTCGCTCTGGAACAGCGCGAGGTACTCGCGGAGTTCTTCCTCGATCTGGTCGTTATCCGGCAGCCATTCACCGGCAACGCGAGAATCACCCAGCAACTGGCGTGCGGCCTTGCGTTTCGCGCTGGCGTAGTCCAGCCCGTCCTCCGCGATCAGGCGGGCGGCGGACTGGGCGATTTCCTCGCGGACGCGCCGCGGGTCGACAAGAGGTTTGCGAGACATGATCCGGCAATCATACTAGATCGCCGCAGCGCCAGAGCGCGGCTGCGGCGGCCTGCCGCCCGGCGCACCGGCGGCGTTTGCATGCATCGTTCGGGCCGCCGGGCATGGCAGGCCGTCAGTTACAATACTGCTCTTTGTGTCGCGGCGACGAGCGCCGGTCGCACGGCCTGTCCGGCGCGCCGCAGACGCATCTTTTCCGAATCGACGGCGCCCGGCGGCGCGAAAGCATTCATCTATGCACATCCACATTCTTGGCATCTGCGGCACCTTCATGGGCGGTCTCGCCGTACTCGCGCGCGAGGCGGGCCACACGGTGACGGGTTGCGACGCGGGCGTCTATCCGCCGATGAGCACGCAGCTCGAGGCGCAGGGCATCACGCTGATCGAGGGCTACGGCGCCGAACAGATCGACCTGAAACCGGACCTGTTCGTGATCGGCAACGTCGTCACGCGCGGCAATCCGCTGATGGAGGCGATCCTCGATCGCGGCCTGCCGTACGTGTCGGGCCCGCAGTGGCTCGGCGAGCACGTGCTGGCCGGCAAATGGGTGCTCGCGGTCGCCGGCACGCACGGCAAGACGACCACGTCGTCGATGCTCGCGTGGCTGCTGGAAGACGCGGGCCTGAACCCGGGCTTCCTGATCGGCGGCGTGCCGCTGAACTTCGGCGTGTCGGCGCGGCTCACCGATTCGAGCTTCTTCGTGATCGAGGCCGACGAATACGATACGGCGTTCTTCGACAAGCGCTCGAAGTTCGTCCACTACCGGCCGCGCACCGCGGTGCTGAACAACCTTGAATTCGATCACGCTGACATCTTCCCGGATCTCGCCGCGATCGAGACGCAATTCCACCACCTCGTGCGCACCGTGCCCGGTGTCGGCCGGATCGTCACGAACGGCCGCTCGGACGCGCTCGAGCGCGTGCTGGCGCGCGGCTGCTGGAGCGAGGTCGAGCGGTTCGGCGTCGATGGCGGCTGGCAGGCGCTGCCGGCCGAGGACGGCGTGCCGGTCGACGAGCGCTTCGCCGTGTATTCGCACGCGGAGCGCGTCGGCGAAGTCGCGTGGCAGGTGCAGGGCGACCACAACCGGATGAACGCGCTCGCGGCGATTGCCGCCGCGCGCCACGTCGGCGTGCCGCCCGCGCAGGCTGCCGCCTCGCTCGCTTCGTTCCGCAACGTGAAGCGCCGCATGGAAGTGCGCGGCAGCGTGGACGGCGTGACCGTCTACGACGACTTCGCGCACCATCCGACCGCGATCGACACCACGATCGCCGGCCTTCGTGCGCGTATCGGCAGTCAGAATGCCCGCATCCTCGCGGTGCTCGAGCCGCGCTCGAACACGATGAAGCTCGGTGTGATGAAGTCGCAATTGCCGGCGAGCCTGGCCGATGCCGATCTCGTGTTCGGCTACGGCGCGCCGACCGGGCGCGACGCGCTCGGCTGGAATCTCGGCGAGGCGCTCGCGCCGCTCGGCGACAAAGCGCGCGCGTACGACGACCTGCACGTGCTGGTGAAGGCTGTCGTCGAGGCTGCGCGTCCGGGCGACCACGTGCTCGTGATGAGCAACGGCGGCTTCGGCGGCGTGCACCAGAAGCTGCTCGATGCGCTCGGGAGCCGCACGTGATCCTGTACCTGCACGGCTTCCGGTCGTCGCCGGAATCGCAGAAGTCGCGGCTGCTCGCCGCACGCATGGCCGAACTCGGCCGCACGGACGAGTGGCGGTGCCCGTCGCTGTCCGTGTCGCCGCTCGACGCGATCGCCGTTGCGGAAGCCGAGGTTGCCGGTGCGCGCGACGTGACCGTCATCGGCAGCTCGCTCGGCGGCTATTACGCCACGTGGCTCGCCGAAAAGCACGGCTGGAAGGCCGTGCTGCTGAATCCGGCCATCGTGCCGCAGCGCGATCTCGAGCAGCATCTGGGCGAACAGCCGCTGTGGCACGGCGGCGGCACGATCGTCGTCGAGCGCCACCACCTGCACGAGCTCGACGCACTGCGCGTGCCGGCGATCACGCGCGCCGAACGCTACTATCTGTTCGCGGCGACCGGCGACGAAGTGCTCGACTACCGCGAGATGCTGGCCCATTACCCGGGCGCGAAAACGCGCGTGATCGAAGGCAGCGATCACGGCATCAGCGAATTTGCCGACTATGTCGACGACGTTCTCGCGTTTTGCGACGGAAAAGCGCGATAAACCGGCAGCGCGCCGATCGAATCCCTATCATCATGCGGCGCCGCCGACGCGGCGCCCGGCAGTCTGAACGAGAGTACTGAGTGAACGTTTTCTTCGAGGAATCGGGCAGTTTCAAGGCGGGCAGCGTGCTGTCGCGCCAGGGCGACGCATTTCAGGTCGAGTTGCCCGGCGGGCGGCGGGCGAAGGTGCGCGCGAAAGACGTGCTGATCGAATTCGACAAGCCGGCCGCGGGCGAACTGATGCAGGAGGCCGACACGACCGCGCAGCAGATCGATCTGGATTTCCTGTGGGAATGCGCGCCGGCCGACGAGTTCGCGTATACGGCGCTGGCCGAGGAGTACTTCGGCGCGACGTACGGCCCGGTCGAGCGCGCTGCGCTGGTGCTGCGGCTGCATGGTTCGCCCGTCTACTTCCGCCGCAAGGGGCGCGGCCAGTACCAGCGTGCGCCGGAAGAGCAGCTCAAGATGGCGCTCGCGTCGCTCGAGCGCAAGCGCCAGCAGGCGCTCGTCCAGGCGCAGTACGAAGAGGAACTGAAGGCCGGCAAGCTGCCGGAAGCGTTCGCGGGCAAGGTGCTCGGGCTGCTGACGCGGCCGGACAAGAACGCGATCGAATACAAGGCGCTGGAAGCGGCGGCCGGTGCGCGCGGCGTGTCGCCCGCGCGGCTGATGCTCGACTGCGGCGGCATCGCGTCGCCGCGTGCGTTGCACGAGGCGCGCTTCCTCGCGGAGTTCTTCCCGCACGGCACGGGTTTTCCGCCCGTCGCGGTCGGCGCGCTGCCGGACGACCTGCCGCGCGCGAACGTCGAGGCGTTCTCGATCGACGACATCACGACGACCGAAATCGACGATGCGTTCTCGGTCGAACACCTGTCCGACGGCCGTGTGCGGATCGGCGTGCACATCGCGGCGCCGGCGCTCGGCATCGTGCGCGGCGACGCGGTCGATGCGATCGCGCGCACGCGCCTGTCGACCGTCTACATGCCGGGCGACAAGATCACGATGCTGCCGGACGACGTCGTCGACGTGTTCACGCTGAAGGAGGGCGATTACCGCCCGGCGCTGTCGCTGTACATCATCGTCAACCGCGAAACGCAGGACATCGTCGCGAACGAGACGCGCGCCGAACTCGTGTTCGTGAAGAACAACCTGCGTCACAACACGCTCGACGAGCTCGTCAACGAAGAGACGCTCGCGGCCGGCACCGGCGACTATCCGCACAAGGACGACATCGCCGTGCTGTGGCCGCTCGCGCAGGCGCTGTTCGAGAAGCGCCAGCTCGCGCGCGCGGGCTACGGCCTGAAGCGCGAAGTGCAGCGCAACACCGACTACAACTTCTACGTCGACGGCGAGCACGTGTCGATCACGCCGCGCCGTCGCGGTTCGCCGCTCGACCTGATCGTGTCGGAGCTCGCGATCCTCGCGAACTCGACCTGGGGCGCGTTCCTGCACGACCACACGGTGCCCGGCATCTACCGCTCGCAGCGCGGTTTCGGCGCACCGGGCCCGAAACGTACGCGGATGCAGACGTCGGCCGCGCCGCACGAAGGCCTCGGTGTGCCGCAGTACGCATGGAGCACGTCGCCGCTGCGTCGCTACGTCGACCTCGTGAACCAGTGGCAGCTGCTCGCATGCGTGCAGCATGGCGTCACCGCCAAGCTCGCCGCGCCGTTCAAGCCGAAGGACGCCGACCTGTACGCGGTCGTGCAGGGCTTCGACGACACCTACACGGCCTACGCCGACTACCAGCGCCGGATGGAATATTTCTGGTGCCTGCGCTGGCTCGCGCAGGAGCAGAAGAAGCAGGTCGTCGCGAGCGTCGTGAAGGGCGATCTCGTGCGCCTCGAGGAAATTCCGCTGCTGCTGCACGTGCCGGGGCTCGGCGTGCATGCGCGCGGCACGCGCGTGCTGCTCGACGTGATGTCGCTCGACGAGCTGACGATCGAGGCATCGGTGCGGTTGCTGAACGTGCTCGACGCGCCGACCGTGACGAGCGGCGATGCGGCCGAGGAAGAGGATGACGCCGAAGGCGGCGACGACACGCTGATCGACGCGGAAGACGCCACGGCGGAAACCGAGGCGGAAGCGCTGGCCGAAGCGGACGGCGCGGCGGCAGGCGAGGGCGGCGAAGCCGCGAGCGGCAACGACAGCGAAGAGGGGCGCGCATCATGAACGCGGTTGCGTCGACGAGCGGCGCCGACCGCTACGTAGTGTTCGGCAACCCGGTGGCGCACAGCAAGTCGCCGTTCATCCACGCGCAGTTCGCCGCGCAGACCGGCGAGGCGATCGAGTACGCGCACCGGCTCGCACCGGTCGACGGCTTCGAAGCGGCCGTGCGCGCGTTCGTCGCCGAAGGCGGCCGCGGTGCGAACGTGACGGTGCCGTTCAAGCTCGAGGCGCATGCGCTTGCCGACACGCTGTCGCCGCGCGCGGCGGCGGCGGGCGCGGTGAACACGCTGCGCATCGATGCCGACGGCCGCATCCACGGCGACAACACCGATGGTGTCGGCCTCGTGCGCGACATCGAAGCGAATCTCGGCGTGTCGCTCGCGGGCGCGCGCATCCTGCTGCTCGGCGCGGGTGGCGCCGCGCGCGGTGTCGTGCTGCCGCTGCTCGACCGCGCGCCGCTGTCGATCACGATCGTGAACCGCACCGCAAGCAAGGCCGAGGCGCTCGTCGGCCAGTTCATGCAGGCCGCGCACGATGCGGGCTGCACGCTCGCGGGCGGCGGTCCCGACGTGGTGCGCGCGGAGCCGTACGACGTGATCGTCAACGCGACGGCCGGCAGCCTCGACGCCGCGCTGCCGGACTGCGACGCGGCCGCGTTCGGCGCGGGCACGCTGGCGTACGACATGATGTACGGCGCGCAGCCGACCGTGTTCATGCAGCATGCGGCGTCGCTCGGCGCGCGCACGGCCGACGGGCTCGGGATGCTCGTCGAGCAGGCGGCCGAATCGTTCTTCATCTGGCGCGGCGTGCGGCCGGACGGCGCACCGGTGCTGGCCGCGCTGCGCCAGGCGCTCGCGGCGAGCTGAACGGGGCGCGGCAGGTGGCGGCGGTAAGCGGCATGCAGCGCGCGCGGACGGTGAGCCCGGCCCGCTGGATCGTCTACGCGGGTGCGGTGTTCGCAGGCGCGTGGCTCGCGACGCAATTGTTCTACCTCGCGCAGATCGCGCTGTGGTCGTTCGTGAACCCGGGCTCGACCGCGTTCATGCGCACCGACGCATGGTGGCTGTCGCGCGACAAGCCACCCGCGCAGATCCAGCACCAGTGGGTGCCGTACGACCAGATCTCGCGCAACCTGAAGCGTGCGCTGATCGCATCCGAAGACGCCACCTTCGCGACCAACAACGGCTACGACGTCGACGCGATCCTGCAGGCGTGGGAGAAGAACAAGGCGCGCGGCCGGATCGTCGCGGGCGGTTCGACGATCACGCAGCAGCTCGCGCGCAACCTGTTCCTGTCGCGCGAGAAGAGCTACATCCGCAAGGGGCAGGAGCTCATCATCACGTGGATGCTCGAAACGGTGCTCGACAAGGAGCGGATCTTCGAGATCTACCTGAATTCCGTCGAATGGGGCCGCGGCGTGTACGGCGCCGAAGCGGCCGCGCGCTATTACTACAGGATTCCCGCGAGCCGGCTCGGCGCGTGGCAGTCGGCGCGTCTCGCGGTGATGCTGCCGAAGCCGCGCTGGTTCGACGCGCATCGCGGCTCGGCCTACCAGGCACAACGCGCGGCAATCATCGCCCGCCGGATGGGCGCGGCCGAGCTTCCGCAATCGGAGTGAACGGCGCGCTCGCGCCGTCGCATTGTCCGTTCCGCCGCCAATGCGCGATTGGTGCGCTGCAGCGCATTCGTGTCGCGCGCATTTCGGGCCACATCCTTTAGACGAATTCGTCTATTTCGCTTTGCTGAGCAATGCCGGCGACCGCGCGATTTTGTTTGCCGATATGGCACGAAATCCGCGCATTTTTAGTATTCCCGGGTAAACGCGAAAGACGATGAAAGGCGCGTGAAATGCGACGTTTTGCGAATCGAAGCATTCCTGAAAGGTGTGCGCCGCACCGGCTGCCGGCCAAATATTTCAAAATTTTTCAAAGCTGACGGGCTCGCGTATATTGGCCAGCGCCTCGGCTTATCGGCCGCAATCGAGGCGGGGGGCGGCTTATCCGGCTGCTCGACACAAAAAACATCCGAGAGAAGGAAAGCAACGATGCCAGCGAGCAAAGCGAAGCTGTTGTTGGGGGTGGTTTTTTCTTCGCTGATTCTGACGGCCTGCAACGACGACGTGACATCGTCCGCTGCTGCAAGCGCCAACAGCTCAGCCGATCCCGCCAGTCAGGTGGACAGGGCGTACAACGATCCGAACAGTTATTCGTCGAGCGCGAACGCGTCGCTCGACGCATCCGCCGCGGTTGAAAAGGCCGCCGTCACGCATCACCAGATCACGCTGAACGGCAAGACGATCCGCTACGCGGCCACGGCCGGCCACCTCGTCGCGCGCAATCCGCAGACGGGCGCGCCCGAAGCGTCGTTCTTCTACGTCGCCTACACGGCCGACAACCAGCCCGCGGCGAAGCGGCCCGTCACGTTCCTGTACAACGGCGGCCCCGGCTCGGCATCGGTGTGGCTGCACCTCGGCTCGTTCGGCCCGCGGCGGGTCCAGACCGGCGACCCGAATGCGAACGCGTCGACGTTCCCGTTCGTCGACAACCAGGAAAGCCTGCTCGACACGACCGACCTCGTGTTCGTCGATGCGATCGGCACCGGCTTCTCGGAAGCGATCGCGCCGAACACGAACCAGACGTTCTGGGGCGTCGACCAGGACGCCGGCGCGTTCCGCGATTTCGTGACGCGCTACCTGACCGTGAACCAGCGCAACGATTCGCCGAAATACCTGTTCGGCGAGTCGTACGGCACGCCGCGCACCGACGTGCTCGCGAACCTGCTCGAGACGGCCGGCGTGAAGCTTGCCGGCATCGTGCTGCAGTCGTCGATCCTGAACTACAACACGAACTGCGACATGGCGAGCGACTATGTCGGCAACTCGAACAACGGGTCGAGCCCGGTGAGCTGCGCGGGCTTCGTGCCGTCCTACGGCACCGTCGGCGCGTACTACCAGCTGGACAATCCGAACCCGTCGAACCTGCCGCAGTATGCGGACCAGATGCGCCTGCTGACGGCCGGCAGCTACGCGCCTGCCGTGAACGCGTACCTGGCGAGCCATACGCCGCCGCCGCCGAATCTCGTCACGACGATGGCGAATTCGACCGGCGTGAAGCAGGGGCTGTGGAACGCGAACTTCAACGTGATCCCGACTTTCTTCGACAACAGCTTCCAGCTGTCGCTGATCCCGGGCACGCTGATCGGCCGCTACGATGCGCGCGTGAACGTGCCCGTGTCGAGCCCGCTCGCGGCGGACGGCGATCCGTCGAGCTCGTTCATCACGAAGCCGTTCACCGACACGATCGGCAGCTACCTGCCGAACGAGCTGAAGTACACCGCGCAGTCGGCCTACTCGTTGAGCAGCAATGCGATCAACACGTGGGACTGGACGCACGACGGCCTCGCGATGCCCGACACGATCCCCGATCTGGCTGCGGCGCTGACGCTGAATCCGGCGCTGAAGGTGCTGTCGCTGAACGGGTATCACGACATCGCGACGCCGTTCTACCAGACCGAGCTCGACCTCGCGCGGCTCGGGACGCAACCGAACCTGACGATCAAGGACTACCAGGGCGGGCACATGGTCTATCTCGACGATACGTCGCGTCCGCAGGAGAAAGCCGACCTCGTGACCTTCTACAACGCGGCCGCGCACTGATGCTGCGCCGGGCCGGCGAATGGCGCCCCCGGCGGCGCCTCGCCGGCCGTCGACGACCTCATTCCAGACTGGAGCCTGATATGAAGAATCGTTTCATCGTCGTTGCCGCCGCGCTCGTTTGCGCCGGCGCCGCAGCATCCGTATCCGCGTTCGCGCAGGCGAGCGACGCCGCCGCACCGGCGCGCGCGCGCCAGGCGCAACTCGGCGATCCGTACGTGCCGCCGGCCGCGCGCAAGCCGACCGCCGGCACGCAGACGACGGGCGCCGCGCTGCATGCGCAGGTGGTGCGCAAGCTCGCGCGGCAGTTCGACGCGGCCGATACGCAGAGCACGGGTTCGATCACCGAGGCGCAGGCGCGCTCGGCCGGGCTCGGTTATGTCGCGAACCACTTCCGGCAGATCGATTCGGGCGGCAGCGGCCGCGTGTCGTTCGCCGACGTGCAGCGCTACATGCAGGCACGCAGCACGAGCCAGCAGTAAGCGCGGCGCGTGGTGAACAAACGGGGGCGGAACCTGCTGCGCAGCGGGTTCCGCCCCCGTGCACATGGTGCGGCGGTTGCGTCGCGTACAGGGGCGGGTTCCGCCTGAATTCTCAGTATCTGGGCAACGCATTCAAATATTGGAGGCGAGTGCGTGCGCTCCTACAATCCGAAGCACATCGACAGCTTCGGACCCACGCATCGCATGGCGCCCGACGCACACGGAGACACATTCCATGAAGTTCGCCGGGCGCTTTACTCGGTGCATCGACCGCCGCCTCATCGCGACGCCGGACACAGTTCGGGCGCCGCGCGAGCGGCTTCACCGATTCCGTTGAAGAAGCCCGCCCCATGACCAAGATGCCCGACTCCCTTGCCCTCGACGCCCGGCGCGCGACGCCGGACGATGGGTCGCTGACCGACAGCATCGGCGCGACCAGCACGCCGCTCGATCTCGCCGCGCAGCAGGCCGGCACGCAGACGCTGCTGCGCGGTCTCGCGATCCTCGAGGCGATCGCGAACGGCGCGCGCGACATGCGTGCGATCGGCGCCGCGCTCGGCACGACGCGCAGCACGACGCACCGGCTCGTCAGCAGCCTCGTGCAGGCACGCTACCTGCGCCAGGTGCAGGGCGGTTACCTGCTCGGCCCGAAGCTGATCGAGCTCGGTACGATCGCGCTCGAGCAGATGCCGCTCACCGCGGTGGCGCGCCCGCATCTCGAAGCGCTCGCGGAAGCGACGCTCGACACGATCCATCTCGGCGTGCGCGACGGCGACGACGTGCTGTACATCGACAAGATTCCCGGCACGCGCGGCCTCGAGATGCGCTCGCGCGTCGGCCACCGGATGCCGCTCGCATCGACGGGCATCGGCAAGGCGATGATGCTCGACCTCGATCCCGACCTGTGGCGCTCGCTGTTCGAGGCCGCGCGGCGCGCGCTGGCCGGTGTCAATTTCAAGCCCGACAACCGGCCGGAGACGAGCGCGTTCCTGCAGCGCATGGCCCATTACGCAGCCGGCGGCTACACGTTCGACCTCGAGGAGAACGAGGCGTCGATCCGCTGCGTGGCCGCGCCGATCCGCGACGCATCGGGCGCGGTCGTCGCGGCCGTGTCGGTCGCGAGCACGATTCCGTACATGCCGCACGACCGGATGGACGAACTGATTCCGCTCGTGCAGCGCGAAGCGCGAGCCATTTCCGCGGAACTGGGCTGGAGCCCGCCGCAGGGTACCCGCAGGATCAAACGATGACGACTTCGACCCGGACCGTTCCGGTTGCCAGCTCCGCCACCCCGTCGCTGATCGCGCTCGACTGGGGCACGACGTCGCTGCGCGCCTATCTGTATGACGCGCGCGGCGCGCTCATCGACACGCGCAGCCGCGCGGCGGGCGTCATGCATGTGCCGGGCGGCGGCGCGCGCGCGTTCGACGCGGTGTTCGAGGAAGCCTGCGGCGACTGGCTCGACCGCACGCCCGGCCTGCCGGTGCTCGCCGCCGGGATGGTCGGCAGCGTGCAGGGCTGGCGCGAGGCGCCGTACGTCGCGGTGCCGGCCGGCGCCGACGCGCTCGTCGCGGGCCTCATCACGGTGACGACGTCGCGTGGCGCGACGGTATCGATCGTGCCGGGCGTGATCGCGACGGGCGAATTGCCCGACGTGATGCGCGGCGAAGAAACGCAGATATTCGGTGCGCTCGCGAGCGATCCCACGCTTGGCACCGATCGTTCAGGGGTACTGATCGGCTTGCCGGGTACGCATGCGAAATGGGCGTGGGTGAAGGACGGGCTCATCGAGCGCTTCCAGACCTTCATGACGGGCGAGCTGTTCGCGGCGCTGCGCGACCACACGATCCTTGGCCGTACGATGCGCGCGGGCGCGTCGCCCGATCGCGCGGCGTTCGTGCGCGGCGTGTCGGTTGCGCGCGGCGCGCAGCGCACGGGGCTGCTCGCGACGATTTTCAGCACGCGCACGCTCGGCCTGACCGACCGGCTCGCACCGGATGCGCAGGGCGACTACCTGTCCGGCCTGCTGATCGGCCATGAACTCAATGCGCTCGACGCGATGCTCGCGGAGCGCGGCATCGCGCTCGCGGACCAGCCGCTGCTGCTGATCGGCGACGACGGTTTGTGCGCGCGCTACGTCGATGCGCTTCACGTATTCGGGCACACACACGCGCGGGTCGCCGCGCATGCGACCGAGCGCGGCCTGTGGTGGATCGCGTCGCGCGCCGGGCTCGTGCGCGCGGACGGCGAGCCTGTCCTGGCCGACCAATGAACCGATTGCAGAGGAACCCAGTCATGTCGTCCGATCTTACGTTGCCCGCGCCGTACACGCCCCACGCCGCACTGATGCGCGCGTTCGACGCGTGCCCGCTGATCGCGATCCTGCGCGGGATCACGCCCGCCGACGCGGCCGACCACGGCCATGCGCTGTACGAAGCCGGTTTCCGGATCGTCGAGGTGCCGCTCAACTCGCCGGATCCGTTCGACAGCATCGCGGCGCTGCGGCGCGCGTTGCCCGACGATGCGATCGTCGGCGCGGGCACCGTGCTGCGCGCCGAGTATGTCGATCGTGTGCAGGACGCGGGTGGCACGCTGATCGTGATGCCGCACAGCGACGCCGCCGTGATCCGCCGCGCACGCGAGCGCGGCCTCGCGAGCGCACCGGGCGTCGCGACGCCGACCGAAGCGTTCTCCGCGCTCGCGAACGGCGCCGACGTATTGAAGATGTTCCCGGCCGAGCAGCTCGGCGTGACGGTCGTGAAGGCGTGGCGCGCGGTGATCGACCGCGCGGTGCCGCTGATCCCGGTCGGCGGGATTTCGCCCGACAACATGCAGCCGTTCCTCGCGGCCGGCGCGAACGGCTTCGGGCTCGGCTCGGCGTTGTACCGGCCCGGTCAGGCGGCCGACGCGACCGCGGCGAACGCGCGTGCGTTCCAGGCCGGCTTGCGCGTCGCGCGCGGCGGAGCCGCATGATGGGCCGCCTCGCGGGCAAGGTCGCGATGGTGACGGGCGCGGGCCGCGGAATCGGCGCCGCGATCGCTCGCGCGTTCGTGCGCGAAGGCGCGGCCGTCGCGCTCGTCGATCTCGACTTCCCGCAGGCGCAGCACACGGCCGCCGCGATTGCGCACGACCTCGACGGCGCGCGCGTGCTGCCGCTGCAGGCGGACGTCGCGCGACAGGATGCGGTGCGCGATGCGCTCGCGCAGACCGAAGCGGCATTCGGCCCGCTCGACGTGCTCGTGAACAACGCAGGCATCAACGTGTTCGCCGATCCGCTGACGATGACCGACGACGACTGGCGCCGCTGCTTCGCGGTCGACCTCGACGGCGTGTGGCACGGCTGCCGCGCGGCGCTGGAAGGCATGGTCGCGCGCGGCCGCGGCAGCATCGTGAACATCGCGTCGACGCATGCGTTCCGGATCATTCCGGGCTGCTTTCCGTACCCGGTCGCGAAACACGGCGTGCTGGGGCTCACGCGTGCGCTCGGCATCGAATATGCGGCGCGCAACGTGCGCGTGAACGCGATCGCGCCGGGCTATATCGAGACGCAGCTCACGCGCGACTGGTGGGATGCGCAGCCCGATCCGGCCGCCGCGCGCGCCGAGACGCTCGCGCTGCAGCCGATGAAGCGGATCGGCCGGCCTGACGAGGTCGCGATGACGGCCGTGTTCTTGGCGTCCGACGAGGCGCCGTTCATCAATGCCGCGTGCATCACCGTCGACGGCGGGCGCGCGGCGCTGTATCACGACTGACACAACGATTCGAAAGACCGCACGTGCGACGGCCGCGCGCACGCTGCGTCGAAACCAACAAGCGGCTACATCCTGTTCGATGAAAACAAGGAGACACTGGAGATGAAACGCAGAACGTTCGTAACGCTGGCCGCCGCGGCCGCGGTGGTGATGGGTAGCCCGGTCGCGCACGCGGCCGACCCGGTCAAGATCGGCTTTCTGGTGAAGCAGCCGGAAGAGCCGTGGTTCCAGGACGAGTGGAAGTTCGCCGAGACGGCGGCGAAACAGAAGGGCTTCACGCTCGTGAAGATCGGCGCGCCGTCGGGCGAGAAGGTGATGAGCGCGATCGACAACCTGTCCGCGCAGAAGGCGCAGGGCTTCATCATCTGCACGCCCGACGTGAAGCTCGGGCCGGGCATCGTCGCGAAGGCGAAGTCGCACAACCTGAAGATGATGACGGTCGACGACCGCCTCGTCGACGGCGCGGGCAAGCCGATCGAGGCGGTGCCGCACATGGGGATCTCCGCGTACAACATCGGCAAGCAGGTCGGCGACGGCATCGCGGCCGAGATCAAGAAGCGCGGCTGGGACATGAAGGATGTCGGCGCGATCGACATCACCTACGAGCAGTTGCCGACCGCGCACGACCGCACGAGCGGCGCGACCGACGCACTGGTGGCCGCCGGCTTCCCGAAGGCGAACGTGATCGCGGCGCCGCAGGCGAAGACCGACACCGAGAACGCGTTCAACGCGGCGAACATCGCGCTCACGAAGAACCCGCAATTCAAGCACTGGGTTGCGTACGGCCTGAACGACGAGGCCGTGCTCGGCGCGGTGCGTGCGGCGGAAGGGCGCGGCTTCAAGGCGGACAACATGATCGGCATCGGCATCGGCGGTTCCGATTCGGCGCTGAACGAGTTCAAGAAGCCGCAGCCGACGGGCTTCTACGGCACCGTGATCATCAGCCCGAAGCGCCACGGCGAGGAAACCTCGGACCTGATGTACACGTGGATCACGCAGGGCAAGGCCCCGCCGGCGCTGACGCTGACGACGGGCATGCTCGCGACGCGCGACAACGTGTCGAAGGTGCGCGAGGAGATGGGGCTCGCGTCGAAGTAAGCGGCCCGCCGGCTGCCGCGGCGATGCGGCGGCCGGCGGTCGATCGATCCGGAAGTAGGGAGACGACGTGTCAGCGGCACTGCGTTTTGACAATATCGGCAAGGTATTTCCCGGCGTGCGCGCACTCGACGGCATCTCGTTCGACGTGCATGCGGGCGAAGTGCATGGCCTGATGGGCGAGAACGGCGCGGGCAAGTCGACGCTGCTGAAGATTCTCGGCGGCGAATACCAGCCCGATGCGGGCAGCGTGCTGGTCGACGGCCAGCCCGTGCAGTTCGCGAGTGCGGCAGCGTCGATCGCGGCCGGCATCGCGGTGATCCACCAGGAGCTGCAGTACGTGCCCGACCTGACGGTCGCGGAAAACCTGTTGCTCGGCCGCCTGCCGAACGCATTCGGCTGGGTGAAGAAGCGCGAGGCGAAGCGCTACGTGCGCGAGCGGCTCGCCGCGATGGGCGTCGATCTCGATCCCGATGCGAAGCTCGGGCGGCTGTCGATCGCGCAGCGGCAGATGGTCGAGATCTGCAAGGCGCTGATGCGCAATGCGCGCGTGATCGCGCTCGACGAGCCGACGAGCTCGCTGTCGCATCGCGAGACCGAGGTGCTGTTCAAGCTCGTCGACGACCTGCGCGCGCAGGGCCGCGCGCTGATCTACATCTCGCACCGGATGGACGAGATCTACCGGCTGTGCGATGCGTGCACGATCTTCCGCGACGGGCGCAAGGTCGCGTCGCACGCGTCGCTCGCCGACGTGCCGCGCGAGCGGCTCGTCGCCGAGATGGTCGGGCGCGAGATTTCGGACATCTACCATTACGCGCCGCGCGCGCTCGGCGACGTGCGGTTTGCCGCCGAAGGCGTCGACGGCCCGGCGCTGCGCGAACCCGCGAGCTTCTCGGTGCGCGCGGGCGAGATCGTCGGCTTCTTCGGGCTCGTCGGCGCGGGCCGCAGCGAACTGATGCGGCTCGTGTACGGCGCGGACCGCCGGCGCGCGGGCGTGCTGACGCTCGACGGCGCGCGCATCGATGTGAAGCGCACCGGCGACGCGATCCGCCACGGCATCGTGCTGTGCCCCGAGGACCGCAAGGAAGAAGGGATCATCGCGATCGCGTCGGTTGCGGAGAACATCAACATCAGTTGCCGCCGCCATTCGCTGCGCGCGGGGCTGTTCATCGACCGCAAGACCGAAAGCGAAACGGCCGACCGCTTCATCCAGCGGCTGAAGATCAAGACACCGAACCGGCGGCAGAAGATCCGCTTCCTGTCGGGCGGCAACCAGCAGAAGGCGATCCTGTCGCGCTGGCTCGCCGAGCCCGACCTGAAGGTCGTGATTCTCGACGAGCCGACGCGCGGGATCGACGTCGGCGCGAAGCACGAGATCTACGACGTGATCTACCGCCTCGCGGAGCGCGGCTGCGCGATCGTGATGGTGTCGTCGGAGCTGCCGGAAGTGCTCGGCGTGTCCGATCGCATCGTCGTGATGCGCGAAGGCCGGATCGCGGGCGAGCTGCCGCGCGAACAGGCGAACGAGCACGCGGTGCTGAACCTCGCGCTGCCGCAGACGAGCGCCGCCCAGGCGGCCTGACGCGGCGCACGACATTCGAATCGACCAGGCGCGGCGTGGGCCGCGCGATGCAGGAGCAGGAGACACAATCATGCAAGTCAGGGAAAACCTCGCCAGCGCAGCCGTGAAGCAGTCGGCAGACGCGCTGGTTCCGCAGCAGAGCGACCGCCAGAAGTGGTGGCAGCACCTCACCGAGTACAGCCTCATCGCGATCTTCGCGGTGATGTTCATCACGATGTCGCTGACGGTCGATCACTTCTTCTCCATCGACAACATGCTCGGCCTTGCGTTGTCGATCTCGCAGATCGGCATGGTCGCGTGCACGATGATGTTCTGTCTCGCGTCGCGCGATTTCGACCTGTCGATCGGCTCGACCGTCGCGTTCTCCGGCGTGCTGTGCGCGATGGTGCTGAACGCGACCGACAACACGTTCGTCGCGATCGTCGCGGCGGTTGCGGCCGGCGCCGCGATCGGCTTCGTGAACGGCGCGGTGATCGCGTACCTGCGCATCAACGCGCTGATCACGACGCTCGCGACGATGGAGATCGTGCGCGGGTTCGGCTTCATCGTGTCGAAGGGGCAGGCGGTCGGCGTGTCGTCGGACACGTTCATCGCGCTCGGCGGACTGTCGCTGTTCGGCGTATCGCTGCCGATCTGGGTCACGCTGCTGTGCTTCATCGCGTTCGGCGTGCTGCTGAACCAGACCGTGTACGGCCGCAACACGCTCGCGATCGGCGGCAACCCGGAGGCATCGCGGCTCGCGGGGATCAACGTCGAACGCACGCGCGTGTATATCTTCCTGATCCAGGGCGCGGTAACCGCGCTCGCGGGTGTGATCCTCGCGTCGCGCATCACGTCGGGCCAGCCGAACGCCGCGCAGGGCTTCGAGCTGAACGTGATCTCCGCGTGCGTGCTCGGCGGCGTGTCGCTGATGGGCGGCCGCGCGACGATCTCGGGCGTCGTGATCGGCGTGCTGATCATGGGCACCGTCGAGAACGTGATGAACCTGCTGAACATCGACGCGTTCTACCAGTACCTCGTGCGCGGCGCGATCCTGCTCGCGGCCGTGCTGCTCGACCAATTGAAGAACCGCGGCGTACGCGACTGACCGGATTTCACGGAGACGAACCGCATGACCATCGACACTTCCGCGCACGACGCGCACGACGCGCACGACGCGCACGACGCGCACGCCGCGAGCCCTGCGCGCTTCGCGCGATACCCGAGCCTCGAGGATCGCGCGGTGCTGATCACGGGCGGCGCGACCGGCATCGGCGCGTCGTTCGTCGAGCACTTCGCGCAACAGGGCGCGCGCGTCGCGTTCGTCGACCTCGATGCGGCCGCCGGTGCCGCGCTGGCTGAAAGCCTCGCGCACGTGCGTCATGCGCCGCTGTTCATCCAGTGCGACCTGACCGACATCGACGCACTGCGCCATGCGATCGACGCGATCCGCGCACGCATCGGCGCGATCGCGGTGCTCGTGAACAACGCGGCGAACGACACGCGCCATTCGATCGGCGACGTGACGCCCGAGTCGTTCGACGCGGGCATCGCGGTGAACCTGCGCCACCAGTTCTTCGCCGCGCAGGCGGTGATCGACGACATGAAGCAGCAGGGCGGCGGCGCGATCGTCAATCTCGGTTCGATCAGCTGGATGCTGAAGAACGGCGGTTATCCCGTCTACGTGATGGCGAAGGCGGCCGTGCAGGGCCTGACGCGCGGCCTCGCGCGCGACCTCGGCCCGTTCGGCATCCGCGTGAATTCGCTGGTGCCCGGCTGGGTGATGACCGACAAGCAGCGCCGGTTGTGGCTCGACGACGCGGGCCGTGCGTCGATCAAGGCCGGCCAGTGCCTCGACGCCGAGCTGCTGCCCGCCGATCTCGCGCGGATGGCGCTGTTCCTCGCGGCCGACGACAGCCGGATGATCACCGCGCAGGACGTGATCGTCGACGGCGGCTGGGCCTGACCGATCGTACCGACCTGCATCGTTTCTTCGCCGAAGGAAAGGAGCTCATCATGACCGCCACGTCATCGCCCGCAGCGTCGTCCACGAGCCAGTCGCGCCGTGCCCGCCTGGCCGCCGCCGCGCAGCCGGTCAGCCCGGGCCCGCAGACGGCCGCATTCGCGCAGGGCGTCGGCGCCGCGCATGCGGCGGCCGTCTCGCTGACGAACGCGTCGCTGCGGCTCGACGTGCTGCCGCACCTGGGCGGCGGCATCGCACGCTTCGACTGGCGCGGCGACAACGGTGCGCTGATGCCGGTGTTCCGCCGCTGCGAGCATCCGGAGACGGCGACGGACCCGAACGAGCTCGCGTGTTATCCGCTGCTGCCTTACTCGAACCGGATCGGCGGCGCGCGCTTCGAATGCGACGGGCGCAAGGTCGCGGTGCCGCGCAACCGCCGCGACGAGCCGCTGCCGATCCACGGCGACGGCTGGCTCGCGCCGTGGCAGGTGGACGATGCGACCGACACGACGCTGCAGTTGTCGCTCGATCGCACGGGCGGCGCACCGTATGCGTTCCGCGCGATCCAGTCGTTCGAACTCGACGACACGACGCTGTCGATCGCGCTGACGATCGAGAACGCGGGGCGCGCCCGGCTGCCGTTCGGGCTCGGCGTGCACCCGTTCCTCGTGCGCGACGCGGTGACCGAGCTGGCCGCGGCGGCCGGCGGGCTGTGGCTGTCGGGCGCCGATTTCCTGCCGGTGCGGCACGTGAGCGTGCCGCCGGCCTGGCAGTTCGGCGTCGCGTATCCGCTGCCGGCCGCGCTCGTCAATCACGCGTTCACCGGCTGGGGCGGCCACGCGACAGTGAGCTGGCCGCGCCGCGGGCTGTCGCTGACCGTCGCGGCCGACGCCGACGCGTACGTGCTCTATACGCCGCCCGGCGAGGATTTCTTCTGCTTCGAGCCGGTCGATCATCCGATCAATGCGGTGAACCTGCCGGGCGGCGCGGCTGCTCACGGGATGACGCTGCTTGCCCCGGGCGAGCGGCTCACGCGGCGTTTCGCGTTCACCGTCGGGCGCGCCGATTCGCGCGGCAATGCCGCGACTCGCGAGGCGCGCCGGAGACGCGGGTAAAATACGCGGTCTACCAACGGTTTGCCGCGAGTATCCGCCATGTCTTCCCCGCTTACTTTCATTGAATCGCTGCGCGCCGCGTGGCAGCGCACGAATTCGCTGCTGTGCGTCGGCCTCGATCCCGAGCCGTCGCGCTTTCCCGTGCAGTTCGACGGCCAGCCCGACGCGATCTTCGAATTCTGCCGGCAGATCGTCGACGCGACCGCGCAATACGCGAGCGCGTTCAAGCCGCAGATCGCCTACTTTGCCGCGCATCGCGCGGAAGACCAGCTCGAACGGCTGATCGCGCACATCCACCTCCAGCATCCGGGCCTGCCCGTGATCCTCGATGCGAAGCGCGGCGATATCGGCAGCACGGCCGAGCAGTACGCGCGCGAAGCGTTCGAGCGCTATCGCGCGGACGCGGTCACGGTGAATCCGTACATGGGCTACGACTCGGTCGAGCCGTACTTCGAGCACGAAGGCAAGGGCGTGATCGTACTGTGCCGCACGTCGAACCCGGGCGGCTCGGACCTGCAGTTCCTCGACACGAACGGCCGGCCGCTGTACCAGGTCGTAGCTGACCTCGCGGCGAACAAGTGGAACGCGAAGAACGGCCAGCTCGGCCTCGTGGTCGGCGCGACGTTCCCGAAGGAAATCGAGATCGTGCGCGGGATCGTCGGCGACATGCCGCTGCTGATTCCCGGCATCGGCGCGCAGGGCGGCGACGTTCAGGCGACCGTCAACGCGGGCCGTACGGCCGACGGCACGGGCATGATGATCAACTCGTCGCGCGCGATCCTGTACGCGAGCAACGGCGAGGATTTTGCCGAAGCCGCGGCGCTCGCCGCGCAAAAGACCCGCGATACGATCAACGCGCATCGCTGAAACGCTCCGGCCGCCCATCCGGGCGGCCGACTTCGGCAGGGCCGCGCCGGAGGGTCCGTGCCGCGTTCCCGCGTAACTTCCCCGCTTCGCCCGCCTGCCCGGTCAGCGCTCGCGCTCGTCGAGCAGCTTCAGCAACCCGCGCAGCGCATGCGCGGCCGCCTGCGTGCGGATCTGTTCGCGGTCGCCCTTGAACACGAGCGTCTCGACGTCGGTATGGAGCCGGTTGCTCCAGCCGAACGACACGGTGCCGACCGGCTTCTTCTCGCTGCCGCCCGCCGGGCCCGCGATGCCCGTGACGGACAACGCGACCTGCGCGCGGCTGTTGCGCAGCGCGCCTTCGGCCATCGCGCGCGCGACGGGCTCGCTGACGGCGCCGTGCTTGTCGATCAGGTCGGGCGGCACGCCGATCATCTCGATCTTGGCCTGGTTCGAATACGTGACGAAGCCGCGCTCGAACCACTGGCTGCTGCCGGAGATGTCGGTGATCGCCGCGGCGATCATGCCGCCGGTGCAGGATTCGGCGGTGGCGAGCGTCAGGTGCTCGTCACGCAGCTTGTTGCCTGCGCGGATCGCAAGCTGGTGGACGACGGAATCGGTTGGCATGCGCGTCGGGAAACGGGAGTCGGGAAATCGGTCAGCCGACGACGGAGCGCCACAGGGCGATCACGAGCAGCGTCATGAACGCGGCGACCAGGTCGTCGGCCATGATGCCGAGCCCGCCTTTCAGGCGGCGGTCGACATAGCGGATCGGCGGCGGCTTGAGCATGTCGAAGAAGCGGAACGCGACGAACGCCCACAACTGGCCGACGAAGGTCGCGGGCGTGACGAACAGCATCACGAGCCAGATCGCGACGATCTCGTCCCAGACGACGGCGCCCGGATCGGACGTGCCCATCTTCCTCGCGGTGAAACCGGTGATCCACGTGCCCGCCACGAAGCCGGCCGCGATCAGCACCCACCATTCGGGCACCGTCAGGTAGCGATTGAGCACGACGAACGTGAGCCAGCCGAACAGCGAGCCGAACGTGCCGGGCATGATCGGCGCGAGCCCGCTGCCGAAGCCGAGCGACACGATGTGCGCCGGGTGCGACAGCATGAAGCGCGCGCTTGCGCGCTTCGGCGCGTTCCCGTTCGGTGCGGCGCCGGGCTCGGCTGCGCCGTGCGCGGACGTCGGGTCAGTCTGCATGGAAGTGGTCGAAGCCGTGCAACGTGAGAGCCAGGGGCGCGCCGGCGGCGTCGCGCCACGCGATCGCGGGCCGCTCCGATGGAGCGGACAACGCGCGTATTGTACCGATTCGCGTGACCGGCACGCCGGCCGTCGCGCCGGCCGCTTCGACCGCCGCGCGGGCCGCAGCCGGTGCCGTGAAGCACAGTTCGTAGTCGTCGCCGCCCGCCAGCGTGCAGCGGCGCTGCAGGTCGGGCGGCAGCGTCGCGAGCGCGGCCGAACGCGGCACCGCGTCGGCGTCGATCTCGGCGCGCACGTTCGAGCGCGCCAGGATGTGCTGCAGGTCGCCGGCGAGGCCGTCCGAGATGTCGAGCGCCGCGTGCGCGACGCCCGCGAGCGCGAGGCCGAGCGCGATGCGCGGCTCGGGGCGTTCGAGCGCGCGCCGGAACGCGGCCGCTTCGTTCGCGCCGGCCGCCCATTCGCCGCGTGCGACGCCGAGGCCGGCGCGCGCGTCGCCGAGCGTGCCGGACACCCAGACGTCGTCGCCGTCGCGCGCGGCATCGCGCCGCAGCGCCGCGTCGGGCGCGACTTCGCCGAATACGGTCACGCACAGGTTCAGCGGCCCGCTCGTCGTGTCGCCGCCGATCAGCTCGCAGCCGAACCGCTCGGCAAGCGCGAACAGCCCGTTGCTGAATGCCTCCAGCCACGCCGCGTCGGCGCGCGGCAGCGCGCACGCGAGCGTGAATGCGCGCGGCTCGGCGCCCATCGCCGCGAGGTCGGACAGGTTGACCGCGAGCGTCTTGTGGCCGAGCGCGTCGGGCGCGACGTCGGGGAAGAAGTGGCGGCCTTCGACCAGCATGTCCGTCGAAATGGCCAGCAATTTCCCGGATCGAGGCGCGATCAGCGCGCAATCGTCGCCGATGCCGAGCGTCGACGCGCGTGCGCCCTGTGCCGCGCGGCGCGCGAAGAAGCGATCGATCAGCGAAAACTCGGAGAGGGCGGCTGGCACGGCGGGTGGATCCGATACGGTTGAGGGAACGGCATTGTACGAGGCGAACGGCGGGTGTTCGTGCACCGTTCGGTTCATTTTTGTCGCGGCTGTCGCACCCGAATCGCCGGTCTGGCGGCCTTCGATTGGCGCTACAATGCCGTCGAACAGTTATTCTAATCCGCACGTCACGAGACACATGTCCACCCAAGCCTCTTCCAAAGCCAAGCTCCGCGAAGCCGCGCTCGATTATCACGAATTCCCGACTCCGGGGAAGATCGCGATCGCCCCGACCAAGCAGATGATCAACCAGCGCGACCTCGCGCTCGCGTATTCGCCGGGCGTGGCGTATGCGTGCGAGGAGATCGTCGAGAACCCGCTCAACGCGGCGCGTTTCACCGCGCGCAGCAACCTGGTCGGCGTCGTCACGAACGGCACGGCGGTGCTCGGTCTCGGCAACATCGGCCCGCTCGCGTCGAAGCCGGTGATGGAAGGCAAGGCCGTGCTGTTCAAGAAGTTCGCCGGCATCGACGTGTTCGACATCGAGCTGAACGAGTCGGATCCGCACAAGCTGGTCGACGTGATCGCCGCGCTGGAGCCGACCTTCGGCGGGATCAACCTGGAAGACATCAAGGCGCCGGACTGCTTCATCGTCGAGCGCGAGTGCCGCAAGCGGATGAAGATCCCGGTGTTCCACGACGACCAGCACGGCACCGCGATCGTCGTGGCCGCGGCCGTCACGAACGGCCTGAAGGTCGTCGGCAAGGACATCAAGAAGGTGAAGCTCGTCGCGTCCGGCGCGGGCGCGGCCGCGCTCGCGTGTCTGGACCTGCTGGTCGACATCGGCCTGCCGATCGAGAACATCCTGGTGACCGACCTGGCCGGCGTGGTCTACAAGGGCCGCACCGAATTGATGGACCCGGACAAGGAGCGTTTCGCACGCGAAACCGACGCACGGACGCTGGCCGAAGTGATCGACGGCGCGGACATCTTCCTCGGCCTGTCGGCCGCGGGCGTGCTGAAGCAGGAGATGGTGAAGGGCATGGCCGAGCGCCCGCTGATTCTCGCGCTCGCGAATCCGACGCCGGAAATCCTGCCGGAAGCGGCGCTCGAAGTGCGCCCCGACGCGATTCTCGCGACCGGCCGCACCGACTACCCGAACCAGGTCAACAACGTCCTGTGCTTCCCGTTCATCTTCCGCGGCGCGCTCGACGTCGGCGCGACGACGATCACGCGTGAAATGGAGATCGCGGCCGTCAACGCGATCGCCGAGCTCGCGCAGCACGAGCAAAGCGACATCGTCGCGACCGCGTACGGCATCCAGGACCTGTCGTTCGGGCCCGAATACCTGATTCCGAAGCCGTTCGATCCGCGCCTGATCGTGAAGATCGCGCCGGCCGTCGCGCAGGCCGCGATGGACGGCGGCGTCGCGACGCGCCCGATCGAGGACATGGAGGCGTACCGCGTCCACCTCCAGCAGTTCGTGTATCACAGCGGCACGACGATGAAGCCGATCTTCCAGATCGCGCGCGCCGCGCCGGAAGAGAAGAAGCGCGTGGTGTTCGCGGAAGGCGAAGAAGAGCGCGTGTTGCGCGCCGTTCAGATCATTGTCGACGAAAAACTCGCGAAGCCGATCCTGATCGGCCGCCCGTCGGTGATCGAGCACCGTATCCAGCGCTACGGCCTGCGCCTGAATCCGGGCGTCGACTTCACTGTCGTCAACACCGAGCACGACGAGCGCTACCGCGACTTCTGGCAGACGTATTACAAGCTGATGGCGCGCAAGGGCATCAGCGAACAGCTCGCGCGCGTCGAGATGCGCCGCCGCACGACGCTGATCGGCGCGATGCTGGTGAAGAAGGGCGAAGCGGACGGGATGATCTGCGGCACGATCAGCACCACGCACCGCCACCTGCACTTCATCGACCAGGTGATCGGCAAGCGCGACGGTTGCAGCGTGTACGCGGCGATGAACGGCCTCGTGCTGCCGGGCCGCCAGATTTTCCTCGTCGATACGCACGTGAACGTCGATCCGACCCCGGAGCAACTGGCCGAGATCACGATAATGGCCGCGGAAGAAGTGCGCCGCTTCGGCATCGAGCCGAAGGTCGCGCTGCTGTCGCACTCGAATTTCGGCACGAGCAACGCACCTTCGGCGAAGAAGATGCGCGATACGCTCGCGATCCTGCAGGAATGCGCACCGGAGCTGAAGGTCGACGGCGAGATGCACGGCGATGTCGCGCTCGACGCGGCGCTGCGCAAGGAAATCCTGCCGGAATCGACGCTGGAAGGCGACGCGAACCTGCTGATCCTGCCGAACATCGACGCTGCGAACATCGCGTACAACCTGCTGAAGACGGCCGCCGGCAACAACATCGCGATCGGTCCGATCCTGCTGGGCGCGGCCCAGCCGGTGCACGTGCTGACCGAATCGGCGACCGTTCGCCGCATCGTCAACATGGCGGCGCTGCTGGTCGCCGACGTGAACGCCGCGCGCTGAGCAAAACGAACGCGCCAGGCCGATCGAATCGGCGTGGCGCGTCGGGCGAAATTGTAAACAAACGCAAAAAGAGGCGTGCCCGCATGGGCACGCCGTCGGGCAGGGCGCAAACGCGCTTCCCTCAAAGCAACAGCAGCATCTCTCCACTCCGGGTAAAGAGCGTGGCAAGGAGGCAGGGTCTCGCCAAACGAGAGATGCCGCTCGCATTTTATCCTATGTAAGATAAATGTAGAGTAATTTCGGTAAGAAATACGCAAATCCGCGGGTCGTCAGGCTTTCGATTCCCAAACGGACATTGATTCGCGCGGCCAATAACGCTACGCTAACGCCTTTGTTGGTCGTCAACTACTTGATTTAACAGCGGGAACCCTGGTTCATGGCACGCAAGTGGCTCCGCAACGGCGCGCTCGCGTCCGTCTTCGCGATGTTCGCGATGGGTATCGTCGGCACGCCGACGGGCAGTCTGGTTTCCGCCGCTTACGCACGGGAGGCCGTTTCGGCCGACGTGGCCGCGAGCGGGCTCGATACGATCCCGACCGCCCGTCTTCCGCGCGAGGCCGTGACCACGCTAGGCTTGATCGGCGCCGGCGGCCCCTATCCGTACGAGAAAGACGGCGTCGTGTTCGGCAACCGCGAGCGGATCCTGCCGAAGGCGAAGCGCGGCTACTACCATGAGTACACGGTGCCGACGCCGCGTGCCCGCAATCGCGGCGCGCGCCGGATCGTCTGTGGCGGGCCCTTGCGCCGGATCGACAACTGTTATTACACGGGCGACCACTACAACAGTTTTAAACGTATTGTTGAATGACTTCGGGACGAATGGCATGAGCGACTCCATCTACGCGCACGATACGGCGGCGGCGGAACTGTTCGCGGCCGGCGACGGCAACCTGTTTCAGCGCGTGATTCAATTGAACGCGGCGGCGCAGGCCGTCGGCGCGCCGGAGCAACAGGAAGCCGAGTCCGGGCTTTCATCGAACGAGGAGCCTATGAGCCTTTTCACGACCGTGCGACCTAATCTCGTGCAGTCGATCCGCGCGTTCCGCGTGCAGGATCTCGCCGACGAAGCCGGCCGGCTCGGCCAGCACTTCCTGTATGCGTATTGCGGCGCCGCGCAGTCGAAGCAGGAAGTGATGGAAACGATCGCGACGTCGTTCCTGTTCCCGAAGCATTTCGGGAAGAACTACGACGCGCTGTACGACTGCCTGACCGACCTCGTCGCGAAGGCCGGCGCGCAGCCCGGTTTCGTGATCGTCCTCGAAGGGCTGCCGATCGCGCAGAAATTCGACAAGGAAGGGCGCGAGACGCTGCTCGACGTGTTCCGCGAGGCGGCCGAGTTCTGGGCCGAGCGCAAGGTCGCGTTCCGCGTGTTCTACTCGTTCGCGTAAGCGCGGATCGGCCCCCGGCTCTCCGCGGCCGGCCCGGCGAAAAGCCCGCTTCGAGCGGGCTTTTTTGCGTGTGCGCGATGCGTATGGGCCGGCGCGGCACGTCGCTCGCTGACACCGGCCTTTCATCGGACACCTTTTTTCGAGACAATCTCGGCCGGCCTGGTTGCGGCAGCCGTCGTGTCGGGTGCGAAAAACAAATCATCGAGAGAGGGCTGTCTTCCCATGACTATTTCCCGTTCCGCACGCGCCGGCGCGGGTATCCCGTTTGCGCGTGCCGCCGTGCTGTCCCTGCTGGTTGCGGCGGGCGCCGCGCAGGCTGCGCCGCTCACGCCCGAGCGGACCGTCGATCTTTATATCGGCGCGTTCGTCAATGGCGACGTGTCGAAAGCCCGCGAGTTCAACGACGCGGTACGCCCGAGTTATGACGGGAAGGACGCGCTCAACGTCGACGTTCTGTCGACGCTTGGCGAGTCGATGCGCAAGGATATGGCCGAAGGGATGCTGGCGCCGATGCCGCCGAAGGTGAGTGCTGCGTTGCGTCCGTCGGTCGAGAGCATGGCCGCGGCGTATCAGCGCGCGCTCAATCGTTCGGAGTGCAAGGCGACCGGCTCGTCGCGGCAACCGAACTCGGCCATCGAGGGCCAGACGGTCGCGACGGTCGAATTCGCGTGCCGCGTCCCGGATGCCGGGCCCGGCGGGAAGGCGCTGGAGGCGAAGCTGGGCAACGGTCGCCTGAAGAATGACGCGGCACGGATTGCTGCGTTCAAGGCGATCTTCTCTGGCATGGCGCAGGTTTTGGACGCGGCACAGGTGACGCACCCCGTGACGGGCAAGATCGACCTTTACAGCCTGGACGGAGGCTGGGCGACCGGAAGCCCGCAAGACGTGCTGACACCGGTTCTCGATGCGTTGTCCGATTCGATGCCGCACGGATCGTCGCGCAACAAGTCGCGATAAGCCGCAGCGTGGAAACGCGCCGCAATTCTGCAGTGACGCCGGCGCATATCGCGCCGCGGCAGGGTGACGGGGGGCCGGGAAGTGTCGTGCCACCTCGCGGCGGCACGCCCATCCCGTTACCACCCGCCCCAGCGCGCCGCCAGCGCCGCGAGCACGGCCGCGCCTGCCGTCTCGGTGCGCAGCACGCGGGGCCCAAGCGACAGCGCGGTGAAGCCGCGCGCGCGCGCCGCGTTTTCCTCGTCGGGCGACAGTCCGCCTTCGGGGCCGATCAGCAGCGTGACGGGTGCTGCAGGCGGCGTGTCGGGCAGCGACGCGAACGGGATGCTCGCGCGCGGCGACAGCAGCAGCCGCAGCTCGCCGTCGGTCGGCGCGGCCGGCAGCGTTTCGAGCCACGCGTTGAAGCCGCGAACCGGCGCGACGTCGGGCAAGCGGTTGCGCCCGCACTGTTCGCACGATGCGCGCACGACGCCGCGCCAGTGCGCGACGCGCTTGTCCGCGCGTTCGCCGGCAAGCTTCACGACGCCGCGTGCGGTCGACAGCGGCACGACCGCCGCGACGCCGAGCTCGACGGCCTTTTCGATCACCCAGTCCATCTTGTCGCCGCCGGCGATCCCCTGCGCAAGCGTCACGCGGTACGGCGGCTCGGCCTCGGCCGGCTCGAACGCGTCGATCTGCGCGAGCGCGCTGCGCTTGTCGATCTCGACGAGCCGTGCGCGGTACTGGCCGCCCGTGCCGTCGAACAGCGCGAGCACGTCGCCGGGCTGCAGGCGCAGCACCTGCGCGTGGCGTGCGACGTCGGCCGGCAGCGCGAGCGTGGCGTCGGCGCGCAGTGCCGCGTCGACGAAAAAGCGCGGCACGGCCGCGGTGGTGGTGGCTTCGTTCATGCGTGTGGCGGTTTCGTTCATGCGTCGAGATGGCGCGCGAGCGCCCAGCGGTAGCCGTCGAGATCCTCGATCTGCGCGAACCGGTCGCCCCAGAACTGGTCCTGCGGCGCGGTCAGCGATTTCGCGCCCGCGTCGAGCGCGCGCTGCCAGGTGGCGTCGACGTCGTCGACATACAGATAGAACGACTGCGGCGCGGTGGCGTTCGCGCTCTTCGGCGTGAGCGCGGTCGAGCCGAACGCGCCTTCGGGCGCGAACATCACGATCAACTGGCCGCGGTAGGCCATCTCGACGTGCATGATCGCGCCGTCCTCGTCGTGCACGTCGCGCAGTTCGAAGCCGAATGCGGCCTTGAAGAAATCGATGGCCGCGCGTGCGTTGCGCACGGCCAGATACGGCGTCAACCAAGGCACGTCGGCCGGACGTGGATCGGTCATGAAAATCTCCTGTCGAACGGTGTTGGCGCTTCAGCGCCTATGCCGGACCGAGTCAGTGCTTCAGCACTTGCTCGAACCCCATGCTTTGCATCGGGTCCCATGCGTCGCGGTCGGCCAGCGGGTTGGCACTGCATCCGGGTCGTTCCGATCCCGCGTTTCGCACGGCGAACCATACGAAACCACGAAGGAAAAACGGAACGATGCGGCCGCCCGGACGCTCAGCGGCGAACGCCCAGTGTATCGCGCAGCGTGTGCGGCAGGGCAAAGAGGGATGCATGCAGCCGCGCGTCGTAGTAGCGCAAGCCCTGGACGTGGCGCGCGGCGAGCCGTTCGTCGACGTCGTGCGCGAACAGCGCGGCCGCATCGAGCGTGTCGCTCGCGATCACCATCAGCCATTGCGAGCCGTACAGCGGCACGTGCGCGGACAACGGATCGACGACCGCGAAGCTCGCGCGCAGGTCGTCGAGCAGCGCGGCGATGCGCGCCGCGTGGAACACCGGCGAGCCGAGATGCATCGAGATCGCGCCGCACGGCGTGAGGATCCGCTTGAGCCGCGCGTAGAACGCGCGCGTATAGAGGCCGGCCGCCGGCGAATCGGGCGGCGTGAGGTCGAACACGACGAGATCGAAATGCTCGACGGTCGAGTCGACGAAATGCGCGGCGTCGCCGATCACGACCTCGACGCGCGGGTCGTCGAGCGCGCCCTGGTGCACGTCGTCGAGATAACGGCGCGCCATCCCGACCACCTCGTCATCGAGTTCCGCGATCACGATCCGCTCGATGCACGCATGCTTGAGCAACTGGCGTGCCGCGCCGCCGTCGCCGCCGCCGAGCACCAGCGCCTTCTTCGGCGACGGATGCGCGAGCGCGGCCGGGTGCGTCATGCACTCGTGATAGACGTACTCGTCGCCGACCGACGTCATCGGCTGGCCGTCCAGCGTAAACAGCCGGCCGAGCTGCGGGGTTTCCCAGACTTCGATCTGCTGGTGCGGGGACGCGACGCGCGCGAGCCGCCGAGCATTCGGGAAGCCGTAGGTGGCGTCGGGCGTAGGGTGAAAGAGTAGCGTGGTGCTCACGGGTGGGCCGCCAAGGGCAGTCGTTTCTGACGTCTGAATTATAGGAGGCGCACGGTTTGACGGAAAACCGTGCCGGAACACCACGCGCCGACAAGGGAAATGTCAGCCCATCTGTTAAAATGACGAGCTTTGCAGCCCCGTCCGTAGGCTCCGTCCGCTTCGCGTCCGTCAGGCGCCGCACCGCGCGCCGGGAACGATTGACGCTCGAGCTTCCGGATGCCGCCGTGCCCCCGTTTCCTCGACTCGTTCTCCGGACTCGACATGACGACTTCGTCTCCCGCCTCCACCACCCTGATGGCCAACGCGATCCGTGCGCTCGCGATGGACGCCGTCCAGCAAGCGAACTCCGGCCACCCCGGCATGCCGATGGGCATGGCCGAAATCGGCGTCGCGCTCTGGTCGCGCCATCTGAAGCACAACCCGACGAACCCGCACTGGGCAGACCGCGACCGCTTCGTGCTGTCGAACGGCCATGGCTCGATGCTGCTGTACTCGCTGCTGCACCTGACCGGCTACGACCTGCCGATCGAAGAGCTGAAGAACTTCCGCCAGCTGCACTCGAAGACGCCGGGCCACCCGGAATACGGGATCACGCCGGGTGTCGAGACGACCACCGGCCCGCTCGGCCAGGGTCTCGCGAACGCGGTCGGCATGGCGCTCGGCGAAGCGCTGATGGCCGACGAGTTCAACCGCGACGGCGCGAAGATCGTCGATCACCACACGTACGTGTTCCTCGGCGACGGCTGCCTGATGGAAGGCATCTCGCACGAAGCCTGCTCGCTCGCGGGCACGCTGAAGCTGAACAAGCTGATCGCGCTGTACGACGACAACGGCATCTCGATCGACGGCGACGTCGTGAACTGGTTCCACGACGATACGCCGAAGCGCTTCGAAGCGTACGGCTGGAACGTGATCCCGAACGTGAACGGCCATGACGTCGACGCAGTCGACGCGGCGATCGCGAAGGCGAAGCTGTCGGACAAGCCGACGCTGATCTGCTGCAAGACGGTGATCGGCAAGGGCGCGGCGACCAAGGCCGGCGGCCACGACGTGCATGGCGCTGCGCTCGGCGCGGAAGAAATCGCGAAGACGCGCGAAGCGCTCGGCTGGAAGTGGGAGCCGTTCGTGATTCCGCAGGAAGTCTATGCGGCCTGGGACGCGAAGGAAGCCGGCAAGCGTGCCGAAACCGACTGGGACGCGACGTTCGCGCAATATCGCGCCAAGTTCCCGGCAGAAGCCGCCGAATTCGAGCGCCGGATGGCCAACCAGCTGCCGGCCGACTGGGCCCAGAAGGCCGCGGCGATCATCGCCGGCGCGAACGAGCGCGCCGAGACGGTCGCGACCCGCAAGGCGTCGCAGCAGGCGATCGAAGGGCTGGCCGCCGCGCTGCCCGAGCTGCTCGGCGGCTCGGCCGACCTGACCGGCTCGAACCTGACCAACTGGAAGGCGTCGAAGGCGGTCCGTGCGAATCCGGAAGGCGCGGGCGTCGTGCTGGGCAACCACATCAACTACGGCGTGCGCGAATTCGGCATGAGCGCCGCGATCAACGGCCTCGCGCTGCACGGCGGCCACAAGCCGTTCGGCGGCACGTTCCTGACGTTCTCCGACTACAGCCGCAACGCGCTGCGCGTGGCCGCGCTGATGAAGGTACCGTCGATCTTCGTGTTCACGCACGATTCGATCGGCCTCGGCGAAGACGGCCCGACGCACCAGTCGATCGAGCACGTGTCGAGCCTGCGCCTGATCCCGAACCACGACGTGTGGCGTCCGGCCGACACGGTCGAGACGGCCGTTGCATGGACGCACGCGGTTGCCGCGGATCGTCCGTCGAGCCTGATCTTCAGCCGCCAGAACCTCGCGTTCAACCCGCGTACCGACGCGCAGATCGCCAACGTCGAGAAGGGCGGCTACGTACTGAAGGACTGGGACGAAGAAATCGTCGCGCGCAAGATCATCCTGATCGCGACGGGTTCGGAAGTCGAGCTCGCGATGAAGGCCGTCGAGCCGCTCGCGCAGCAAGGCATCGCGGCCCGCGTCGTGTCGATGCCGTCGACCAACGTGTTCGACCGCCAGGACGCCGAATACCGCGAACGCGTGCTGCCGCACGGCGTGCGCCGCGTCGCGATCGAAGCGGGCGTGACGAGCTTCTGGCACAAGTACGTCGGCCTGGAAGGCGGCGTCGTCGGGATCGACACGTTCGGCGAATCGGCGCCGGCCGGCGTGCTGTTCAAGTACTTCGGCTTCACCGTCGAGCACGTCGTCGAGACCGCGAAGGCCGTGCTGGCCTAAAAGCATTCGCGACGCGCGCCACCCGTCGCGCGCGTCGCACCGTGAAGCTGCACGAAACGAATTTTTTCAGCCATCAGGAGATAGACCATGACGATTCGCGTCGCAATCAACGGCTACGGCCGTATCGGCCGCAACACGCTGCGCGCGTTTTATGAAAACGGCAAGAAGCACGATCTCGAGATCGTCGCGATCAACGATCTGGGCGATGCGAAGACCAACGCGCACCTGACCCAGTACGACACCGCGCACGGCAAGTTCCCGGGCGAAGTGACGGTCGACGGCGACTACCTCGTCGTGAACGGCGACAAGATCCGCGTGCTGGCGAACCGCAACCCGGCAGAACTGCCGTGGGGCGAGCTCGGCGTCGACGTCGTGATGGAATGCACGGGCTTCTTCACGACCAAGGAAAAGGCGAGCGCGCACCTGAAGGGCGGCGCGAAGAAGGTGATCATCTCGGCGCCGGGCGGCAAGGACGTCGACGCGACGATCGTCTACGGCGTGAACCACGACGTGCTGAAGGCCGAGCACACCGTGATCTCGAACGCATCGTGCACGACGAACTGCCTCGCGCCGCTCGTCAAGCCGCTGAACGACAAGATCGGCCTCGAAACCGGCCTGATGACGACGATCCACGCGTACACGAACGACCAGGTGCTGACGGACGTCTATCACGAAGACCTGCGCCGCGCGCGTTCGGCCACGCACAGCCAGATCCCGACGAAGACGGGCGCTGCTTCGGCCGTCGGCCTCGTGCTGCCGGAACTGAACGGCAAGCTCGACGGCTACGCGATCCGCGTCCCGACGATCAACGTGTCGATCGTCGACCTGTCGTTCATCGCGAAGCGCGACACGACGGTCGAGGAAGTCAACGCGATCATGAAGGAAGCATCGGAAGGCGCGCTGAAGGGCATCCTCGGCTACAACGATGCACCGCTGGTGTCGATCGACTTCAACCACAACCCGGCTTCGTCGACGTTCGACGCGACGCTGACCAAGGTGTCGGGCCGTCTCGTCAAGGTGTCGAGCTGGTACGACAACGAGTGGGGTTTCTCGAACCGCATGCTGGATACGGCTGTCGCGTTCGCGAACGCGAAGTAATCCCGCACGTTGCGCGGCCGCGGCAACGCGGCACGCGCGGCGAACGAGCCCGGCCCGGTTTTCCGGCCGGGCTTTTTTGTTGCCCGGAGTGCGTCGTCACCGGTCTGCCGTCACCTGTTCGAGCGCGGCGACGAATGCGCGCTTCAGCGGGCTGTCGAGGTCGGTCCACGCGAGACCGATACCGCTCCGGTGGCCGGCCAGGTCGAGCGGCCGCGCGAGCACGTTCGGCGGCAGTGCGCTCGCGGCTTCCGCCGGGATCAGCCCGATGCCCATCCCCGCCGCGACGAGCGCAAGCATCGTCGTGAATTCCCCGAACTCCTGCGCGATTTCGAGCGTCGTGCCCGCGCGGCTCAGCGCGAGCAGCATGTCGTCGTGAAAGCCGGGCGCGTAGCGGCGCGCAAGCACGAACGCGGGCTGGCCGCGCAGCGCGGCCGGCGGGATCGTGTCGTGTGCGGCGAGCGGATGGTCGAGCGGCAGCGCGACGACGAAGCCTTCCTCAAGCACCACGCGCGTGTCGATACCCGCATATGCGGCCGGCAGCCGGATCATCCCGAAATCGATCCGCCGGTCGCGCAGCGCGGCGATCTGGTCGGGTGTCGGCATGTCCTTCAGTTCCAGCGCGATCAGCGGGTAGCGCTCGCGCATCGTGCGCAGCACGGCCGGCAGCAGCGCGGGCAGCACCGACGACACGAACGCGATCCGCAGCGTGCCGATCTCGCCGCGGCTCGACAGCCGCGCCATCTGTTCCGCGCGCGCGGCCTGCTGCAGCGTCGCGCGTGCTTCAGGCAGGAACACGCGCCCCGTGTCGCTCAGTTCGACCTTGTGCCGGTCGCGCTCGAACAGCCGTGCGCCGAGTTCTTCCTCGAGCGCCTTGATCTGCATGCTCAGCGCGGGCTGCACAATGAACAGGCGCTGCGCCGCGCGCCCGAAATGCAGCTCTTCCGCGAGCATGACGAAGGCGCGCAATTGCTTGAGTTCCATGGGCGGCGGGCAGGAGAGGGCGGTAATCAGATTTCATGATAACCGGATCAAAAAAGACCATTGGCGCGGCATCGGGCCGGCAGCCGAAGATACCGTCAACGCGAGACCGGCCGCGACGGGCAGCCGGCTCCACTGGCACGAGGAGACATGCATGACCCACGCGCTTGACCGGTTCCGCCTCGACGGCCGCCGCGCACTGATCACGGGTTCCGGACGCGGGATCGGGCTGACGCTCGCCCGCGGGCTCGCGGAAGCCGGCGCGGCGATCGTCATCAACGATCGCAATGAAGAGAAGGCCGCGACGCTCGCGCGCCGTTTCCGCGACGAAGGCTTCGCGGCCGACCATGCGGTGTTCGACGTCGCCGAGCATGCGCAGGTGCGCGCGGCGATCGACGATTTCGAGGCGCGCGTCGGCGCGATCGACATCCTCGTGAACAACGCGGGCATCCAGCGCCGCGCGCCGCTCGACGCATTCGAGCCCGACGACTGGCATGCGCTGATGCGCGTGAATCTCGACGGCGTGTTCAACGTCGCGCAGGCCGTCGCGCGCCACATGATCGCGCGCGGCCACGGGAAGATCATCAACATCTGTTCGGTGCAGAGCGAGCTCGCGCGGCCGACGATCGCGCCGTATGCGGCGACGAAGGGCGCGGTGCGGATGCTGACCAAAGGGATGTGCGCCGACTGGGCACGCCACGGCATCCAGGCCAACGGCCTCGCGCCCGGCTATTTCGAGACCGAACTGAATCGCGCGCTGGTCGACGACGCGGCGTTCTCCGACTGGCTGTGCAAGCGCACGCCGGCCGGCCGCTGGGGGCGCGTCGACGAGCTGTGCGGCGCGGCGATCTTCCTCGCGTCGGCCGCGTCCGATTTCGTGAACGGCCAGACGCTGTTCGTCGACGGCGGGCTGACCAGCGCCGTATAGGGAGGCAGGTATGCGTATGCGTTGCATGTGTGTCGTGATCCACGGGCCGAACGACCTGCGGGTCGAAGAACAGGACGCGGGCGAGATCGGCCCGGGCCAGGTGCGCGTCGATGTCGCGATGGGCGGCATCTGCGGGTCCGATCTGCATTACTTCCGGCACGGCGGCTTCGGCGCGATCCGGCTGCAGCAGCCGATGGTGCTCGGCCACGAAGTCGCCGGCACGGTCGCGGAGGTCGCGCCCGACGTGACGTCGGTGAAGGTCGGCGATCGCGTCGCGGTCAATCCGAGCCGGCCGTGCGGTACGTGCCGCTATTGCCTCGAAGGCTTGCCGAACCAGTGTCTGGACATGCGCTTCTACGGCAGCGCGATGCGGATGCCGCACGTGCAGGGCGCGTTTCGCAACGCGCTCGTGTGCGACGCGACGCAGTGCGTGAAGGTCGCCGATCACGTGCCGCTGTCGCTCGCGGCGCTCGCCGAGCCGTTCGCGGTCGGGCTGCATGCGGTTTCGCGCGCGGGCCCGCTGATCGGCAAGCGCGTGCTCGTATCGGGCTGCGGGCCGATCGGCGTGCTGGCGGTCGCGGCGGCGCGCGTGCATGGCGCGGCGGAGGTCGTCGCGACCGACGTCGTCGAAGCGCCGCTGGAAGTGGCCAGCGCGCTCGGCGCCGACCATACGATCAATGCGGCGGCCGATGCCGGATGGGTCGCGCGCTACGGCGCCGACAAGGGTACGTTCGACGTGATGATCGAGTGTTCGGGCAATGCGCGCGCGCTGCGCGACGGTCTGGACGTGATGCGTCCGCGCGGGGTCGTCGTGCAGCTCGGGCTCGGCGGCGATGTCAGCCTGCCGCAGAACGTCGTGGTCGCGAAGGAGTTGTCGATCTGCGGATCGTTCCGCTTCCATGCGGAATTCGCGCTCGCGGTGCAACTGATCAACGCGGGGCGCGTCGACCTGAGGCCGGCCGTCACGCGCGTGTTCCCGATGCGCGACGCGAACCTCGCGTTCGAACTGGCCGGCGACCGGCAGCGCGCGATGAAGGTGCTGATCGATTTCGCGGACGAGGCCGCGTGATCGTCCGGCGCAAGCGCGTGCGTTGTTTCGCGATCGACGAGAGTCCGATCGCTGCGGTGTGACGCTCGTGCGGTGCGCACCGCCCGGCCGTCAGGCGCCCGGCGTCGGGAAGAAGATGCCCGCGCGCTGCGCGGCGTTCGCGATGTGCGTTTCGATCGCGGTGCCCGCGGCGGCCGCGTCGCGCGCGATCAGCGCATCGACGATCGCGCGGTGCTCGTGCCACGTCGACAGCAGCAGCTCGCGCCGGTAGAACGGCATGCGCTGGCTTTCCTTCATGATGTCCGCGCTGCCGCGCAGGATCGATTCGATCGCCGCGTTGCCGGCGAGATGGATGATCCGCATGTGGAAGTCGAAGTCGAGTTGCGATGCTTCGTCGAGCGCGCTTTCGGTCAACGCGACGTGCAGGTCGGCGAGGTTGTCCTCGAACCACGCGATATCGTCGTCGCTGACGACGTGCGCGGCCATCCGCGCGGCGAACCCTTCGAGCGCGTAGCGCATCTGGTACGTGTCGGGCGGCGACGACTGCTCGGCGAACCGCCACGCGTGCGCGTCCGTCGCCTGCGCGCTTTCGACGTACACGCCCTTGCCCGCGCGGATGCGCAGCATCCCGAGCGCCTCGAGCGTCGACAGCGCCTCGCGCAGCGACGCACGGCTGATCTCCAGCTCCTCGGAGAGCTGACGCTGGGCCGGCAGCAGGCTGCCGACCGGATAAACGCCTGCCTCGATCCGGTCGCGGATCGTCGCGATGGCGGCGTCGGTCACGGTATGCGGAACATTTTTCATGATGTGAACGATGGCCGGTCTGACCGGCATTGTAATCCGCACATGCGCGGTGCATGACTGCACTACGGGAAAGCCACGATCAGGCCCGCTTTCGGGGCGCCGGACGCAGGCCGAGGGGGGCGGGAAATCCCTATTTTGTCCGTCCTTGACGTCACTATATCGGCTTCCTACTATCCACCATAACATCACTGGTCTTACCAGTATGAACAGACGAAACTGCAACCGTTGGATCGGGAGAGCGCCGTGTCGAAATTCCTCAATTCGCTGTTTGGCCGAGTAGTCGTCGCATTGATCCTGGGGGTCGCGCTTGGCGCGTTCTTCCCGCATTTCGCCGAGTCGTTGCGACCGCTCGGCGACGGGTTCCTGAAGCTCATCAAGATGGTCATCGGCCCGATCGTGTTCTGCGTCGTGGTCAGCGGGATGGCCAATGCGGGCGACCTGAAGAAGGTCGGCCGGGTCGGCCTGAAGGCCGTCATCTACTTCGAGATCATGACGACGCTCGCGCTCGGCATCGGGCTCGTGCTCGCATGGGTCACGCGCCCGGGCGTCGGGATGAACATCGACCTGCATTCGCTCGACGCGTCGTCGCTCGCGTCGTACGCGAAGAACGCCGAAAGCCTGAAGGACACGGCCGGCTACCTGATGAAGATCATCCCCGACACCGCGATCGACGCGTTCGCGAAGGGCGACATCCTGCAGATCCTCGTGTTCGCGGTGCTGTTCGGCTCCGCGCTGTCGCTGCTCGGCGACAAGGCGCAGCGCGTCAACTCGCTGATCGAGGAACTGTCGCACGTGTTCTTCCGGATCATCGGCTTCATCATCAAGCTCGCGCCGCTCGGCGTGCTCGGCGCGATCGCGTTCACGACCGGCAAGTACGGCGTCTCGTCGCTCAAGCAGCTCGGCTACCTGGTCGCCGTGTTCTACCTGAGCTGCATCGTGTTCGTCACGGTCGTGCTCGGCATCGTGATGCGGCTCGCGGGTTTCTCGGTATTCAAGCTGATCCGCTACCTGCGCGAGGAACTGTCGATCGTGCTCGGCACGGCGTCGTCGGATGCGGTGCTGCCGCAGGTGATGCGCAAGCTCGAATACATGGGCGTCAAGGATTCGACGGTCGGCCTCGTGATCCCGACCGGCTATTCGTTCAACCTCGACGGCTTCTCGATCTACCTGACGCTCGCCGTGCTGTTCATCGCACAGGCCACCAACACGCCGCTGTCGACGCATGACCTGATCGTCGTGCTGCTCGTGTCGCTCGTCACGTCGAAGGGCGCGCACGGCATCCCGGGTTCGGCGATCGTGATCCTCGCGGCGACGCTGTCGGCGATCCCGGCGATTCCGGTGCTCGGCCTCGTGCTGATCCTGCCGGTCGACTGGTTCGTCGGCATCGCCCGCGCGTTGACCAACCTGATCGGCAACTGCGTCGCGACGGTCGTCGTCGCGGTGTGGGAGAACGATATCGACAAGGTGCGCGCGAAGCGCGTGCTGAACCGCGAGCTGCGCTACGTGCCGGCCGAAGAGGAAGGCAACGCGGCGCCGGTCGCCGGCGACCAGGCCCACGCGCTCTGAGCGCGGTGTCGCGCGGGGCATCTGCGCCCCCGGTTGACCCGCGCGATCGATTTACCTGCGGCCGGCGCCTCGATGCGCCGGCAGTTCATCAGAAATTGCTTTGCACGGGATGGGAGTAAGCGCTGAAGCGCCAACTCTCATCGACAGGAGACAACATGGCAGCCCCCATCCTCGATCCGAACGCGCCGGCGTTTACGCGGCGTTACATGAACCTCGCCGACCCGCGCCTCGGTGCGCAGGCATTGTTTGCGAGCGACGAATTCTTCGCGCCGAAAGAGCGCATGCTGAATCCCGAGCCGGCCGTGTTCATTCCCGGCAAGTACGACGACCACGGCAAGTGGATGGACGGCTGGGAAACGCGCCGCAAGCGCACGACCGGCCACGACTTCTGCGTGGTGCGCCTCGCGCGGCCGGGCGTGATTTTCGGCGTCGATCTCGATACGAGCCACTTCACCGGCAACTTCCCGCCGGCCGCGTCGATCGAGGCGTGCGTCGCCGACGGCGATACGCCGCCCGACGACGCCGAGTGGCGCACGATCGTCCCCGCGACGACATTGCAGGGCAATTCGCATCACTACGTGAGCGTCGACGACGCGCAGCCGGTCACGCACCTGCGCGTGAACCTGTATCCGGACGGCGGGCTCGCGCGGCTGCGCGTGTACGGCCAGCCGCAGCGCGACTGGCGCCATGTGCCGGCCGGCGAACTCGTCGATTTCGCGGCGATCGAGAACGGCGGTTATCTGGTGGCCGCGAACAACCAGCACTTCGGCCCGGCATCGCAGATGCTGATGCCGGGGCGCGGCGCGAACATGGGCGACGGCTGGGAAACGCGGCGCCGCCGCGAGCCCGGCAACGACTGGGCGATCGTCGCGCTCGCGCGGCCGGGCATCATCCGGCGCGTCGAGGTCGATACGGCGTTCTTCAAGGGCAACTTCCCCGACCGCTGCTCGCTGCAGGCCGCGCGGGTCGCGGGCGGCACCGACGATTCGCTGGTCACGCAGGCGATGTTCTGGGCCGAATTGCTCGGCGAGCAGAAGCTGTCGATGGACCACGTGCATACGTTCGACCAGCTCGCGGCGCTCGGCCCCGTCACGCACGTGCGTTTCAACATCTTCCCGGACGGCGGCGTGTCGCGCCTGCGTCTGTGGGGCGAGCCGGCTTGAAGGAGGGAAATGGCATGAGCGGACCCCATATCCTGCGCGTCGAGCGCCTGACCCGCGAAGCGTTCGCGCCGTTCGGCGACGTGATCGCACTCGAAGGCGCGCGGCATTTCCCGATCAACGGCGGCACGACCGAGCGCTTCCACGATCTCGCGACGATCGACGTCTGCGCGGACGGCGGCCGGCCGCTCGTCAGCGTGTTTCGCGCGCAGCCGCGCGCGCTGCCGGTCGCGGTCACGCTGATGGAGCGCCATCCGCACGGCAGCCAGGCGTTCATCCCGCTCGCGGCCGTGTCGCGCTACGCGATCGTCGTTGCGCCGGCCGGCGAATTCCGGCCCGACGCGATGCGCGCGTTCCTGGCCGAAGGCTGGCAGGGCGTGAATTATGCAAAGGGCGTCTGGCACCATCCGCTGCTCGCGCTCGACGCGGTCAGCGATTTCGTGATCGTCGATCGCGGCGGCCCGCAGCCGAACTGCGACGAGATCCCGCTCGACCGCGCGTGGGCGCTCGAGTTCGAGCCGGCCTGCGCGAGCACGGCCTGACGCTGCGCGCAGCCGGGGTCCGGTTCCGGGCACCGGTTTCGCGCGAGCGCCGAAGGGTTTTCGTAAGCGTTCCGAACCGGCCCGCGCGCGGCGCGCGGCACTATCCCGAAAAGAACACGGCCCGGGCGGCGAGATGCCGGCCGGGCCGTGCTTCGTGCGCGGGTGGCGCGATTCAGTGCTTGCGGTGCGGGCAGTTCTCGGTCGTGCAGGAACCGTACATCGCGAGCGAGTGCTCCTGGAGCCGGAAGCCGCGCTCCTTCGCGATCGCCTGCTGGCGGCCTTCGATCTCGGCGTCGAAGAATTCCTCGACGCGGCCGCAATCGAGGCACACGAGGTGGTCGTGGTGCGAGCCCTCGTTCAGTTCGAACACGGCCTTGCCGGATTCGAAGTTGCTGCGCGTGAGCAGGCCGGCCTGCTCGAACTGCGTCAGCACGCGGTAGACCGTGGCGAGCCCGATGTCGAGCTGCTCGTTGAGCAGGTTCCGGTAGACGTCTTCGGCCGTCAGGTGCCGCACGGGGCTTTGCTGGAAAATCTCGAGAATCTTGAGGCGCGGTAGGGTGGCCTTTAGCCCGATATTCTTGAGATCCGTCGGATTGGTCATGGCTAGGCATCCCTAGAGTACAATGCAGGGCTTCAATGTTACCGGCTTTTCGCCGTTCCAGATACACGCGCGGCCTGCAACGCGGGCCAGCACGGTGAAGGAAATGATCCCAGAAACGCTTTCGCACTTTCAGAGGAGTCGCATGCGGAGTGCCATCATCGCTGCCGCCGCCGTTGCGGCGCTGGCTGGTTGTTCGTCGTACGACAGCGTGACGCAGCGCATCGCGCAGAGCATCACGCCCTATCGGATCACCGTCGTGCAGGGCAACTTCGTGTCGCAGGAGAAGGCCGCACAACTGCAGGTCGGCATGACGCGCGAGCAGGTGCGCGCGTTGCTCGGCACGCCGCTGCTGGCGGACATGTTCCACGCCGACCGCTGGGATTACCTCTTCTACTTCAAGCGCGGCTCGACGGCGATCGTCCAGCAGCGCGATCTCGTCGTGACCTTCGCGGGCGATCGCCTCGCGGGCTGGACCGGCGCCGACAACCTGCCGTCCGAGCTCGACCTGCTGGCCGACATCGACGGCGACCGCGGCGGCCGGAAGGCGAAGGCGGCCGCGGCGGCGAAGGCCGCTTCCGAGGCTGCTGCCGCGCGTGCTGCGCAAGCGGCGAGCGCGCCTGCGCCGGAGGCTGTCGCCAGCCCGTCCGCCGTGCCGGCGTCCGGCGCGGTGGTCGACCAGGATGCGAACGCGCAGGCCGCACGCGTGGCGAACCGCGCGACCAACCAGGTGTCGGGTCAGGGCTCGAGCGCGCGCCGCTTCACGCCGTCCACGCAGGCTGCCGGCGGTGCGCCGGTGCCGGGCGGCCAGCCGCCGGGCGCGGTGCCGGCGATCCAGCCGCAGTTCCAGTTCCATCGTCCGCCGCAGCCGAACGTGTCGAGCGAGGCGTCGCCGCCGGTCGGCCCGCAAGGCTCGGACACGCTGCAGAACCAGCCGATCACCGCGCCGGCCCAGTCGCAGTAAGCGGCCGGCATGCGGAAACGGGGCGGCTCGCGCCGCCCGCCTTTAGACCTGTCGTGTAGAAAGCCATGAAGATTGCGATTGCCGGCGCATCGGGCCGAATGGGCCGGATGCTGATCGAAGCCGTTCTCAACGATTCCGACGCACAGCTCGTCGGCGCGCTCGATCGCGCCGATTCGCCGTTCCTCGGCCAGGACGCCGGCGCGTTCCTCGGCAAGGAAACCGGGATCAAGCTGACCGACGACCTCGACGCCGTGTTCGCGCAGGCCGACTACCTGATCGATTTCACGCGTCCGGAAGGCACGATCGCGCACATCGAGGCCGCGCTGCGCCACGACGTGAAGCTCGTGATCGGCACGACCGGCTTCACCGCCGAGCAAAAGGCCGAACTGCAGGCCGCGGCCGGCAAGATCGGCATCGTGTTCGCGGCGAACATGAGCGTCGGCGTGAACGTCACGCTGAAGCTGCTCGAATTCGCGGCAAAGCATTTCTCGCACGGCTACGACATCGAGATCATCGAGGCGCATCACCGCCACAAGGTCGACGCACCGTCGGGCACCGCGCTGATGATGGGCGAAGCCGTCGCCGGCGCGCTCGGGCGCTCGCTCGACGAATGCGCGGTGTACGGCCGCCACGGCGTGACGGGCGAACGCGATCCGTCGTCGATCGGCTTTGCCGCGGTGCGCGGCGGCGACATCGTCGGCGATCACACGGTGCTGTTCGCCGGGATCGGCGAGCGCATCGAGATCACGCACAAGTCGTCGAGCCGCGTGTCGTATGCGCAGGGCGCGCTGCGTGCGGTCCGCTTCCTGTCGGCGCGCGGCGCCGGCCTGTTCGACATGCAGGACGTGCTCGGCCTGCGCTGACACAACGGGGAAACTCCGATGGCGATTCCCACCGGCGTTGTCCACTACCTCGAAAGCGGCGATGCGATCACGCATGCCGTTGCGTATGTGCTGCTGGCGATGTCCGTCGCCAGCTGGTGCTTCCTCTTCATGAAAGCCTGGCTGCTGGTCCGTGCGAAGCGGCAGGGGCCGCGTGCGCTCGCCGCGTTCTGGCGTGCGCCGTCGCTCGATGCGGGCATTGCCGCGCTCGCCGGCGCCGACCGCGAGCGTGTGTTCGTGCCGCTCGCCGAAGCCGCGCGCGACGCGGCCGACGACCACGACCCGGCCGCGCTGGCCGCGCGCGTCGAGCGCAGCGAACGCGTGCTGCGCGCGTTGCGCCACGCGATGCTGCGCTCGCAGCGGCGTCTCGAATTCGGCCAGGTGCTGCTCGCGTCGATCGGCAGTACCGCGCCGTTCGTCGGGCTGCTCGGCACCGTGTGGGGCATCTACCACGCGCTCGGCAGCATTGCCGCGAGCGGGCAGGCGCAGATCGAGAACGTCGCGGGGCCGGTCGGCGAGGCGCTGATCATGACCGCGTTCGGGCTCGTCGTCGCGATTCCGGCCGTGCTGGCCTACAACATCCTCGGGCGGCTCGTGCGGCAGCTCGCCGAGGAACTCGACGGCTTCGCGCGCGACCTGCACGTATCCGTGTGCGCGCAGGACGCCTGACGCGCCGGCCCGGGAGGAACGACCATGGCATTCGGCGGACTCGAGCACCACAAGACCTCCGCGCCGATGGCGGAGATCAACATGACGCCGCTGATCGACGTGATGCTCGTGCTGCTCGTCATCTTCATCATTACCGCGCCGCTGATGACGCACGCGATCCGGCTCGACCTGCCGAAGGTCGCGGCCAGCGTCGCGCGCGACACGCCGCAATCCGTCACGCTGTCGATCGACGACGCGGGCAAGCTGTACTGGGACGACGCGCCGGTTGCGCTCGACGCGCTGCCCGCGCGCTTCCGGGCCGCCGCCGCGGGCGGCTCGCCCCCCGAGCTGCGGCTGCGCGCGTCGCGTGCGACGCGTTACGACGTGATCGCGCAGGTGATGGGCGCCGCGCAGGCCGCGGGCCTCGCGCGGATCGGCTTCGTGACCGACGTGCCGCCGCAGGCGGGCGGTTCCGTTGCGCCGTCTGCGGTGCCGGCGAACCGCTGAGCGGATCTTCCGGCCGGTCCGCGCCTACCGCGGGATCGGCCGTAAGCCGCAAGACCGGCCGAATGGGCCGGCGCGGGCGGTATAATCAACGTTTTTCCCGGTTGGCAGGCTTTTTCAGGTAACCCGGAATTTTCCAGGCTACCCGGGCATGCTGCGGGTTACCCGGAAAATGCCCGGAAACCGTGAACAGGTCCGGCAACAGCGAGCCTGCATGTCCGCCGGGCCAGCATGATTTTCGATCCACACCTGCGCGCGAGCCGTCGCGCCGCTTAAAGCCTAGTCCGAACCACACCATGCACGAGAGATACGTACCCGCCGACGTCGAAGCCGCCGCCCAGGGCGACTGGCGCGCAGCCGATGCCTACAAGACGAAGGAAGATTCGCAGAAGCCGAAGTTCTACTGCGTGTCGATGCTGCCGTACCCGTCCGGCAAGCTGCACATGGGTCACGTGCGCAACTACACGATCAACGACGTGATGTACCGCTATCTGCGGATGAACGGCTACAACACGCTGATGCCGATGGGCTGGGACGCGTTCGGGATGCCGGCCGAAAACGCCGCGATGGCGAACGGCGTGCCGCCCGCGAAGTGGACCTACGACAACATCGACTACATGAAGGGCCAGATGCAGTCGATGGGCCTCGCGATCGACTGGTCGCGCGAGATCGCGACGTGCAAGCCCGACTACTACAAGTGGAACCAGTGGCTGTTCCTGAAGATGCTCGAGAAGGGCATCGCGTACAAGAAGACGGGCACCGTGAACTGGGATCCGGTCGACCAGACCGTGCTCGCGAACGAGCAGGTGATCGACGGCCGCGGCTGGCGTTCGGGCGCGCTCGTCGAAAAGCGCGAGATCCCGATGTACTACCTGCGGATCACGCAGTACGCGGATGAGCTGCTGAACGATCTCGACGGCCTCGGCTGGCCCGAGCGCGTGAAGATCATGCAGCAGAACTGGATCGGCAAGAGCTTCGGCGTGAACTTCGGCTTCCCGTACGAACTCGACGGCGAGAAGAAGCTGCTGCGCGTGTTCACGACGCGCGCCGACACGATCATGGGCGTCACGTTCTGCGCGGTCGCGGCCGAGCACCCGCTCGCCACGCGCCTTGCACAGGACAAGCCCGAGCTGCTGGCGTTCATCGACGAATGCAAGCGCGGCGGCGTCGCCGAGGCCGACGTCGCGACGATGGAGAAGAAGGGCGTCGCGACGGGCTTCTCGGTCACGCATCCGCTGACGGGCGAGCCCGTCGAGGTGTGGATCGGCAACTACGTGCTGATGAGCTATGGCGAAGGCGCGGTGATGGGCGTGCCCGCGCACGACGAGCGCGACTTCGCGTTCGCGAAGAAATACGACCTGCCGATCAAGCAGGTGATCGCGGCCGAAGGCCAGACGTACTCGCTCGACGCGTGGCAGGAGTGGTACGGCGACAAGGAAGTCGCGGCCTGCGTGAACAGCGGCAAGTACGACGGTCTCGCATACGGCGCGGCGGTCGACGCGATCGCAGCCGACCTGAAGGCCGGCGGTTTCGGCGACAAGCAGGTCACGTGGCGCCTGCGCGACTGGGGCGTATCGCGCCAGCGCTACTGGGGCACGCCGATCCCGATCATCCACTGCCCGTCGTGCGGCGACGTGCCGGTGCCGGAGAAGGATCTGCCCGTCGTGCTGCCGGAAGACCTCGTGCCGGACGGCTCGGGCAATCCGCTCGCGAAGTCGGAAGCGTTCCTGAACTGCGCGTGCCCGAAGTGCGGCGCGGCCGCGAAGCGCGAAACCGACACGATGGATACCTTCGTCGATTCGTCGTGGTACTTCTCGCGCTACACGGCGCCGGACGCCGAGACGATGGTCGACGCGCGCACCGATTACTGGATGCCGATGGATCAATACATCGGCGGCATCGAGCACGCGATCCTGCACCTGCTGTATTCGCGCTTCTGGACCAAGGTGATGCGCGACCTCGGCCTCGTGAAGTTCGGCGAGCCGGCGAAGAACCTGCTCACGCAGGGGATGGTGCTGAACGAGACGTTCTACCGCGAAGACGCATCGGGCAAGAAGACCTGGTACAACCCGGCCGACGTGACGGTCACGCACGACGACAAGGGGCGCCCGGTCGGCGCGACGCTGAACACGGACGGCCAGCCGGTCGTGCTCGGCGGCATCGAGAAGATGTCGAAGTCGAAGAACAACGGCGTCGATCCGCAGGTGCTGATCGACCTGTACGGCGCCGATACCGCGCGCCTGTTCACGATGTTCGCCGCGCCGCCCGAGCAGCAGCTCGAGTGGTCGGGCGCGGGCGTCGAGGGCGCGAGCCGTTTCCTGCGCCGCGTGTGGAGCTTCGGCCATGCGAACCGCGAAGCGCTCGCCGCACGCGCGGGCTTCGATGCGGCCGCGCTCGGCGAGGCCGACAAGGCGCTGCGCCGCGAGATCTACAGCGTGCTGAAGCAGGCCGATTTCGACTACCAGCGCCTGCAGTACAACACGGTCGTGTCGGCCGCGATGAAGATGCTGAACGCGGTCGACGGCGCGAAGGGCGCGACGCCCGGCGTGCTGCGCGAAACGTACGGCGTGCTGCTGCGCGTGCTGTACCCGGTCGTGCCGCACGTCACGTTCGAGCTGTGGAAGGCGCTCGGCTACGCGGACGAATTCGGCCCGCTGCTCGACGCACCGTGGCCGAAGGTCGACGAGGCTGCGCTCGAGCAGGCCGAGATCGAACTCGTGCTGCAGGTGAACGGCAAGGTGCGCGGCGCGCTGAAGGTCGCGAAGGACGCGAGCCGCGAGGCGATCGAAGCCGCGGCGGTGGCCGACGACGCGTTCGCGAAGTTCAGCGACGGCAAGCCGGCGAAGAAGATCGTCGTCGTGCCGGGCCGCCTCGTGAACATCGTCGTCTGACGGCCGCCGGCCGTCGGACGTACCCAGAAGGAGCGAAGGTGATCCGCAGATCGTTTTTGATGCTCGTCGGCAGCGCGGTGGCGCTGTCGGCATGCGGCTTCCAGTTGCGCGGCCAGCAGGACTATGCGTTCAAGCACCTGCTGGTGGCCGGCGCGCCGGCACCCGTCGAGGCGCGGCTGACGCGCCTCGTCGAGGCCGGCAGCGACACGAAGATCGTCAAGTCGGCGGACGACGCCGACGCCGTGCTGCGCATGTGGGAGTCGCGCGGGCAGAACACGCTGACGCTCAACAAGTACGGTTCGGCGCAGGAATACGCGCTGTTCTATACGCTGAACTACACGCTGACGAGCAAGGACGGCACCGTGCTGATCCCGCCGAGCGCGATCGCGCTGAACCGCGCGATGACGTACAGCGACCAGTACACGAACGCGAAGGCGCAGGAAGCCGACATCCTGTACGGCGACATGCAGAACGATGCGGTCGACCAGTTGATGCGGCGTCTCGCGATCGTCCACTCGCTGACGCCGGCGCCGGAGGACGTGGTGCCGGGCGTCTCGCCGCGTGCGCCGCTGCCGCCGCCGCCGCTCTGATCGACGGCGCACGCACCGATGCAATTGCGACTTGATGCGCTGGAGCCGCACCTCGCGAAGGGGTTGGCCGGGCTCTATACCGTCTACGGCGACGAGCCGCTGCTCGCGCAGGAAGCGTGCGACCGCATTCGTGCGGCTGCGCGCGCGGCCGGCTTTACCGAGCGGTCGGTGCATACGGTCGAGCGCGGCTTCGACTGGAGCGTGCTGCTCGGCGCGACCCAGGCGATGTCGCTGTTCGGCGAGCGCCAGCTGATCGAGCTGCGCATTCCGTCGGGCAAGCCCGGCAAGGAAGGCGCCGACGCGCTGAAGACGCTCGCAGCCACGCCCAATCCCGATGCGCTGATGCTCGTCACGCTGCCGCGTCTCGACGCGGCCACGCAGAAATCCGCGTGGTTTACCGCGCTGCAGAACGGCGGCGTCGCACTGAAGATCGATCCGGTCGACCGCGCGCAGCTGCCGAACTGGATCGGCCAGCGTCTGTCGATGCAGGGCCAGCGCGTCGCGGCCGGCGACGATGGGCGGCGCGCGTTGCAGTTCATCGCGGAGCGCGTCGAAGGCAACCTGCTCGCCGCGCACCAGGAAATACAGAAGCTCGGGCTGCTGTATCCGCAGGGCGCGCTGTCGTTCGAGCAGGTACACGATGCGGTGCTGAACGTCGCACGATACGACGTGTTCAAGCTGAACGAAGCGATGCTCGCCGGCGACGCCGCGCGGCTCGCGCGGATGATCGACGGGCTGAAGGGTGAGGGCGAGGCGATCGTGCTCGTGATGTGGGCCGTCGTCGAGGAGTTGCGCACGCTGCTGCGGATCAAGCGCGGCGCGACGGCCGGCAAGCCGCTGGCGACGCTGCTGCGCGAGAATCGTGTGTGGGGCCCGCGCGAGCGGCTGATCGGTCCCGCGCTGAACCGCGTGTCGGAACCCGTGCTCGAGAAGGCGCTCGCGTTCGCCGCGAAGCTCGACCGGCAGGTCAAGGGGCTCACGGCCGTCGTGCCGGGCCGCCGCACGCAGGACGAACCGCCGCCCGATCCGTGGGACGGCCTGTTCCAGCTCGCGATGACGGTCGCGGGCGCGCGCGGCGAGCGACCGCCGACCGCGGGTCGCGTGCGACGCTAAGCCCCGTTCGGGCCTTCAGCGCACGCCGCGCAACCCGCTTACAATGCTTCGATAGTCGGGGCGGCTTTCCGGCCGGCGCGCCGCGGATGGCCGCACCGCACGGATGGCCGCCCCACGCTTCCCCACGAATTCATGCCGCCCAGCGCGGCTCGCTTCTCGAGTCACACGATGGATATCGATCAGTACATGACCGACCTGGGCCGTCGCGCCCGGCACGCTTCCCGCGCGATGGCGCGCGCCAGCACGGCTGCGAAGAACGCGGCGCTCGACGCCGTGGCCCGCGCAATCGAACGCGACGCGCAGGCGCTGAAGGACGCGAATGCGCGCGACGTCGCCCGCGCCCGTGAAAAAGGACTCGATGAGGCGTTCGTCGACCGCCTGACGCTGTCCGACAAGGCGCTGAAGACGATGGTCGAAGGCCTGCGCCAGGTTGCGTCGCTGGCCGATCCGATCGGCGAGATCGGCAACCTCAAGTACCGCCCGAGCGGGATCCAGGTCGGCCAGATGCGCGTGCCGCTCGGTGTGATCGGCATCATCTACGAATCGCGCCCGAACGTGACGATCGACGCAGCCGCACTGTGCCTGAAGTCGGGCAACGCGACGATCCTGCGCGGCGGCTCCGAAGCGCTCGAATCGAACACGGCGCTCGCGAAGCTGATCGGCGAAGGTCTCGAGGCAGCCGGCCTGCCGCAGGACGCGGTGCAGGTCGTCGCGACGGCCGATCGCGCGGCGGTCGGCAAGCTGATCACGATGACCGAATACGTCGACGTGATCGTGCCGCGCGGCGGCAAGAGCCTGATCGAGCGCCTGATCAACGAGGCGCGCGTGCCGATGATCAAGCACCTCGACGGCATTTGCCACGTGTACGTCGACGATCGCGCCGATCTCGACAAGGCGCTCACCGTCTGCGACAACGCGAAGACGCACCGCTACGGCACCTGCAACACGATGGAGACGCTGCTCGTCGAGAGCGGCATCGCAGCGAAGCTGCTGCCGCCGCTCGGCAAGCTGTATCGCGACAAGCAGGTCGAGCTGCGCGTCGATGCGGCCGCGCGCGCGGTGCTCGCCGATGCGGGCGTTGGCCCGCTCGTCGATGCGACCGAGGAGGACTGGCACACCGAATATCTCGCGCCGGTGCTCGCGATCAAGGTCGTCGACGGCCTCGACGCCGCGATCGAGCACATCAACCATTACGGCTCGCATCACACGGATGCGATCGTCACCGAGGATCACGACCGCGCGATGCGTTTCCTGCGCGAGGTCGATTCGGCGAGCGTGATGGTCAACGCGTCGACGCGCTTCGCGGACGGCTTCGAATTCGGCCTCGGCGCGGAAATCGGCATCTCGAACGACAAGCTTCACGCACGCGGCCCCGTGGGCCTGGAAGGGCTGACGTCGCTGAAGTACGTCGTGCTCGGACACGGCGAAGGCCGCCAGTAAAGCGAGGCGCACAACCGATGGCAATGCTCTGGGTCAAGACGTTCCATATCGTTCTGATCGCCGCGTGGTTCGCGGGGCTGTTCTACCTGCCGCGCATCTACGTGAACCTGGCCATGGAAACCGATCCGGCCGCCGTGCGACGCCTGCTGCTGATGGCGCGCAAGCTGTTCCGCTTCATGACGATGATCGCGGTGCCGGCGCTGGCCTGCGGGCTGTGGCTCTGGCTCGTGATCGGCATCGGGCAGGGGCAGGGCTGGATCCATGCGAAGGTGACGGTCGTGCTGCTGCTCGTCATCTACCACGCGTACTGCGGGCACCTGCTGCGGGTGTTCGAGCGTGGCGAGAACCGCCGCACCGACAAGTGGTATCGCGTGTTCAACGAGCTGCCGGTGCTCGGCATGCTCGCGGCGGTCGCGCTGGTCGTGATCAAGCCGTTCTGAGGTTCTGAGCGGCGCGGCCGGCGAGGCTGCCGCCGCCGATCCACGCGCAACGGCGCCCTGCGGGGCGCCGTTTGTCGTTTACACGTGGTTCTTTTTCAATCCTTCGCGCCGTCGTCGATCCGCCGGCGCGTGATCGCTTCCTTCGCGCGGCCGACCCGCTCCATCAGCGCGGGGCCGCGCGACAGCGCGACGCCGACCGCGAGGATGTCGCCGATCGCGAGATGCGACATCCGCGACGTCATCGGCGAGAACACGTCCGTTTCCTCTGCGACGTTCGACGCGAGGCTCACCGACGCAAGCTTCGCGAGCGGCGAATGGCTCTGCGTGATCGCGACGACTTTCGCGCCGCACGCGAGCGCGGAGCGCGCGGCGTCGACGATGTCGCGGGTGCGGCCGGTGTTCGAGATCGCGACGACGACGTCGTGCGGCCCGAGCAGCGCCGACGACATCGAGAACGTGTGCGGATCCGAATACGCGACGCTCGGCACGCCGAGCCGGAAGAACTTGTGCTGGATGTCCTGCGCGGCGATACCCGAGCCGCCGGCGCCGTAGAACTCGATCCGCGACGCGTTCGACAGCAGCGCGATCGCATCGGCGACGCTGCCCGCGGACAGGCTGTTGCGCACCTCGATCAGCGCACCGATCGTGCGGTCGAACACCTTGCCGATGATGCCGGGCGCCGGTTCGTCGGGCTCGACGTCGCGATACACCGACGACACGCCCGGCGCGACGCTCTGCGCGAGCCGGATCTTGAATTCGCGAAAGCCGCTGCAGCCGAGCGCCTGGCAGAAGCGCGCGATCGTCGGCTGGCTGACGCCCGCGCGCGTCGACAGCTCGGTCATCGCGAGGTCGAGCACCTCGCGCGGCGCGGCGAGGATGTAGTCGGCGAGCTTGCGCTCGGACGGGCGCAACTCGGCGCGGATCGCTTCAATGCGAGGGAGCATGGGACGGCACGTGGAAATCGGGTTCGGATGAGCGAGTGTATCGCAATCGAATTGTAGAAAATCTACATGTAAATACTAGCGTTATCGTGATGCTTTTGGCGTAGCGATGGGGGTGGTGGTTAGGGTTTTCACTAGGTGAAGCCATGCTGGTGGCGGGAATAAGGGTTTCGCGTGAATCGATCTGCATTGCATGCTTGTAGTTTTTCTACTAGACTGCCTTCGTTCAGTCGATGCATTCGACCGTCCCCACGATTCCAACCGCCGGTGTCGGCCGGCATACAGGAGCGCCCAGCATGACGTCGCTGCACCCCACTCTGGCGAAGGTCACCGAACGCGTGATCGCCCGCAGCCAATCGACCCGTTCCGCCTATCTGCAGCGCATCGATGGCGCGCAGGGCAAGTTCCCGGCGCGCGGCGCGCTGTCCTGCGCGAACCTCGCGCACGGCTTCGCGGGCCTCGAGGGCAGCGACAAGTTCGCGATCAAGACGATCCGCGAGCCGAACATCGGCATCGTGTCCTCGTACAACGAGATGCTGTCCGCGCATGCCCCGTACAAGGATTTCCCCGACATCATCAAGGTCGCCGCGCGCGAGAACGGCGGTGTCGCGCAGTTCGCGGGCGGCGTGCCGGCGATGTGCGACGGCGTCACGCAGGGCAACCCGGGGATGGAGCTGTCGCTGTTCTCGCGCGAGGCGATCGCGATGGGCACGGCGATCGCGCTCACGCACAACATGTTCGACGCGGCGCTGTGCCTCGGCATCTGCGACAAGATCGTGCCGGGCCTCCTGATCGGCGCGCTGCAGTTCGGTCACCTGCCGACGATCTTCGTGCCGGCCGGCCCGATGACGAGCGGCCTGTCGAATGACGACAAGGCGAAGATCCGCCAGCAGTTCGCGACCGGCCAGGTCGGCCGCGACGCGCTGCTCGAAGCCGAATCGGCCGCATATCACGGCCACGGCACCTGCACGTTCTACGGCACCGCGAACAGCAACCAGATGCTGATGGAGCTGATGGGCCTGCACCTGCCGGGTTCGGCGTTCGTCCATCCGCACACGCCGCTGCGCACCGCGCTGACGGCCGAGGCCGCGCGCCGCGTGCTCGACCTGACCGTCGAGCGCGGCCACTACACGCCGATCGGCCATGTGATCGACGAGAAGGCGATCGTCAACGGGATCGTCGCGCTGCTCGCGACGGGCGGCTCGACCAACCACACGCTGCACCTCGTCGCGATCGCGCGCGCGGCCGGCATCCTGATCGACTGGAACGATTTCGACGAGCTGTCGGCCGTCGTGCCGCTGCTCGCGAAGATCTACCCGAACGGCAAGGCCGACGTGAACCACTTCCACGCGGCGGGCGGCGTCGCGTTCCTGGTGCGCAACCTGCTCGAAGGCGGGCTGCTGCACGAGGACGTGACGACGGTCGCCGGCCGCGGGCTGTCGCACTACACGAAGGAGCCGAAGCTGATCGACGGCAAGCTCACGTGGGTCGACGGCGCTGCCGAGAGCCACGACACGAAGGTGCTGCGCGGCATCCGCGATCCGTTCCAGCCGGACGGCGGCCTGCGCCTGATGCAGGGCCGGCTCGGCCGCGGCGTGATCAAGATTTCGGCGGTCGCGCCCGAGCACCGCAAGGTGACGGCGCCCGCGATCGTGTTCGATTCACAGGAAGCCGTGCAGGAAGCGTTCGATCGCGGCGAGTTGAAGCGCGATTTCGTCGCGGTCGTGCGCTTCCAGGGCGCGCGCGCGAACGGGATGCCCGAGCTGCACCGTTTGACGCCGCTGCTCGGCGTGCTGCAGGATCAGGGCTTCCACGTCGCGCTGGTGACCGACGGCCGCATGTCGGGCGCGTCGGGCAAGGTGCCGGCCGTGATCCACGTGTCGCCGGAAGCGCTGCTGGCCGGCCCGCTCGGCAAGGTGAAGACGGGCGATACGCTCGTGATCGACGCGGAAGCCGGCGTGCTCGACATCGAGGTCGACGACGCCGAGTGGCAGGCGCGCCCGGTCGCGCAGCCGCTGCACCAGGCCGAGAACGAGGTCGGTTTCGGGCGCGAACTGTTCGGCGTGTTCCGCGCGGCCGCGGCGCCGGCCGAGCAGGGCGCATCGGTTTTCGGGACGCTGGTCGGCGAAACGGCCGTCCGCGTCGACGCATGAATTTCAAGGAGCGAATTTGATGAAGACGATTGCTGAAATCGTGAAGCTGGGCCCGGTCATTCCGGTGCTCGCATTCGACTCGGTCGAGCAGGGCGAACACGTGTCGCGCGCGTTGCACGCGGGCGGCGTGAAGGTGCTCGAGATCACGCTGCGCACGCCGGCCGGCCTGGAGGCGATCCAGCGCGCGAGCCAGCTCGCGGACGACATCGTCGTCGGTGTCGGCACGATCACGAAGCCCGAGCACTGTGCGCAGGCGAAGAAGGCGGGTGCGAAGTTCGGCGTGTCGCCGGGCCTGACGAAGGACCTGCACCTCGCGTCGCTCGACGCGGGCCTGCCGCTGCTGCCGGGCGTGATGACGCCGAGCGACATCATCCAGGCACTCGAATTCGGCTACGAGATCGTGAAGTTCTTCCCCGCGCAGCAGGCGGGCGGCGTGCCGATGCTGCAGGCGTTCCACGGCCCGTTCCCGAACCTGAAGTTCTGCCCGACGGGCGGCATCACGGTCGACACAGCGCCGAATTTCCTGAAGCTGCCGAACGTCGTGTGCGTCGGCGGCTCGTGGCTCACGCCGAAGGCCGCGCTCGCCGCGCAGGACTGGGCCGAAGTCACGCGTCTCGCGCAAGCCGCGAGCCAGCTTCCCCGTTAAGACTTGTACGGAATGATGGTTTGACCCTCGGAAGACAAGCGCTTAATGCTTGTTTTACTGAGGGTTTTTGCTAATGGAACCGGTTCTATCCGCGGACCGTAAAGATAAGTAAAATTCAGCGTCCTGACGGTGGGGGTCTCCCCGCTGTTTCGGAGACCTGCATAGCCGGGCATACTCGCAACGATCCGCCCGGTTCGAATAATCCCAAGGAGGAGTCCACATGGGGGCTGTCCAAGGCAGCATGCTGCTCATCTATACCGTGATCGCGATCGTGGCGTTGATCGTGATGATCGCGCGGTTCAAGATCTATCCGTTCCTGGTGCTCATCATCGTGTCGCTCGGCCTCGGCCTGGTGGTCGGGATGCCGATGGACAAGATCGTCAAGTCGTTCGAGACGGGCAACGGCAATACGCTCGGCCACATCGCGATCGTCGTCGGCCTCGGCACGATGCTCGGCAAGATGATGGCCGAATCGGGCGGCGCCGAACGGATCGCGACCACGCTGATCGACTGGTTCGGTGAAAAGAACATCCACTGGGCGATGATGTTCGTCGCGATCATCGTCGGCCTGCCGGTGTTCTTCGAAGTCGGCTTCGTGCTGCTGATCCCGATCGCGTTCAACGTCGCGAAGCGCACCGGCAAGTCGCTGCTCGTCGTCGGCCTGCCGATGGTGGCCGGCCTGTCGGTCGTGCACGGGCTGATCCCGCCGCACCCGGCCGCGCTGCTCGCGGTCCAGCAGTACGGCGCCGATATCGGCAAGACGATCGCATTCGGCCTGATCGTCGGCGTGCCGACCGCGATCGTCGCGGGCCCGCTGTTCGCGCTGACGATCTCGAAGTTCGTGAAGCTGCCGGAGAACAACCCGCTCGCCGCGCAATTCGTCGACACGCACACCGAAGGCAAGAAGCGCGAGCTGCCGGGCTTCGGCATCACGCTGTTCACGATCCTGCTGCCGGTGATCCTGATGCTGGTCGGCAGCTGGGCCGATCTGGTCTTCGCGCCGAAGACGCTGCCGAACAACCTGCTGCGCTTTGCCGGCAACTCGGACGTCGCGCTGCTGATCGCCGTGCTCGTGAGCTTCTTCACGTTCGGCAAGCTGCAGGGCTTCAACCGCGACCAGATCCAGAAGTTCTGCGGCGAGTGCCTGGCGCCGATCGCCGGGATCACGCTGATCGTCGGCGCGGGCGGCGGCTTTGGCGGTATCCTGCGTGATAGCGGGATCTCGCAGCAGATCGTCGCAACGGCCACGCAGGCGCACCTGTCGCCGCTGCTGCTCGGCTGGTTCGTCGCCGCGCTGATTCGTCTGGCCACGGGCTCGGCAACGGTCGCGATGACGACGGCCTGCGGCATCGTCGCACCGATCGCGGCGGCATCGGGGGCGGCGGTCCGTCCGGAACTGCTGGTGCTCGCGACGGGCTCGGGCTCGCTGATCTTCTCGCACGTGAACGACGGCGGCTTCTGGCTGATCAAGGAATATTTCGGGATGACGGTCGGCCAGACGTTCAAGACGTGGACGCTGCTCGAAACGATCATCTCGGTGCTCGGCCTGAGTTTCACGCTGCTGCTGAGCATGGTTTTGTAACAAGGGGTAGGCAATGATTCTGATCGCAATGGGCGTGTCGGGCGCGGGCAAGTCGCGAATCGGCGAAATGCTGGCGGAACGCCTGTCGTGCAGCTATACCGACGGCGACGCGTTTCACAGCGCGGCGAACAAGGAAAAGATGCACAACGGCATTCCGCTGACCGACGACGACCGTTGGCCGTGGCTGCGCTCGATCCGCGAGGCCATCGAGGAAAAGCAGCGCGCGGGCGAGACGGCCGTGTTCACGTGCTCGTCGCTGAAGCGGTCGTACCGCGACGTGCTGCGCGGCGCCGACACCGACGTGCGGTTCGTGTATCTGAAGGGTTCGTTCGAGGTGTTGCACGAGCGCCTGAAGACCCGCACCGGCCATTTCTTCGATCCGTCGCTGCTGAAGAGCCAGCTCGACACGCTCGAGGAGCCGGGCCCGGACGAAGCGATCGTGGTCAGCATCGAGCTGACGCCCGAACAGATCGTCGATCAGGTGATGCTGAAGATCGACATCGCGCATCAGCACTGAGCGCGGTTCGCGGCAATCGTCATGAAAAAGGCGCCCTTCGGGGCGCCTTTTTCATTGGCGGCGCGCCAGCCGGTCAGGCCGCGTGCGCGCGCTTCGCGATGCCGTCGAGCAGCACGTCGAGCATCGTGTCGTGCACGATCTCCGGATCGAGCTGCGCATAGAGCGGGGCGGCCGACCTGACGAGCGGATGCTCGGTGTCGGACAGCGCGTTCATTTCCTCCAGCTCCACGTCGTTCGCGGGTCGCGTGAGACCGCCGGCCTCGGCGGCGGCGAGCCCGATCACGCTCGCATACCAGCCGACGCACACCGACGGCAGCGCAGCGCGCGGGATGCCGGCGTCGACCAGCGCGCGATGCACGGCCTCGATGTGCGCGAGATCGGCGGGGCCCGTGCTCATGTGGCGCTGCAGCAGCGCGAACGCGGCAGGGTGGCGCAGCGCGAGCGCGCGGTACTGGCGCGCGAGATCGCGCAGCCGCTCGCGCCACGGCAGCGCATCGTCGACCGGCACGAGCGAGCGTGACAGCGCGTTCGCGATCGCGCGGCTCAGGCCATCCTTCGACTTGAAGTGATACAGCACGCTCATCGGGTCGCAGCCGACCGACTGCGCGAGCTTGCGGACGCTGAACGCGGCTTCGCCGACGTCTTCGAGCAGCGCGAGTGCGGCCGCGACGATCGCATCCTTGTCGAGGCCGCGCGGGCCCTGGGCGGGTTTGTCTTTCATCGATGCGGGCTGGCGTGCCGGAGCGGGTCCGGCCGTAAACTTGACGAAAGCATATTCTACACTGTAGAATTATTTCTGCGATGTAGAAATTGGGTGTCCCGGCACCTTTCAATACGTGCTTTCGCACAGTCCGGGATCCAGGCGGCACGAGCGTGTCCGCCGTCAACACGGGCCACCGCGCCTCTTTTCTCGTTGACACCCATGTGGAACCGGCTGCCCCACACGCAAAGCCAGAAGGCTCTTCGACAGGCGGCCCAAGACCATGCAAGTGCAATCATGACTTCCAATCACCAACCCCTGATCCAGGGCGAATCGCGTTTCGAGCAAACGCAACTGAACATCGAAAAAGACAACTGGAACTGGTGCGACCCGGCCCGCTACGACGGCGAGCGCCCGGCCAACTGGTACGAGGCGTCGCTGTCGCCCCACGCGGACAGTGCGCCGCTCGCGCACGACGCCGTATGCGACGTGCTCGTGATCGGCGCGGGCCTGCTCGGCGCGTCGGCCGCGCTGCATCTCGCGGAAGCGGGCGTCGACACGATCCTCGTCGACAAGCATCACGTCGGCTCGGCCGCATCGGGCCGCAACGGCGGGCAGTTGACGCCCGGCCTCGCGCGCTGGGAAGCGGCCGACATGATCGACCACCTGTCGCATGACGATGCGAAACGGCTGTGGCGCTTCGCGTCGGCCGAATCGATGGACCTGATCGATGCGATCGGCGCGCGTTACGCGCTCGATCTCGACCGCAAGCGCGGCCACATCACGGCGGCCGTCCACCCCGGCCACATGAGCGCGCTGCTCGACGGCGCGGATGCGCGCCGCCATCTCGGCGACGCGGGCGTGACGCTCGTCGGCCGCCATCAGCTGCACGACGACTACGTGCGCTCGGGGCTGTACCACGGCGCGGCGATCGACGCGATCGGCGGCCAGATCCATCCGCTCGCGCTCGTGCGCGGTCTCGTGCACGGCTTCCGGCTGAACGGCGGTGCGTTGTTCGAGGGCACCGAGGTGCTCGAGCTCGACGAGACGCCGGCGGGCGTCGTCGCGACGACGCCGGGCGGCACGATCACCGCGCGCAAGGGCGTCGTGCTCGCGCTGCACAACACGACGTTCCGGCTGCTCGACGACGGCAGCACGACGACCGTGCCGTTCTTCACGTACGTGAGCGTGACGGCGCCGCTCGACGTCGATGTCGCGACACTGATGCCGGCCGGCATGCCCGTGTACGACACGCAGTTCCAGATCGACTACTACCGGCCGGTGCGCGGCAACCGCCTGCTGTTCGGCGGGCAGGGCACCGGCAGCTGCTGGGCGCAGCCCGACGTCAACGCGTATCTGCTGACGCGGCTGAACACGGTGTTTCCGCAGGCGGACGGCAGCTTCGCGCTCGACTACTGCTGGAGCGGCGTCAGCGACTTCACGCTGAACGGCGCCACCGACAGCCGCAAGACCGACGGCCGCGTGCCGATGTACATGGTGCAGGGCTGGAGCGGCCACGGCGTCGCGCAGACGGTGCGGATCGGCAAGGCGATCTGCGACGATTTCGTCGGCCGCAACGACGATTTCTCGATGCTGACCGGCATCGACCATCGCGAGATTCCGCTCGGCCGGCAGTTGTCGCCGATCGCGATTCCCGCGGCGAAAGCAGCGATGAGCGTGATGAGCGCGCTCAACCCGGGCCGGATGATTTCGTTCTGAGCGTCCAAAAGGAAAAAGCCCGATGCGATTGCTCGCATCGGGCTTTGGTTCGTCCGGCGACGGCGGCGCTTACGCGATCCGCTTCGCGAGTTCGACGGCCTTGCCGATGTACGACGCGGGCGTCATCGCGAGCAGGCGATCCTTCGCATCCTGCGGGATCGCGAGCGTGCCGACGAACTGCTGCAGCGCTTCGCGCGTGATGCCCTTGCCGCGCGTCAGTTCCTTCAGCTGCTCGTACGGGTTCTCGATGCCGTAGCGGCGCATCACCGTCTGCACCGGCTCGGCGAGCACTTCCCAGCAGTTGTCGAGATCTTCGTTCAGGCGTTGCGGGTTCACTTCGAGCTTGTCGAGGCCGCGGATCAGCGAGTCGTACGCGAGCAGCGAGTAGCCGAGCGCGACGCCCATGTTGCGCAGCACCGTCGAGTCGGTGAGGTCGCGCTGCCAGCGCGACACCGGCAGCTTGTCGGCGAGGTGGCGCAGCGTCGCGTTCGCGAGGCCGAGGTTGCCTTCCGAGTTCTCGAAGTCGATCGGGTTGACCTTGTGCGGCATAGTCGACGAGCCGATTTCGCCGGCCTTCGTCTTCTGCTTGAAGTAGCCGACCGAGATGTAGCCCCACACGTCGCGGTCGAGGTCGAGCAGGATCGTGTTCGCGCGTGCGACCGCGTCGAACAGCTCGGCCATGTAGTCGTGCGGCTCGATCTGGATCGTGTACGGGTTGAACGTGAGCTTCAGGCGGTTTTCGATCACGTCGCGCGAGAACGCTTCCCAGTCGAATTCCGGATACGCGGAAAGATGCGCGTTGAAGTTGCCGACCGCGCCGTTCATCTTGCCGAGGATCTCGACCTTCTCGATGCGTGCGATCGCACGCGCGAGACGCGCGGCGACGTTCGCGAGTTCCTTGCCGAGCGTCGTCGGGCTGGCCGGCTGGCCGTGCGTGCGCGACAGCATCGGCTGTTCGGCATGCGCGTGCGCGAGCGCGACGAGGCGCTGGTAGACCGTGCGCAGCGCCGGCACGATCACGTGTTCGCGCGCGCCGGCGAGCATCATCCCGTGCGACGTGTTGTTGATGTCCTCGGACGTGCACGCGAAGTGGATGAATTCGCTTGCCTTCTCGAGTTCGGCCTGGCCCTTCACCGATTCCTTCAGCCAGTATTCGACGGCCTTCACGTCGTGGTTCGTCACGCGCTCGATTTCCTTGATGCGTGCGGCGTCGTGCGCGGTGAAGCGCTCGGCGAGCTGCAGCAGGAACTGCTCGGATGCGTCGGAGAAGCGCGGGACTTCCGCGAAGCCGGCGCGCGACAGCGCGATCAGCCAGTGCACCTCGACGGTGACGCGGTGGCGCATGAAGGCGGCTTCGGAGAGCCAGTCGCGCAGCGCTTCGGTCTTGCTGGCGTAGCGGCCGTCGATGGGCGAGAGCGCGGTGAGGGCGAAAAGCGTATCGGGACGAGTGTCGGACATGATCGGGCGGGCCTTGGGGCCGGGTCGAGCGAGGGGAGGGAGAATCCGGCATTTTACCATCGGCGCGCGACGATCCCGGCCGCGCGCGGCCGGCGGGCGCCATCGCGTGCCGCCGCCGCCCCGGCACGGGTGCGCAGCGGGCCGCCGGGCCGCGCGCGCCGCCGCCGGCCGGGCCCGCCCGCCGGTAGAATGCAGGCTTCTTCCCGACCGCCGCCCGCCGCGCCCGCCTGCATGGAACTGAAATGGCTCGAAGACTTCGTTTCGCTCGCGGAAACGCGCAGCTTTAGCCGGTCCGCCGAACTGCGGCACGTGTCGCAGCCGGCGTTCTCGCGGCGCATCCAGGCGCTCGAAGCGTGGCTCGCGACCGAACTGATCGATCGTTCGGTCTATCCGACGCGGCTCACGCAGGCCGGGCAGATCTTCTACGAGCAGGCGCTGACGATGCTGTCGCAGGCGCACGAGGCACGCACGCTGCTGCGCGGCCACGTCGGCGCGCCGGTGCCGACGATCGAGTTCGCGGTGCCGCACACGCTGTCGCTCACCTATTTCCCGCGCTGGCTGCAGCGGATCGAGGCGAAGATGGGCCAGGTCCACACGCGGCTGCGCGCGCTGAACGTGCACGACGCCGTGCTGTCGCTCGTCGAGGGCGGCTGCGATCTCGTGATGGGCTACCACCACCCGAGCCATCCGGTCGCGCTCGATCCGGCGCGCTACGACATGCTGATCCTCGGCAGCGAGCCGATCAGCCCGTTCTCGGCGCCCGGCCGCGCGGGCCGGCCGCGCTATACGCTGCCCGGCACGGCCGACGCGCGCGTGCCGTACCTGTCGTATACGCCGAACGCGTATCTCGGCCGGATGACGGAAGTCATCGTCGCGAACGCGCCGACGCGGCTGTTTCTCGATCGCGTCTATGAAACCGACATGGCCGAAGGGCTGAAGGCGATGGCGCTCGCGGGGCACGGCGTCGCGTTCCTGCCGCACAGCGCGGTCGAGGACGCGGTCGCGGGCGGCCGGCTGATCCGGCTCGACCGTTCGGTGCGCGGCGGCGCGCATCCGTTCACGCTGACGATGGAGATCCGGCTGTATTGCGACAAGCTCGCGCTGCAGGGCGACGATCCGCGGCAGAAGCTCGTGCGCACGCTGTGGGAGGTCGTGCGCGACGAACTGCGCGATACGGACGGTTGACTGCACACGATCGACCGCGGCTGGCTGACGGCGAGCTTGCCGCACCTGTCGGACGGCTGTCCGGCGGCCGGCCCGCGCGCGGGCAACACGATTTTTCGCGGACGCGATGCACGACCGATCGCGTGCGTTCTTGCGCAAATCGACCGCAGATTTGCGAAAAATCGCGATCATGCAAGAAACGCATAATCGAATAAGCAAACGGCATTGGATAAAAAAAACGGGTTTTTCGACAATGTGCGCACCTGTTGACCGTTGGAGCATCCATGTCTTCGCAATTGCAGTCCATCCCGTCCTACCTGCACGCCGACGACCTCGGCCCGTGGGGCAACTATCTTCAGCAAGTCGATCGCGTCGCGCCGTACCTCGGCTCGCTGTCGCGCTGGCTCGAAACGCTGAAGCGCCCGAAGCGCATCCTGATCGTCGATGTGCCCATCGAGCTCGACAACGGTACCGTCGCGCACTTCGAGGGCTATCGCGTGCAGCACAACGTGTCGCGCGGCCCGGGCAAGGGCGGCGTGCGCTACCACCAGGACGTGACGCTGTCGGAAGTGATGGCACTTTCCGCATGGATGTCCGTGAAGAACGCAGCAGTGAACGTGCCGTACGGCGGTGCGAAGGGCGGCATCCGCGTCGACCCGCGCAAGCTGTCGCGCGGTGAGCTCGAGCGCGTGACGCGCCGCTACACCAGCGAAATCGGCATCATCATCGGCCCGAACACCGACATTCCGGCGCCGGACGTCAACACCAACGAACAGGTGATGGCGTGGATGATGGACACCTTCTCGATGAACCAGGGCCAGACGTCGACCGGCGTCGTGACCGGCAAGCCGATCGCACTCGGCGGTTCGCTCGGCCGCAAGGAAGCGACGGGCCGCGGCGTGTTCGTCGTCGGCTGCGAAGCGGCGAAGAAGAAGGGCCTCGAGATCGAAGGCGCACGCATCGCGGTGCAGGGCTTCGGCAACGTCGGCGGCATCGCGGCGAAGCTGTTCCAGGAAGCGGGCTCGAAGGTGATCGCGGTTCAGGATCACACGGGCACGATCTACCAGCCGGCCGGCCTCGATTCGAACAAGCTGCTCGACCACGTTGCACGCACGGGCGGTGTCGCGGGCTTCGAAGGCGCTGAGCCGATGCCGAACGACGAGTTCTGGACGGTCGAGACCGACATCCTGATCCCGGCGGCACTGGAAAACCAGATCACCGAGAAGAACGCAGCGAAGATCCGCACGAAGATCATCGTCGAAGGCGCGAACGGCCCGACGACGACGGCGGCGGACGACATCCTGAGCGCGAACGGCGTGCTCGTGATCCCCGACGTGATCGCGAACGCGGGCGGCGTGACCGTGTCGTACTTCGAATGGGTGCAGGATTTCTCGAGCTTCTTCTGGACGGAAGACGAGATCAACCACCGTCTCGAGCGCGTGATGCGCGAAGCGTTCGCCGGCGTGTGGGCGGTCGCGGAAGAGCACAAGGTGACGGTGCGTACGGCGGCGTTCATCGTCGCGTGCAAGCGCATCCTGATGGCGCGCGAAATGCGCGGCCTGTACCCCTGATCGTCGACTATGATCTAGCCATGACGCAATCCATCCGGTTGCGTACATGAACCCTCGCGGGCGGTGCCGAATGCGGTGCCGCCCGCGCGCGCATTGGGGCGCGGAAAGGGTGCCCGGGGCCGGGAGGAAGGCGCCGGACAGCGCGATTCGTAGTTCGGAAAACAACCAGTACTTTCAAAAATATTACTTTGATACACTGGCGCGGGTTTTAGCCAAGGAGATGACCAAAATGAAATACCACAAGGCAGTCCTGATGGTCGCGGCGCTCTGCGCGTTCGCAAGCGGCGCGCATGCTCAGGAGACGGGCACGCTGAAGAAGATCAAGGACACGGGCGTGATCGCGCTGGGCCACCGCGAATCGTCGATCCCGTTCTCCTACTACGACCAGAGCCAGCAGGTAGTCGGCTATTCGCGCGAATTCCAGCTGAAGGTGGTCGACGCGGTGAAGAAGAAGCTGAACCTGCCGAACCTGCAGGTGAAGAACATCCCGGTCACGTCGCAGAACCGCATTCCGCTCGTGCAGAACGGCACGGTCGACATCGAGTGCGGCTCGACGACCAACAATACGGAGCGTCAGCAGCAGGCTGCGTTCTCCGACACGATCTTCGTGATCGGCACGCGCCTGATGACGAAGAAGGATTCGGGCGTCAAGGATTTCGCGGACCTGAAGGGCAAGACGGTCGTGACCACTGCCGGCACGACGTCCGAGCGCCTGCTGCGCAAGATGAACAACGACAAGCAACTCGGCATGAACATCATCAGCGCGAAGGATCACGGCGATTCCTTCAACACGCTGGAATCGGGCCGCGCGGTTGCGTTCATGATGGATGACGCGCTGCTCGCGGGCGAGCGTGCGAAGGCGAAGCAGCCGGGCGAATGGGTGATCGTCGGCACGCCGCAATCGGAAGAAGCGTACGGCTGCATGATGCGCAAGGGCGATGCGGACTTCAAGAAGGTCGTCGACGACGCGATCTCGCAAGTCGAGAAGTCGGGCGAAGCCGCGAAGATCTACGCGAAGTGGTTCGAGAACCCGATCCCGCCGAAGGGGCTGAACCTGAACTTCCCGCTGTCCGATTCGATGAAGAAGCTGTACGCGAACCCGAACGACAAGGCGCTCGACTGACCATACGGCCGTTGATGCAGAAATGACGCTACTGAGACGGAAGAGGCCACGCTTCTTCCGTCTCTTTTTGCTGGAGTCTTGCCCATGTCTTACCACTGGAACTGGGGCATCTTCCTGAGCCCCGTGTCGACCGGCGAGCCGACGACTTATTTCGGATGGCTGATGTCCGGCTTCCGGGTGACGATCGAAGTGTCGCTCGCCGCCTGGGTCATCGCGCTGATCGTCGGTTCGTTGTTCGGCGTGCTGCGCACGGTGCCGAACAAATGGCTGTCCGCGCTCGCCACCGCGTACGTGTCGATCTTCCGGAACATTCCGCTGATCGTGCAGTTCTTCGTCTGGTATCTCGTGATACCCGAGCTGCTGCCGGCGTCGATCGGCACCTGGATCAAGCAGTTGCCGCCCGGCACGCAGTTCTTTACCGCGTCGATCGCCTGTCTCGGGCTGTTCACGGGCGCGCGCGTGTGCGAACAGGTGCGCTCGGGGATCAACGCGCTGCCGAAGGGCCAGCGCGCCGCCGGCCTCGCGATGGGCTTCACGCAATGGCAGACGTACCGCTACGTGCTGCTGCCCGTTGCGTACCGGATCATCGTGCCGCCGCTCACGTCGGAATTCCTGAACATCTTCAAGAACTCCGCCGTCGCGTCGACGATCGGCCTGCTCGACCTGTCCGCGCAGGCGCGCCAGCTCGTCGACTACACCGCGCAGACCTATGAGTCGTTCATCGCGGTCACGCTCGCGTACGTGCTGATCAACCTCGTCGTGATGGCGCTCATGCGCTGGATCGAAGGCCGTACGCGGCTGCCCGGCTATATCGGAGGCAAGTGATGCATCAGTTCGACTGGAGTAGTATTCCCGGCGCGCTGCCGACGCTGTGGACAGGTGCGATCGTCACGTTGCAGATCACGCTGATCGCGATCGTCATCGGGATCGTGTGGGGCACGCTGCTTGCGCTGATGCGGCTGTCGGGCGTCAAGCCGCTCGCGTGGTTCGCGCAGGGCTACGTGACGGTGTTCCGCTCGATCCCGCTCGTGATGGTGCTGCTGTGGTTCTTCCTGATCGTGCCGCAGTTGCTGCAGGGCGTGCTCGGGCTGTCGCCGACGATCGACATCCGCCTCGCGTCGGCGATGGTCGCGTTCTCGCTGTTCGAGGCCGCGTATTATTCCGAGATCATCCGCGCCGGCATCCAGTCCGTGCCGCGCGGGCAGGTGAACGCCGCGTTCGCGCTCGGCATGAACTACACGCACGCAATGCGCCTCGTGATCCTGCCGCAGGCGTTCCGCGCGATGGTGCCGCTGCTGCTCACGCAGGCGATCGTCCTGTTCCAGGATACGTCGCTCGTGTACGTGATCAGTCTCGCGGACTTCTTCCGCACGGCCGCCAACGTCGGCGATCGAGACGGCACGACCGTCGAGATGGTCCTGTTCGCCGGCGCATGCTATTTCGTGATTTGCTCGTTGGCGTCTGTTCTCGTCAAGAGTCTCCAGAAAAAGGTCACACGATGATTTCCATCAAGAACGTTTCCAAGTGGTACGGCCAGTTTCAGGTTCTCACCGACTGCACGACCGAGGTCAAGAAAGGCGAAGTGGTCGTCGTGTGCGGCCCGTCGGGCTCCGGCAAGTCGACGCTGATCAAGACCGTGAACGGCCTCGAGCCGTTCCAGCAGGGCGAGATCCTCGTGAACGGCCAGTCGGTCGGCGACAAGAAGACGAACCTGTCGAAGCTGCGCTCGAAGGTCGGGATGGTGTTCCAGCATTTCGAGCTGTTCCCGCACCTGTCGATCACCGAGAACCTGACGCTCGCGCAGATCAAGGTGCTCGGCCGCGGCAAGGACGAGGCGAACGAGAAGGGCATGAAGCTGCTCGATCGCGTCGGCCTGAAGGCGCATGCGCACAAGTATCCGGGCCAGCTGTCGGGCGGCCAGCAGCAGCGTGTCGCGATCGCGCGCGCGCTGTCGATGGACCCGATCGCGATGCTGTTCGACGAACCGACGTCCGCGCTCGATCCCGAGATGATCAACGAAGTGCTCGACGTGATGGTCGAACTCGCGCAGGAAGGGATGACGATGATGGTCGTCACGCACGAGATGGGCTTCGCGAAGAAGGTCGCGCATCGCGTGATCTTCATGGACAAGGGCGCGATCGTCGAGGACGACCGCAAGGACGATTTCTTCTCGAATCCGAAATCGGAACGCGCGAAGGACTTCCTCGCGAAGATCCTGCACTGAGCGTTCGCGCACTGCGTGCGCTTCGTGCGCGCCAATGCGAAACCGCCCGGCCGAGCGCCGGGCGGTTTTTTTTCGTCCGCCGTTACCAGCTATACCGGTAGCCGACCTGCCCGACGATCCCGCGCCGGTAGTCGCCGCCGATGTTGCGCGCATATTTCACGTTCGCGTACAGCTCGCCCGACTTGCCGAAGCCCGCGGTCACGCCGACGCCGAGCTCGTACCACGTGCGGCCGAGATGCGTCGCGAACGGCGTGCCGCCGACGACGGTCTGGCCCGGCGACAGGAAGTCGTGCAGCACGTCGGCCGTGAAGTACGGCGTCGCGGCGCCGCCGCCCGAGTTCGCCTCGAGGTTCGGCCGGAAGATGCGCACGCCGACGCGGCCGCGCAGCGCATTCGTCGTCGTGCCGGACACGGCCGACACGGTGTCGTTGAACCCGTTGAGCTTCAGGTACTGGTACATCAGCTGCGCCTGCGGCTCGATCGCGATCGGCGTGCCGCCGATGCCGAACGGCTTGCCGACCTCCTGCGACAGCGCGATGCCGAAGCCGTTCTGCGACGCCTCGTTGCCGTAGCTGTCGCGATAGCGGTTGCCGTAGTGCGTGACCTGCCCGACGCTGTCGAAATACGTGCCGTCGGACAGATAGCGCGTCCAGTAGCCGCCGACGCTCTGCGCGTGCATCTCGACCGAGCCCGTCGACGTCGACAGGTTCTGCGAGTCCGCGCGCGCCATGTCGCTGAAGCTCGCGTTCGACACGCCGATGCTGGCCGTCACGCCCGCATGCGTGCTGCTGCCGCCGGGTGCCTGGTCGAGCGTCCAGTCCTTGCCGAACTGCGCGAAGAACGTGCGCTCGTCGGCCGCGAAGCGGCCCGCGTTCGCGTCGAGGCTCTGGCCGCCGATGCGCCCCCACACGCCGTCGCGGTTGCCGGGCTGCTGCTTCGCGACGTTGTAGATGTCGCCGACGCGCTCGTGCAGCTTGCCGAGCGTCGAGAAGCCGTAGTCGGCGTTCAGGAGCGGCGTCAGCGCATAACCGGCGACACCCGGACGGTATGCGAGCGTGCCGCCGCCATTCCCGCTGCCGTCGCCGCCGCCGGACGGGTGGATCGGGTTGCTGCCGGGGTCCGTCGGATCGAGTTGCGAACGCAGGTACCAGCCGTTCGCGTCGCTTTGCCCGCCGCGATAGAGCCGGTATTCGTATGCGCCGGCCTGTACCGGGCCCGCGAGATGGAATGCCGACGCGGTGGTCGTGCCGCCGTTGGCCGTGACGACCACGGGAATCCCGTCGCCGGTCGTCTGCGCGCCGGTGCCGGCCGTATTGGCGATCTTCAGGCCGGTCGTGCCGCTCGCGGCGCCGCCGTTCACGATCAGCCGGTCGGTCGGCGAGGCATCGGCGCCGAGATACGTGTTGAGCGCGATCGTGCCGCCGTTGCCGACGTAGCTGCCGGTCGTCAGCGTCTTGTAGCTGCCCGTGAGCGTCGGCGAGCCGGCCGGCGCGGCGAACGCGACGAGGCCCGCGTTGTTCAGGCTGCTCAGCACCGAGCTGTCCGTCATGCGCCACGTGCTCGTGCCGTCGATCGTCAGCGCGACCGGGTCGATCCTGCCGGTCAGCGTCGTGCCGTTCGCGAGGAACACGTTGCCGGTGCTCGACGCGTCGGAGACAATGTCGCCCGCGAGGTTCACTGCCGATGCGTTGAAGGTCACGTTGCTGCCGTTCGCGAGATCGAGCAGCGTGCCGTTGCCGGCCGTCACGACCGTGCCGTTGCGCACCGCGATGTCGGCCGTGCCGCCGCGCGCGGCGAATGCCGGCCCGGCGACGGATGTCATGCTGCCGCCGTCGACGAGCACCGAGCTCGTCGCGCCGTTCGCGAGCGTGTCGGACGTCAGCACGCCGGCCGTCGCACCCTTGAGCGTCGTGCCGGTCAACGCGAGCACGCCGCCGCTGTCCGCGGTCGCGCCGCTGCCGGCCGCGCTGGCGATCGACGATCCCGTATCGCCGATGCGGCCGCCGTTGCGCGCGACGACGCCGTCGGCCGCGGCACCCGATGCGGTGACTTTCGCGCCCGACAGCAGCGCCGTCGCGCCGCCGTCCATGACGATCGCATGCGCGCCGGCGCCCGTCGTCGCGACGGTCGTGCCGTTGGCCGCAAGCGTCGAATCCGCGCCCGATACGAACAGGCCGCGCGCGTTCGCGCCGGCGGTACGGACGACCGTTGCCGCATCGGTCGCGATGCGTGCGCCCCCACCGGTCGACGCGAGCCCGTCGGCGCCGTTGCCGGTGGTCGCGACCTGTGTGCCGAACAACGCGATCGTCGTGTTCGCGCCGAGGTTGCGGATCCCGCTTCCCGAGCCGCCGACCGCGATCGACGTCGCGCCGGCCGCGAGCTCGCCGCCCGATACGGTCGAGTCGATCAGCACGCCGTCGGCGCTGCCGTTCGCGACGACGGTGCCCGCGCCCGACATCGCGACCGATGCGCCGGCGCCCGTCAGGCGCACGCCTGCAATGCCGTCGTCGGCTTCGATCGAACCCGTGTTGGCGAGCGTCGCCGACGCACCCTGCACGAGCGCGCCGGTGCCGTCGGACACGCGGATCGTCGACGCGTTGTTCACCGTGCCGAGCGTGCCGGCCACGACGCCCGTCGAGCCGGCGCCCGTCAGCAGCACCGTGTCGCGGTTCTCGAGCGTGCCGAGGTTTTGCGCGACGAAGCCCGTCACGCCGGCGGTCGACGACGCGACGGCGGCGTCGTTGGTCAGCGTCGTCGCAACCGGTGCGCCGGCGTTCGCGCCGGCGAGGTCGTGCGCCTGGCCGTCGACGACGCCCGCGATCGCACCGGCCGCGTTCAGGTTGATCGTCGCGCCCGCATCGATCGTGCCTTTCGCGCCGCCTTCGACTGCGATCGCGATGCCGTTCGCGCCGTTGACGTTGTAGATCGCGTTGCCGGTCGACAGCGTGGTGCCGGCGTCGGTCGCGAGCACGCCGTGCGCACGCTGGCCGTTGACGTCGGTCGTCAGCGCGCCGGCCGCCGACGTGCCCGTGTAGGCCGCACCGCCCGCGACGCGGAACAGCGTCGAGTCGTCGGTGTCGACGCCCAGGTGCTGCGCGGCGACGTTGATCTTCGAGCCCGCGCCATACGCGTAGAAGCCGATCTGGTTCGTGCCGGACATGAAGGCCGGCACCGCGTTGGCCCCGACGTCGATCGTCGCGCCCGAGCGCGCATGCACGCCGATCGCGCCGGTGCCCGTCAGGTTGAGCGCGCCGTCGAGCGTGGCCTTCGCGAGCGGCCCCTCGGCCCAGACGCCGTAGTTGCGCGTGCCCGATGCCGGATCGAGGCCGCCGGCCACGTTGATCGTCCCGGTCGACGTCGCAGCAGTCGCTTTCGTGCCGGTCCCGACGACCATGATGCCGATGCCGTTCACGCCATTCAGCGTGATCGTGCCCGTGTTGGTCACGGTCGCGGCGGTATCGGCCGCAAGCATGCCGACGTTCGCGAGCGGCGTGCCGGGCGCCGCGCCGTTGACGACGATCGAGCCCGCGTTGGTCAGCGTGCCGGACAACGAGCCGATGCTTGCCAGCGCGGCGCCGTTCTGCGTCTGCGAGCCGATCACGATCGTGCCGTGGTTGCTCGCGGTGCCCGATGCGCCGAGCAGGATGCCGTACGCGTGCGCGGACAGCGCGACGTCGTTCGCGGCCTCGGGCGACGCGGCGTCGTACTGGGCCGCGCGGCCGAGGTAGATCGTGCCGCCGGCTTCGTTCGTGAAGCTGCCGCCGGCGACGAGGCCGCCGATCACCTGGCTGTCGAGCGTCGTCGCGTTGACGCCGACGTTGATCGTGCCGGCGTTCGACCCGCTCGCGCCGTCCGTCGCGGCCACCGCGTAGTTCTGCAGGTCGGGGCGGTTGCCGACGAGGTTCCACGCGCCGACGTTCATCACGCCGTTGTTGACGAACGTCGTGCCCGCGCCATTCGCATATACGCCGTTGCCCTCGGTGTACGCGTGGAAGTCGAAATTGCCCGGCTGCGCGCTGCCGCCCGTATTGACGTTGTCGCCGGACGCGTATCCGGACGAGATCGCGCCGTTGTTGACGCCGCTCGCGCCGGTCAGCAGGCGCACGAGCGTGAAGTCGCCCGACAGGCGGCCGTCGTTGACGAAGTGCGCGCCGTTTTCCGCGAGGACCGCCGAGCTCGAGTCGATCGTGCTGGCGCCGCGGAAGTCGATCTGGCCGTCCTTGCCGATGCGCAGCGTTGCATTCGCGCCGGTGCCGTGCATCACCGACAGGTGATCGATCGGCAGCGTGTTCTTGTCGCCGGCGGACACGTTGTTCGCGTACTGGAAGGTTTGCTGCGAGAACGTGACGGCCTGGCCGAACGCGCTGTCGTAGGCCGCTTGCGAGCCGAGCGCGCCGCTTTGCACCGAGCGCACGAGAAAGTCGTTGTAGGCGGCCAGCGAAGCGGCATCGGTGACGCTCCAGGCGCTGCCGTCGAACGCGGTGAACTTGCCCGCGTAGGCCGGCACGTCGAGCTGGATGCTGCCGACCGGGCCGCCGCTCGCGAGATAGTCGCCGGTGCCGAGCCAGATCTGGTTGCGCGAATTCCAGTTGACGACGCTTTTCGCCGCGCCGGTGCCGTCCGCGAACGTCAGGTCGGTCTGCTTCGGCGCGATCGAGATCGCGTTGCCGGCCGCGTCGGGCGCGTTCGCCGGATTGCCGATCGACACGTTCAGCGTGCCGCCGGAGGTGTCGACGGTGCCGATCCGCGTGTTGACGTACTGGTTGCCGTTCACGTCATGGTAGACGGGCACGTTGGTCGAGCCGGCCGTCGACGCGGAGAACGCGGACGAGTTGTAGGTTGCGACCGACGAACGGGTGCCCGTGATCGAGTCGGGCGTGCTGATGCTCTGGGTCTTGCCGCCGAGCGACAGCATCGGCTGGTTCGGGGTGCCCGATACGACGGTCGCGTTGCCGATCGGCGTGAGGGTGTAGCCGGGGTCGCCGCCGACGCCGGTCCATGCACCCGTCACGCCGACCGTGTCGCCGCCCGACACGGTGGTTGCGCCGGCCAGGTTGTCGTTGACGGTCGGGCTGAAACTGCCGAGCGCGCAGGTGCCGCCGCTCGCGACGGCCGCGCCGCTGCCGCAGGTCGATGCATACGCGGAGCCGGACGACAGCGCGGCCAGCGCGGCGCCGAGCGCGGCGACGCGAAGCGGCGACCGGCGTGTTGCCGTGTGCGCAGCGCCGCGGCTTGCGTCGGATTCGCCGCCCGAACGCTTGCCGCGCGCCCGTGCCGTTTCCGCAACCGCGATCCAGCAACCGGCGGTTTCGCTCCATATCGATCGAAATGAGTGATTCACGACAAGCCCCTCTCTCTTTTTTTGAAGTGGTATTCACCGCGGTGCAGTGAAATCGCAATCCGCGGTGGAAAAATGGCCTGAGTGGGCGTGCAGCGGCCATGGCCGTTTCTGCGCCAATCGTGATTCGTTACACCGAGGATGGGCGGAGTCTACTGATCGAAGCGGCAGTCGATTATCAAAAAAATAATGAATGTGGCGATAATGCCGATTTCATTCGGTATTTTTAGATTGTGTGATGAATCGAACTGAAAGCATTGAGGGGTAAGGGATCTGCGGATTTTTTCGGCGCGAGTGCGTGATTGCCGGATCGGTGGGGTGGCGCACGGTTCGCATCGGGGCGGTGCGTTAGAATGCGGTTTCCGGATTATATGTGCTCCGGATTGCCTTGTTTATTTATTTCGGATCTGGGTTATTTTCGCTTGGAAATTAATAAAATTAAGCGAATGTTGTATTGCATTGAATCGATGTGCCGGAATGTGGTCCGGATGAAATGGAACCGACACGCGGCACGCGATTTTCTCCAGCGGTGAAAGTCGCCGCATCGCGTGCGCGCGAATTCGCCCGCCACGCTCGAACGTTGCGGGCGACGGTCTTGCGGTGCGGGAAATGGAAAGCGGGAAGGGCGCCGGCCCGCCGCGCTCAGAAGTCGATCGCGTCGTCGGAATCGCCGTCGGCGGCGGTGGCGAGCGCCTCGCGTGCGTCGCGCGGCGCGGAGGCCGACGCGTCGAGTGCGGGATTGCGCAGCTTCTCGAGCACGCGTTCGGGCACCGGGATCCGCATCCGCGCGGCGACGTCGCCGCACTGGAACATGATCAGCTCGCCCGGCTCGAACGCGGTCCAGACCTCGTTGTCGGTCAACGGCTGCGTCGCGATCACCGCGACACGATCCTCGGGCGTCGTGTATTTCGCGAAGTCGATCGACAGGTCTTCGTCGACGAGATGCGCGGTCGAGAACGGCCAGCGCCGCACGAGATAGTGCAGCCGCGTCGAGCAGTGCGCGAAGAGCGCCTGGCCGTTCGACATCAGGAAGTTGAACACGCCGTGATCGGTGATGCCGCGCGTCAGCTCGCCGACGCGCTCGAACAGTTCGGGCAGCGGCGGCTGTGCGCCGGGAAATGCCTCGCGCAGCCCCTGCATCAGCACGCAGAACGCCTGTTCGCTGTCGGTCGTGCCGACCGGGTGGTAGACGCTGCCGTCCATGTTCGGCGCATAGTCCTGCAGGTCGCCGTTATGCGCGAAGATCCAGTGCCGGCCCCACAGTTCGCGCATGAACGGATGGCTGTTCTCGAGCAGGATGTGCCCTTGCGTCGCCTTGCGGATGTGCGCGATCGTGTTCTTGGACTTGATCGGGTAGCGCTTCACCATCTCGGCGATCGGCGACGTGGCCGATGCCTGGTGATCGATGAACAGGCGGCAGGCCTTGTCTTCGAAGAAGGCGATGCCCCAGCCGTCGGCATGGTGATCGGTGAGCCCGCCCCGGGCCGCGAAACCTGTGAAGGAGAATGTGACGTCCGTCGGCGCGGCGCAGTTCATTCCTAGGAGTTGGCACATTTTACTTGGGGCGGCAGGCTGAAGCGGGGTAACGACGGGGTAACGAACCGGGCGAACCCCGGTACAATGCGGCTTCTAGCATATCACCGAGCCCTGAGCGGTAAAAAGCGGATTCCGCTGGCCAAAGGCCTCGTGTTGCGGTTTGCCGTCAGTCGGCCCGCGCACGCGTGTTCCGGCCCCGCTGATGGCCAGTCCGTTCCTCACGACGCCTCCTATGACTGCCTCGAACGCTTCCTCCCCGGCGACGCTTTCGCTCGCCCGTCCCGACGACTGGCACCTGCACCTGCGAGACGGCGACATGCTGGCCGCCGTGCTGCCGCACACCGCGCGCCAGTTCGGCCGCGCGATCGTCATGCCGAACCTGAAGCCGCCGGTGACGACCACCGCACAGGCGCAGGCCTATCGCGAGCGCATCCTCGCCGCGCTGCCGGCCGGGATGACGTTCGAACCGCTGATGACGCTGTACCTGACCGACAACACGCCGCCCGACGAGATTCGCCGCGCGCGCGAAAGCGGCTTCGTGCACGGCGTGAAGCTGTATCCGGCAGGCGCTACGACGAACTCCGACCACGGCGTCACCGATCTCGCGAAATGCGCGAAGGCGCTCGAGGCGATGCAGGAAACGGGCATGCCGCTGCTCGTGCACGGCGAGGTGACCGATGCGTCGATCGACCTGTTCGACCGCGAGAAGGTCTTCATCGACCGCGTGATGACGCCGCTGCGTCGCGATTTCCCGGGCCTGAAGGTCGTGTTCGAGCACATCACGACGAAGGACGCGGCCGACTACGTGCGCGATGCCGATGCGGCGCCGGGCCTGCTCGGCGCGACGATCACCGCGCACCACCTGCTGTACAACCGCAACGCGCTGTTCGTCGGCGGGATTCGCCCGCACTACTACTGCCTGCCCGTGCTGAAGCGCGAGACGCATCGCGTCGCGCTGGTCGAGGCCGCGACGTCGGGCAACCCGCGCTTCTTCCTCGGTACCGACAGCGCGCCGCATGCGCGCGGCGCGAAGGAAACCGCGTGCGGCTGCGCAGGCTGCTACACCGCGCTGCATGCGCTCGAACTGTATGCGGAAGCGTTCGACCACGCCGGCGCGCTCGACAAGCTGGAAGGCTTCGCGAGCTTCTTCGGCGCCGATTTCTACGGGCTGCCGCGCAGCGCCGAAACGGTCACGCTCCACCGCGAGACGTGGGAACTGCCGCGCGAGATCTTCGCGGGCGACACGCCGGTCGTGCCGCTGCGCGGCGGCGAGACGATCGGCTGGAAACTCGTGTGAGCGGCGCGCCGTCGCGCGAAGCCGGCCACGCGGCCGGCAGCGGGGCGGCGGATTTTGCGCGGATCGACTGGTCCGCGCCGTGGCTTGCGCCGTATGCGGAGCTGGGCCGCGCCGCGCAGGCGGCCGCACGGGCGGGCGACGCCGCGCTGCTCGACGCGCTGAACGGTGCGTTGCGCGACGGCGGGCGCGTCAGCGGTCGCGGCAGGCCGCTGCGGTTCGTGCCGCAGGCCGAGCTGCCGCCCGGTGTCGCGTACGAGACCCATATCGCCGGCACCGGCGACGTGCCGACCCGCCACAATCTTCACGACTTCTTCAATGCGCTCGTCTGGTTCGCGTATCCGCGCATCAAGGCCGCGTTGAACGCGCGCCAGGCCGCCGCGATCGACGTGGCGGGCGGCGTCGGGCCCGTGCGCGGCACGCTGCGCGATGCGCTCACGCTGTTCGACGAGAATGCCGCGCTGTTCGTGACGGCCGAGCGCGCGCTCGCCGATGCGCTGCGCGGCTTCGACTGGCCGCGGCTGCTGGTCGCCGCGCGCGATGCGTGGGGCACGCGCTGCGAAGCGCGGCTCGTCGGCCATGCGCTGCTCGAGAAGCTCGTCGCGCCTTACAAGTCCTGCACCGCGCACACGTGGATCGTCGAAGTGAGCGCCGACTATTTTTCGTGGCCCGACGCGCAACGCATTGCGCATGTCGATGCCCGTGTCGCCGCCGAACTCGCGACGCGCGCGTTGACGAGCCGCGATTTCTCGCCGCTTCCGGTGCTCGGCGTACCGGGCTGGTGGGGCGCGAATGCCGACGCCGCGTTCTACGACGATCCGGCCGTATTCCGCAGCGGCCGCCGTACGCGTGCAGCCGGCGGCGGCGCGCAGTGCTAGAATGCGCGTCGCAAAGCAGGCCAGGCAGTCGCGGCCTCGCCGCCTTCGGGCGCGCGGGGGCGAGGAAAGTCCGGACTCCACAGGGCAGGGTGATGGCTAACGGCCATCCGTGGCGACACGCGGAACAGGGCAACAGAAAGCAAACCGCCGATGGCCCGGCGCAAGCCGGGATCAGGTAAGGGTGAAACGGTGCGGTAAGAGCGCACCGCGGCGACGGCGACGTTCGCCGGCACGGTAACCTCCACCCGGAGCAATTCCAAGTAGGCAGGCGCGCATCTTCGGATGCAGGATGGGGCCCCCGTCTCGTCTGCGGGTAGGAAGCTTGAGCGCGTCAGCAATGGCGCGCCTAGAGGAATGGCTGCCACGCGTTGTGCGCTTCGGCGCACAGCGTGCACAGAATCCGGCTTATCGGCCTGCTTTGCCGTTCGAATGCGAAAGGGCCGGCGTCTCCTTGCGGAGCGCCGGCCCTTTTTTCATGCGCGCGTGCCGTGCGTTCAGGCGGCGACGATGTCGAACGAATGCGTGAGTTCGGCCGTCTTCGCGATCATGATCGACGCGGAGCAGTACTTGTCGTGCGACAGGTTGATCGCGCGTTCGACCGTGGCCGGGTTCAGGTTGCGACCGGTGACGGTGAAGTGGAAGTGCACCTTCGTGAACACCTTCGGGTCTTCGCTCGCGCGCTCCGCCTTCAGCGTGACCGAGCAGCCGGTGACTTCCTGGCGGCTCTTCTTCAGGATCAGCACGACGTCATAGGCCGTGCAGCCGCCGGTGCCGAGCAGCACCATTTCCATCGGGCGCGGCGCGAGGTTATGGCCGCCGCCTTCGGGCGCGCCGTCCATCGTGACGAGATGCCCGCTTCCGGTCTGGGCGGAAAACGCCATGCCGTCCTGACCCATCCAGCTTACTTTGCATTCCATGCTTGCACTCCAGCGTTGCCTGATTCGGATTCGATCCGGCATTGTAGCCCGCAGCGCTTCGGCCGGCTGATGCGGTGCACGACGTGCAGCGCCGCAGCCGCCCGAGCGGCGCGCAACAGCGTGCCGAACGGCAATTTCCGTGCTGAATTTAGGGGTTTTACTCTAGGGGTGGTCTATTTTTGGTCGCTCTGTTCGGGCTCAGGCAATTGATTTTAAAGAGAAAATCAAATTTGCTTGCTGGCAGTATGATATTTCACATCATGGTGTGCGATTTCGTAATGCAAATTTTCTTGTGCAGTCGGCGTCGCGTTCGTATAATGAGCCTCATTGGTTGTCGCGCTGCGGCAACCTCCGAATGTCTCCTCCACCCTCCTCCTAAGGTGGATTAAGCCCGAACCAGCCGTTCGGGCTTTTTTTCGTCCGATGCAAACATCGGCGCGCGGCTTGCGCGCCCCGGCATCCGTCAAGCAGGCTGTCGCGCGACCGGCTGCGATGTCGCGTCGGGCGGCGTGCCGCGCGAGCGTGCATCGGGTGCCGGTGCGGTCGCGGCCGACGCATGGCCGTGACCGCGTGCGCAGAAGTGGCGTACACGTTCGCGCACCGCGCGCAGGCGGGCGACGCGATCCTCGGCATGGGCGGTCCGGGCTTCGGCAATGCGCGCATCGAGCGCGTCGAGCTTGGCTTCGCAGCCGACCTGGGCGGCGACGGCAGGCGCTGTGGCGGCCAGCAGCGCGGCCGCGAAGAAGGGCGTAAGTCGTTGTTTCATCATGCTTGTTTGTTGTTTTCCGTGTTCGGCCGGTCTGGCGCGGCAAGGTCATGTGCCGCGCGTCGATGGGTGCCTCCCCGGGCGCTCGGTTCGCCTGGTTGGTCGGGGCACGACCGGATTTTGGCCCATTTCGGGCGCCGCGGACACGGGACGTGGATTCCCTTTGACCGCGTCGTCGTATTTCCTTTATAATTCAGGGCTTTTCCGCATTCATGCCCACGGAAAAAGAACAGGGAGAGCCTGCACCGCGCCTCGAAGCGCACACAGACAAGCAGGACGAACACATCGGGCAAAGCATTTTTTTTGGATCGATCATGAAGACGTTTTCCGCAAAAGCCCATGAGGTGACGCGCGAATGGTACGTGATTGACGCGACGGATAAGGTTCTCGGCCGTGTTGCCAGCGAAGTGGCACGCCGTCTGCGCGGCAAGCACAAGCCTGAGTTCACCCCGCACGTCGACACTGGTGATTTCATCATCATCGTCAACGCGAGCAAGTTGAAGGTCACGGGCAACAAGACGCTGGACAAGAAGTACTACCGTCACTCGGGCTACCCGGGCGGTATCTATGAAACGACGTTCGGCAAGATGCAGGAACGCTTCCCGGGCCGCGCGCTCGAGAAGGCGGTCAAGGGCATGCTGCCGAAGGGCCCGCTCGGTTACGCGATGATCAAGAAGCTGAAGGTCTACGCAGAAGCGACGCATCCGCATTCGGCTCAACAGCCGAAGGCGCTCGAGATCTAAGGGGACCCACATGATCGGTAACTGGAACTACGGTACGGGCCGCCGCAAGAGCGCAGTCGCACGTGTCTTCATCAAGGCTGGCAAGGGCGACATCATCGTCAACGGCAAGCCCATCGCTGACTACTTCTCGCGCGAAACGTCGCTGATGATCGTGCGTCAACCGCTGGAACTCACGAACCACGGCCAGACGTTCGACATCAAGGTGAACGTGAACGGCGGCGGTGAAACGGGTCAGGCAGGCGCAGTGCGCCACGGCATCACCCGTGCACTGATCGACTACGATGCGACGCTGAAGCCGTCGCTGTCGAGCGCAGGCTTCGTGACGCGTGATGCGCGTGAAGTCGAGCGTAAGAAGGTCGGTCTGCGCAAGGCACGCCGCGCCAAGCAGTTCTCGAAGCGTTAATTCCGCTTCATGGCCGCGCCGCTTCCGGGCGGCGTCCGCCGGAAAAACCGCCAGCTTTCGCGCTGGCGGTTTTTTTATGCCCGCTGCGAGGCCCGTGCAGCGGCGGCTCGCATGGGCGGGTTTGATGAAATCGACAAGAACCTATTGATTTCATGGACTTCAGCACGATCTTCTGATCGGCCCTACAATAGCGGCTAAAGCTTCTTGGAGAGTTCGCAATGAACGCTGTTACCGAATCCGCAGCAACGACGACCGAAATGCCGCTTCCGTTCGTCTTCACCGACGCAGCGGCCGACAAGGTCAAGCAACTGATCGACGAAGAGGGCAATCCCGACCTGAAGCTGCGCGTGTTCGTGCAGGGTGGCGGCTGCTCCGGCTTCCAGTATGGCTTCACGTTCGACGAGGAAGTCAACGAGGACGACACCGTGATGAACAAGAACGGCGTCCAGCTCCTGATCGACTCGATGAGCTACCAGTACCTGGTCGGCGCCGAGATCGACTACAAGGACGACATCAACGGCGCCCAGTTCGTGATCAAGAACCCGAACGCGACCACCACCTGCGGGTGCGGCTCGTCGTTCTCGGTCTGACCGCACGGCAGATCCGCGCCGGTTCGCCGGAATGAAAAACGGGGCTTCATGCCCCGTTTTTTTATGCCTGTGCGCGGCGCCCGCCGCGCGGCAGGTGTCGCGTCAGCGCGGGTAGAGCGCGCCGAGCACGCGGTCGCCGGCCGCACCGGTGACCGTCGCGAGATTGCCGGGCTGGCGCGCGGTAAAGCGGTACGCGAGCCATGAAAACGCGAGCGCCTCGACCTGTTGCGGCGGGACGCCGAGCGCGGACGTCGTATCGACCGTGGCCGGCACGCCGGCCTCGCGCAGCGCGTGGCGGAGCGCGTCGAGCAGCACCGGATTGCGCGCACCGCCGCCGCACACGAAGACGGCCTTGCAGCCGGGTGCGTGCTGCGCGATCTCGCGTGCGACCGACACGGCGGTGAGCGCCGTGAGGGTCGCCTGCACGTCCTCTGGCGCAACCTGTGCGAATGCGGCGAGCTTTGCGTCGAGCCACGCGGGATTGAACAGGTCGCGTCCGGTGCTTTTCGGCGGCGGCGCGGTGAAATACGGTTCGTCGAGCAGCGCATCGAGCAGCGGCGCGTGCACGGTGCCGCGCGCGGCGAACTTGCCGCCGTCGTCGTACGGTTTGCCGAGATGGCGGGTCGCCCACGCGTCGATCAGCGCATTCGCGGGGCCGCAGTCGAAGCCGCGCACGTCGCCGCCTTCGCCGGGCAGGATCGTGATGTTGCTGATTCCGCCGAGGTTGCAGACGACGCGCGTCTCGCCCGGCGCACCGAATACCGTCGCATGGAACGCCGGCGCGAGCGGCGCGCCGTGGCCGCCGGCGGCCACATCGCGGCTGCGGAAATCGGCGATCACATCGACCTGGGTCAGCTCGGCGAGCAGCGCCGGGTTGTTGAGTTGCCGCGTATAGCCGCGCTCGGGGCGATGGCGCACCGTCTGGCCGTGCACGCCGATCGCGCGGATCTCGTCGCGCGACAGCCCGGCGGTGCGCTGCAATTCGTGGCAGCACACCGCGTAGCGCGTGACAAGCGCGTTCGCCGCGAGCGATTCGCGGTCGATCTCGTCGTCGCCGGGCTGTTGCAGCGCGAACAACGCGTCGCGCAGCGACTGCGCGAAGCCGACGAACGCTTCCGCGAGTACGGCCGGCGCCTTGCCGGCCTCGAAACGCACGGCGACGCCGTCGACGCCGTCCATGCTGGTTCCCGACATCAGCCCGAAGTAGATGCCGTCGGCCGGATGGGCGCTTTGCGGCTGTCGTTGCGGCACGTTGGGTTCTCCTGGATCGTGCGGCGCGGGCCCGTGCCGCGCGCCTTGCGCCCGATTATCCGCGCAACCTGACGCGTCGTTAAGCGATGCGCGCGCAAGTTATGGGAAAATCCCTGTCTTTGCGACATTCTTCCTGGCACCGATGAGCACCGAACCCAGTTCCAAGCCCGTTTTCCCGATCACCGACGAAGTCCGGCATGCGCTCGCCGTCACGAAGCGCGGCGTCGACGAGCTGCTGATCGAGGAAGAGTTCGCGCAGAAGCTCGCGCGCAGCGCGGCCACCGGCACGCCGCTTCGCATCAAGCTCGGCCTCGACCCGACCGCGCCCGACATCCACATCGGCCATACGGTCGTGCTGAACAAGATGCGTCAGCTTCAGGACCTCGGCCACACGGTGATCTTCCTGATCGGCGATTTCACGTCGCTGATCGGCGATCCGTCGGGCCGCAACGCGACGCGTCCGCCGCTCACGCGCGAGCAGATCGAGTCGAACGCGAAGACCTACTTCGAGCAGGCCGCACTCGTGCTCGATCGCGAAAAGACCGAGATCCGCTACAACAGCGAATGGTCGATGCCGCTCGGCGCGGACGGGATGATCAAGCTCGCGTCGCGCTACACGGTCGCGCGGATCCTCGAGCGCGAGGATTTCACGAAGCGCTTCCAGGGCGGCGTGCCGATCTCGATCCACGAATTCCTGTACCCGCTGATGCAGGGCTACGATTCGGTCGCGCTGAACGCCGACCTCGAACTCGGCGGCACCGACCAGAAGTTCAACCTGCTGGTCGGCCGCGAACTGCAGAAGCAGTACGGCCAGGAACAGCAGTGCATCCTGACGATGCCGCTGCTCGAAGGCCTCGACGGCGTCGAGAAGATGTCGAAGTCGAAGGGCAACTACGTCGGCATCAGCGAGAAGCCGACCGACATGTTCGGCAAGCTGATGAGCATCTCGGACACGCTGATGTGGCGTTACTTCGAGCTGCTGTCGTTCCGCGGCATGGACGAGATCATCGGTTTCCGGCGCGAAGCCGAGGCAGGGCGCAACCCGCGCGACTTCAAGGTGCTGCTCGCGCAGGAAATCGTCGCGCGGTTCCACTCGCAGCCGGACGCCGAGCGTGCGCTCGAAGACTTCAACCACCGCGCGAAGGGCGGCGTGCCGGACGATATTCCGTCGGTCACGCTCGCGGGCGCACCGCTCGCGATCGGCCAGTTGTTGAAGCAGGCCGGCCTCGTGCCGTCGACCAGCGAAGCGCTGCGCAACATCGAGCAGGGCGGCGTGAAGATCGACGGCGCGATCGTGTCGGACAAGGGCCTGAAGGTCGAGGCCGGCGAGTTCGTCGTGCAGGTCGGCAAGCGCCGCTTCGCACGCGTCACGCTGACCGCATGATCGCGCTGATCCAGCGCGTGAAGCGCGCCGACGTGCGCGTCGGCGACCGCACGACCGGCGAGATCGGCGCGGGCCTGCTCGCGCTGGTCTGCGCGGAGCGCGGCGACACCGACGCGGCGGCCGACAAGCTGCTGGCGAAGATGCTCGGCTACCGCGTGTTCAGCGATGCGGCCGGCAAGATGAACCTGCCGGTGTCGAATATCGACGGCGAGGGGCGCGCAGGTGGCCTGCTGCTCGTGTCGCAGTTCACGCTGGCGGCCGATACCAACAGCGGACTGCGCCCGAGCTTCACGCCGGCCGCGCCGCCCGACGAAGGCGCGCGGCTGTTCGACTATTTCGTCGCGGCCGCGCGGACGCGCCATCCCGTCGTCGAGACGGGCGAGTTCGGCGCCGACATGCAGGTGTCGCTCGTCAACGACGGCCCCGTCACGTTCTGGCTGCAAGTGCGGCCCTGATGCTTCCCCGGAGACGCGCCGCGATGGCCACCACGCAGATTCTTTTCATCCGCCATGGCGAGACGGCCTGGAACCGCATCAAGCGCATCCAGGGGCATATCGACATCCCGCTGGCTGACACGGGGCTCGCGCAGGCGCAGCGACTGGCCGCGCGGCTCGCGAAAGAGGCGCGCGACGGCGCACGGATCGACGCGGTCTATTCGAGCGACCTGATGCGCGCGCAGCAGACCGCACAACCCTTTGCCGATGCGCTCGGGCTGCCGCTGCAGTTGCGCGACGGGTTGCGCGAACGCTCGTACGGCGCGTTCCAGGGGCACGACAGCACCGAGATCGAGACGCTGTTTCCGGACGCGTATGCAGCCTGGCAGACGCGCGATCCGGGCTTCGCGCCGGAAGGCGGCGAGTCGCAGCGTGCCTTCTATCACCGCGTGCTGCATGCGCTCGAGCCGATCGTCGCCGCGCATCCGGGTGGCCGGATCGCGTGCGTCGCGCATGGCGGCGTGCTCGATTGCGTGTACCGTTTTGCGAACGGTCTCGAGCTGTCGGCACCGCGCAATTACCAACTGCTCAACACGAGCATCAACGTCGTCGATTACGTCGATGGCCGCGCGCAGGTCGTGCAGTGGGCGGACGTGTCGCACCTGGACGCCGAGAGCGACGATGACGGTTATCGCAAGGTGCTCTGATCACGCGGGGCCCGTCCGGCATCGCCGGCCGGGATTCCTGTTCCTCCTGCGCGACGCTTACTGCGGCAGCGCGTGGCGCGTCTTGTAGTCGAGCGCGTATGCGATCTTGCCGGGCTTGTCGGCCGTGATCGGCTGGCGCAGCTTGTCGAATTCCCCCTTGTTGTATTTCTTCCCGCCGTTGATCGCCTCGGCGCGCCCGAGGTCGGCGCCCGTCTTGCCGTCGATCACGGGGTCCGTGGCCGCGACCATGCGCGTCGACGCGTTCCAGGCCGCGTTCAGGTAGCCCGTGTCGGCCTTCGCCGGATCGGGGTCGGTCGTGCCGGCGCGCGTCAGGTCGTAGCCGGCGAGCGAGAGCGTGCCCGGCTGCGCGCGCAGCCAGTCGGCCCAGTAGAACTCGAGGTAGTCGGTGGCTTGCGCGGGCTTGCTGTAGCCGATGTCGCGCGTGAAATAGACGAGCGACCGGTAGCGGTCGTTCGTCATCCCGAGTGTCAGGCCGAGCCCGGTCGGCAGTTGCGCGACCGTGATCGGTTTGCCTTCGCCGTTCTTGAGTCGCACATAGCCGCGGCTTTGCATCTGCTGCCAGAACGCGTCGCCCGAGTAGTCGCTGAGGTTGTCCTTGACGACGACGTGCACGTGCAGCGCCGGGCCGCCGTCGGGTGTCTCGTAGTAGGTCGACAGGCCGTGGTGGCCGTCGGTCAGGTACAGCGCATCGCCGTTCGGGCCGATCACGACGGGGTTCAGCACCGAGCGGTCGCGGGCGTTCGCGTCGGTCGTCGTGCACGTGTAGCTCGCGGGCTCGCGCAGCGCCGACCTGGCCGTATAGCCGCTCGACGCGACGCCGCCGAGCCCTTCGTCCGCGCAGAAGTCGTCGAATTTCTTGTCGGGCTGCAGTTCGTAGCGGCCGAGCTTGTAGTAGATCTGGTCGTAGCCGATCGCGCCCTGCGTCGGATGGAGATCGCCGAGCGTCACGTCGATCAGTTCGCCGGCGCGGGCGCTTTTCCACTTGCCCGGTTGCGGTGCGACGGTGGCGGGCGGCGTGGGCGTCGTCGGGGTGCCGCCGGACGGCGTTTGCGCGTCCGTGCGCGCGATGGCGGCAACATCGTCGCCTCCGCAGGCGGACAGGGCGAGGACGGCGGACAGGCTGGCGGCAAGGGCGAAACGGATCGGCAGGCGTGGCATCGCGGGCATCGGCGCGGTCGGGTTGGCGGGACACCGCGCGGGTCACGACAGGACGGGGCGTGCGGCACGTGCGACCGTGCGCGGGTGCAAGCCCGTCAGCTTGTCACAGGTATTTGACAGCAAATTGAAATAATCGGAAGAAAAGAACCGTCAGGCAGGCGGCGCGCCGTCGGGCGGCGGCGCGGTCGCGCGACGGCGCGCACGCTTCGACGCGCCGTTGACGAGCGCCCAGCGCAGCACGGGGGCGACGGCCCGTACGCCGGGCCGGACCACCGCGCGTCGCAACGGCGCGAACGTCGACACGCGGAGCATGCGCTGCGCCCACGGCGGCAGCAGGTCGATCCCGGCATGCACCATCAGCGACGCGGCCGGCCGCAGCGCGGGCTTCGCGACCGGCACATTCAGCAGGATGGACATCACCTCGAAGGTATGCGGCCCGGCCTCGAGTTCGGGCTGCATGCGCGCGAGATACGCGGCGACCTCGACGCGCGAACGCGGCACCTCCTGTGCGCCGAGCAGTTCGGCGACCAAGGCCGTTTCGGCGTAATAGCGGTCCTGAAGCTCGCCCGACAGCGCCGGATTCACGTAGCACAGATGCGCGGCGAGGAAACTCGACACTTCCGCGATATGCACCCAGGTCAGCAACGCCGGATCGTCGGCGCGGTACGGCCGACCGTCGGGAGCGGTACCCGATACGCGCGCGTGGATGGCTTTCACGCGTTCGATCAGTGCGAGTGCGTCCGCGCGACTGCCGAACGTCGTGCCCGTGATGAACGTGGCGGTGCGCCGCAAGCGGCCGAGGATGTCGGTGCGAAACGACGAGTGATCCCAGACGCCCGCGAGCGCGAGCGGATGGAGCGCCTGCAGCAGCAGCGCGGCGATGCCGCCTGTCATCATCGACGTGAAGTCGGCATGCACGCGCCAGCAGACGGCGTCGGGGCCGAACAGCCCCGGATCTCCGGGCGGCGAAGAGAGATCGAGCGACGGGCCGCCGCCGCCCACCGTCAGGTGCGTGATGCCGGCCACGAGCCGCTTGCGGATCGGCTCGGCCCAGCGCGGGCCCGGTGCGGGTGCGGCGGGGTGGCGGCTAGGCGGTGTCGTCATGGCTGGCGTGGCTCGGGCGGCCGGTTATTTCCCGGCGGGCGTATCCCACATGCCGCGTTCGGTGCTGCCGGCGTCGGGCGCGGAGAGCCCGAAGTGGCGGTACGTGAGCAGCGTCGCGACGCGCCCGCGCGGCGTGCGCTGCAGGAAACCCTGCTGGATCAGGTACGGTTCGAGCACGTCCTCGATCGTGTCGCGCTCCTCGCCGATCGCCGCCGCGAGGTTGTCGATGCCGACCGGGCCGCCGTCGAACTTGTGCAGGATCGCTTCGAGCAGCTTGCGGTCCATCAGGTCGAAGCCGACCGGATCGACGTCGAGCATCGCGAGCGCGGCATCGGCCACCGCCGCGGTGATCTGGCCGTCGGCCTTCACTTCCGCGAAGTCGCGCACGCGGCGCAGCAGCCGGTTCGCGATCCGCGGCGTGCCGCGCGAGCGCTTCGCGATTTCCAGCGCGCCGTTCGGATCGATCTGCGCGTTCAGCAGCGATGCGGAGCGCCGCACGATGCGCGACAGTTGCTCGGCGTCGTAGAACTCGAGGCGCGAGACGATCCCGAAACGGTCGCGCAGCGGGTTGGTCAGCATTCCCGCGCGGGTGGTCGCGCCGACGAGCGTGAACGGCTGCAGGTCGAGCTTCACGCTGCGCGCGGCCGGACCTTCGCCGATCATGATGTCGATCTGGTAATCCTCGAGCGCCGGATACAGGATTTCCTCGACGACCGGCGACAGCCGGTGGATCTCGTCGATGAACAGCACGTCGTTCGCTTCGAGGTTCGTCAGCAGCGCGGCGAGATCGCCCGCGCGCTCGAGCACGGGGCCCGACGTCTGACGCAGGTTCACGCCCATCTCGCGCGCGATGATGTGCGCGAGCGTCGTCTTGCCGAGACCCGGCGGCCCGAACAGCAGCACGTGGTCGAGCGGCTCGGAGCGGCGCTTGGCGGCTTCGATGAAGATCTCGAGCTGGCCGCGCACCTTTTCCTGGCCGACGTAGTCGTCGAGCTGGCGCGGCCGCAGCGCGCGTTCGAACACCTCCTCGTGCGACGAGGCGGGCGAGGCGGCGATGATCCGCTGCTCGGTGGCGAGTTTGTCGGTTTCAATCATGCGGCCATTGTACCGCGCGCCGCAGCTCGTCCGAACTGGCCGAACGGCCGACTGGCGCGCGCCGCGAGGCGGCGCGACACTGCGTCCGACAGTCGGTTCCGGCGCGCGTTACGCCTTCGACAGCGCCTTCAGCGCGAGCTTGATGCCTTCGGACACGCCGGTGCCGGCCGGCACGTTCTTGATCGCGGCGAGGCCTTCCTTTTCGGAGTAGCCGAGCGCGAGCAGCGCGTTGAGGATGTCGGTCGCGTGATCGGACGCCGATGCGGCGCCGGCGAGCGCGCCGAGGTCGGCGCCGAGCTTGCCCTTCAGTTCGAGCAGCAGGCGCTCGGCCGTCTTCTTGCCGATGCCGGGCAGGCGCGTGAGGCGCGCGGCGTCCTGCATCGTCACGGCCTGCGCGAGCTCCTGCACGCTCATCCCGGACAGCACGGCGAGCGCCATGCGCGCGCCGATGCCGGTGATCTTCAGTAGCTCGCGGAAGGTCGTGCGCTCCTGCGGCGTCAGGAAGCCGTACAGCAGATGCGCGTCCTCGCGGACGATCTGCTGCGTGAGCAGCACGACGCGCTCGCCTGTCTGCGGCAGGTTGTAGAAGGTGCTCATCGGCACGTCGATTTCGTAGCCGACGCCGTTGCAGTCGACGAGGAGGTGAGGCGGGTTCTTTTCGAGCAGGATGCCGGCGATGCGACCGATCATGGGAGGCGGGATGCGAGGAAGAAAGCGCGAGTGTAGCGCACGCGCGGCGCAATGCCGATGGGCTTGGCCGTCAGGCCGAAGCGGTGCGTGTCATGTGCGCGCTGCGCGCGGGCCAAACGGTCGAGCCGGTGTGCCGGGCGAGGGCGCGCGCCGGCATCAGCCGACCAGCCGCCCGCGCCGCACGCGCAGCCCTTTCTTCGCGAGCGCCGGCGCGAGGCCGCCGAGCGTGCTGAGCGTGTTGCCGCCGTGCGCATGGCAGATCGCCATGCCGAGCGCGTCGGCCGCGTCGGAACCCGGTTGTCCGGAGAGGTTGAGCAGCCGCGTCACCATTTCCTGCATCTGCGTCTTGGTCGCGCGGCCGTAGCCGACGACAGCCTGCTTGAGCTGCAGCGCCGTGTATTCGGCGACCGGCAGCCCGCCCGCGACGAGGCCGCAGATCGCGGCGCCGCGTGCCTGGCCGAGCAGCAGCGTCGACTGCGGGTTCACGTTGACGAACACCTTTTCGATCGCGGACTGGTCGGGCGCATGTTCGCGCACGATCGTCGACACGCCCTGGAAGATCGTGCCGAGCCGCGTGGCCAGGTCGGCCGTCGGCGTGCGGATCACGCCGCTCGCCACATAGGCGAGCCGGTGGCCGCTGACGTCGATGATGCCGAAGCCGGTGACGCGCAGGCCGGGGTCGATGCCGAGAATTCGCATGAGTGAGGAGAGAAGCGTGATGCAGCGATACTACAACGAATGGTGCGGCGAGCCGGGTGCGCGTTTGCGCGCGACGGCGCCGCGCAATAAAAAACCCGGCGGGTGCGACGCCGCCGGGTTTTCGTGTTGCAGCCGCGCGGGCCGCATGCGATCAGTGACGGAAGTGGCGCACGCCCGTCAGGATCATCGCGATGTTGTGTTCGTCGGCTGCCGCGATCACTTCGTCGTCGCGCACCGAGCCGCCCGGCTGGATCACGCAGGTCGCGCCGGCCGCCACGACGACGTCGAGACCGTCGCGGAACGGGAAGAACGCATCCGACGCGACGGCCGAACCGGCCAGCGTCAGGCCCGCGTTCTGCGCCTTGATGCTCGCGATGCGCGCGGAATCGACGCGGCTCATCTGGCCTGCGCCGACGCCGAGCGTCATGCCGTTGCCGCAGAACACGATCGCGTTCGACTTCACGTACTTCGCGACACGCCAGGCGAACAGCAGGTCGTCCATTTCCTTCGGCGTCGGGTGGCGCTTCGTGACGACGCGCAGCTCGTGCGGCTGCACGTTCTTCGAATCGAGCGACTGCACGAGCAGGCCGCCGCCCACGCGCTTCAGGTCGAATGCGTTATGGCCGTCGCCGAGCGCGATTTCGAGCAGGCGCACGTTCTGCTTCGCGGCGAACACCTGCTTCGCGGCGTCGGAGAACGACGGCGCGATCAGCACTTCGACGAACTGCTTCGCGACAGCCTGCGCGGCCGCTTCGTCGACTTCGCGGTTGAACGCGATGATGCCGCCGAACGCGGAGGTCGGGTCGGTCTGGAATGCCTTCGCGTACGCGTCGGCCGAATCGTTGCCGACCGCGACGCCGCACGGGTTCGCGTGCTTGATGATCACGCAGGCCGGCGCGTCGAACGTCTTCACGCATTCCCACGCCGCGTCCGAATCCGCGATGTTGTTGTACGACAGTTCCTTGCCCTGCAGCTGGCGGTAGTTCGCGAGCGCGCCGGCTTGCGGCGCGACATCGCGGTAGAACGCCGCGCTCTGGTGCGGGTTCTCGCCGTAGCGCAGGTCCTGCACCTTGTCGAACGCCATGTTCAGCGTCGCCGGGTATGCATTGCGCGATGCGTGCTTCAGCTCGTCGGTCAGGCTCGTCAGGTAGTTCGTGATCGCGCCGTCGTATTGCGCGGTGTGCGCGAACACCTTCGTCGCGAGGCGGAAGTTGGTCGGGTAGCCGACCGTGTTGCCGTTCGCCTTCATCTCGTCGAGCACGACCGCGTAGTCGGCCGGATCGACGACGACCGTCACGTCGCGGTGGTTTTTCGCGGCCGAGCGCAGCATCGTCGGGCCGCCGATGTCGATGTTCTCGATCGCGTCGGCGAGCGTGCAGTCGTCCTTCGCGATCGTCGCGACGAACGGATACAGGTTCACGACGAGCAGGTCGATCGTCGGGATGCCGTGCTGTTCCAGCGCCTGCATGTGCTCGGGCAGGTCGCGGCGGGCGAGGATGCCACCGTGCACCTTCGGGTGCAGCGTCTTCACGCGCCCATCGAGCATTTCCGGAAAGCCCGTGTAGTCGGCCACTTCGGTAACGGGCAGGCCCGCGTCGGCGAGCAGTTTCGCGGTGCCGCCCGTCGACAGCAGCTTGACGCCGAGGTCGGACAGCGACTTCGCGAAGTCGACGATGCCGGTCTTGTCGGAAACGGAAATGAGCGCTTGCTTGATCATGATGGAACCACCAATAGCCAGGGAAACGGGGACGGGACGGCCGACTACAGCAGGCCGTGCTGCTGCAGCTTCTTGCGCAGCGTGTTGCGGTTGATGCCGAGGTACTCCGCGGCGAGCGACTGGTTGCCGCCTGCCTGTACGAGCACGACCTCGAGCATCGGCTTTTCGACGCAGGACATCACCATTTCATAGACGTCGTGCGGATTGGAGCCGTCTAGATCCCGGAAATACACGTCCAGGCTCTCGCGGACACATTGTTCGATGTTGTGCTTGCTCATGCTGCTAACTGGTTATGGTCGTCCGACTCGCGCTGGCCGTTTTCCTCTTCGTCGTCGACGTAGACGAGGTGGTCCGACAGCGCTTTTTGCGCCTCGAAGAATGCATTGACGGCGGCGAGCTGCTCGCGGGAGGAATCGAGCGTGTTCATCCTGTGCCGGAACCCGTTGGCACCGGAAAGGCCGCGAGTGTACCAGCCGATGTGCTTGCGCGCAGTACGGACTCCCGTGAATTCGCCATAGAACGCGTAGTGGTCTTCCAGGTGTTCATTCATCACCTGCTGGATCTCGTCGATCAGCGGCGGCGGCAGCAGCTCGCCGGTTTGCAGGAAATGATCGATTTCACGGAACAACCACGGCCGGCCTTGCGCGGCACGACCGATCATCAGTGCGTCGGCGCCCGTTGCATCGAGCACGGCCTTCGCTTTTGCGGGCGACGTGATGTCGCCGTTCGCGACGACCGGAATCCGCACGGCCGCCTTCACGGCCGCGATGGTGTCGTATTCTGCTTCGCCGCGGTACAGGTCGGCGCGCGTGCGGCCGTGCACGGTGAGCATCGAGATGCCGGCGGCTTCGGCGAGACGCGCGACCGTGATCGCGTTCTTGTGCTCGCGGTCCCAGCCGGTGCGGATCTTCAGCGTGACGGGCACCGCATCGGGCCCCGTGCCGACCGCCGCGACGACGGCCTCGACGATCCATTGCACGAGCGGCTCGTTCTGCAGCAGCGCGGAGCCGGCCGCGACGTTGCAGACCTTCTTCGCCGGGCAGCCCATGTTGATGTCGATGATCTGCGCGCCGTTGTCGACGTTGTAGCGGGCCGCTTCGGCCATCATCGCCGGATCGGCGCCGGCGATCTGCACCGCGATCGGCTCCACTTCGCCTTCGTGGTTCGCGCGCCGCATCGTCTTCGCGCTTTTCCACAGCTGCGCGTTGGACGCGACCATCTCGGACACGGCGTAACCGGCCCCCAGCCGCTTGCACAGCTGACGGAACGGACGATCCGTCACCCCGGCCATCGGGGCGACGAACAGGTTGTTACGCAATACGTGAGAGCCGATAACGGGCATCGCAATGGCACCGCCCGCGACCGGCGCGGGCATGAAAAGGGCGGAGGGAAAACGCGCATTTTACCGTATTCCCATGCCTCGCCGATTTGACCCGGTTTGTGTGGTCCGGCTGGGCGCACCGCACGGTGCGCCGTGCGTCAGTTGCGCTGGCCGAACATCATCTGGCGCGCGATCGCCTTCTTGAGCGGCGGCACGAACTCGAGCGCGGTGAGCGCGGCGCCACGCAGCAGCGGGAGCGGGCCCGCGTCGATCGTGAACAGCCGCGCAAGCGTGTCGGTCGCGCCGATCGTGAAGCGCCGGTCGAGCGCGCGGCGCGCGTTGAAGGTCGCGAGCGCGGTCGCTTCGAAGCCCTGCACGGACAGCGTGTCGACGAGCGTATGTGCATCGCGCAGCCCGAGGTTGAGCCCCTGGCCCGCGACGGGGTGCAGGGTCTGCGCGGCATTGCCGACGATCGCGACGCGGCCGCTGACGAGCGTCTGCGCGGCGTTCAGCCCGAGCGGAAACGACGCGCGGCCCGCGATCGCGACGAACTGGCCCATGCGTTCGCCGAACGCGCTGCCGAGCTCGCGCAGGAACGCGTCGTCGGGCAGCGCGCCGCGCCGCGCCGCTTCGTCCGGCGTGCAGCACCAGACGAGCGCGTAGTCGGCCTGGCGCGGCCCGCCGAGCGGCAGCAGCGCGAGCGGGCCTTCGTGCGTGAAGCGCTCCCATGCGACGTACGGGCGCGGCGCCGATACCGTGACCGTGCCGACGAGCGCGGTCTGCCCGTAGTCGCGGCGATGCTTGCCGGCGTCGGCCTGCTGTTCGTGGAACAGCCCGCCTTCGGCGTTGATGACGATGCGCGCGCGCAGCGTACGCTCGCCCTGCGGGCCGTCGAGCGTCAGCGTGACGCCGTCGGCGTCCTGCTGCGGCGCGCGCGCGGTGGTCGACGTGAGCCAGTCGACGCGCGTGCCGCGCACGGCGCCCGCGAGCGCCTGCACGAGCGAGCCGTAGCGCACGACATAGCCGAGCGCGGCGAGGTCGTGCTCGTCGCGATCGATCAGCGTGCGGCCGAAATGGCCGCGCTGCGACACGTGGATATGTTCGATCGGCGTCGCGTCGGCAGGCCACGCGAGCGTGTCGAGCAGCACGTGGCTGCCGTGCGAGACGGCGATCGCGCGCGGGTCGCTCGCGCTCGCGGCCGGTTCGCGCGCATCGATCAGCGCGATCGACGCGTGCTGCGTTGCGCTGCGGCGCGCGAGCCAGCCGGCGAGCGCGAGCCCGACGGGGCCCGCACCGACGATGGCGAGGTCGTAGTCCGGCGTGGCCGGGGAGGAGGCGGTCGTCATCTTGATTCGTGAAACGGAGGTAACGGTCGGCGGCGGCCGGTCATGCGCCCGCGCGCATCAGCGCTTCGATTTCGTCGGCCGCGACGGGCACGCCGCGCGTGATCAGCTCGCAGCCCTGCTCGCGCACGATCGCGTCGTCCTCGATGCGGATGCCGATGTTCCAGTACTCGGGCGGCACGTCGTCGGCTGCGCGCACATACAGGCCGGGCTCGACCGTCAGCGTCATGCCGGGCTTCAGCGTGCGCCACGGCAGCGCGCCGTTGCCGTCGCGCTCGGCGAGGCGCTCGCGGTAGTCGCCGCAGTCATGCACGTCCATGCCGATCCAGTGGCCCGTGCGGTGCATGTAGAAGCGCGCGTACGCGCGCTCGGCGATCACGTCGTCGACGTTCGAGAAGCGCGCTTTCGGGATGATGCCGGTGTCGAGCAGCCCCTGCGCGAGCACGCGCACGGCCGCATCGTGCGGCGCCTCGAACGGCACCCCTGCGCGCGTCGCATCGATCGCGGCCTGCTGCGCGGCGAGCACGATGTCGTACAGCGTGCGCTGCGCGGGCGAGAAGCGCCCGTTGGCCGGGAACGTGCGCGTGATGTCCGACGCGTAGCCGTCGAGCTCGCACGCGGCGTCGATCAGGATCAGGTCGCCGTCCTGCGCAGCCGCGTTGCCGGCCGGGTAGTGCAGCACGCACGCGTTCGCGCCGGCCGCGACGATCGAGCCGTACGCGGGCGCCTGCGCGCCGTGCTTGCGGAACGTATACAGCAGCTCGGCCTCGAGTTCGTATTCGCGGATGCCGGGGCGGCACACCTGCATCGCGCGGCGGTGCGCGAGCGCGGAGATGTGCGCGGCGCGCATCATGATCGCGAGTTCGTGCTCGTCCTTCACGAGCCGCATGTCGTCGACGAGCGGCGTGAGGTCGAGCATCGCGTCCGGCGCGGCGACGCCGGTGCGCGCCAGCGCGCGCACCGCGTCGATCCAGCCCGCGAGCTGGCGGTCGAAGTCGGCGGATGCGCCGAACCGGTAGTGCACGGTGCCCGCGTCGGCGAGCAGGCGCGGCATCTCGGTGTCGATCACGTCGACCGCGAATGCCGCGTCGAAACCGAACGCGTCGCGCGCGGCTTCGGGCCCGTAGTGGAAGCCTTCCCAGATCTCGCGGTCGGCATTCTTGCCGCGGCAGAACAGGATCGACTCCGGCGCGCCGTGCGGCGCGGCCGCGTTCAGCACGAGCACGGCATCCGGCTCGGTGAAGCCCGTCAGGTAGTGGAAGTAGCTGTCGTGCCGGTACGGGTAGGCCGTATCGCGGTTGCGCAGCAGTTCCGGCGCGGTGGGGACGATGGCGACGCCGCCGCCCGCGGCGCGCAGTGCGGCAAGCACGCGTTCACGGCGCTGGCGGTAGACGTCGACGGCGATGGCGGGGTCGAGGGGCGCATTCATCACGCGATTGTAGCGCCGCGGGACGCGGCGCGTGAGGGAGGGGCGGGAAGCCGCGCCGGAAGGCCCGCACGGCGGTTGTTGCAAACCATCCACAGGCCGGCCGGGCGATTTTCTACCGCGCGACGCTGGCCGGTTATGATCGGCGACAACGTATACTC